>PUMJ01000139.1 GCA_003551305.1 Candidatus Brocadiaceae bacterium
ACGCACACGCGGCCGGCCGCCGCTGTGCCTCCTATGCAGCTCGACGCTGAAGCTGATGGCCCCGCTTCATTCCTGCCCCGCGTTTTGGGCGTATCCCTTCGCCCGGTATAATCGTACGTGTGGCCACAAAACGGGAGAAAGGGAGAACTCGGCGGATGGGAGCACAGGGGATGTGGCGGCGCGTGGCGATCGCAGCGGTGGTTATGGGCATGCTCTTGAGTTCGGTCGTGGGGGCGGATGAACCGGACCTGCGGGAACCGCTGCCCACCGATCCGGCCATCCATACGGTGGAGTTGCCCAACGGACTGAGCGTCTGGATTCGCCGTCATCAGGTGCCGCCTGGCCGTCTCGGCATGTGGCTGCACATAGGCAGCGGCTCCCTGAACGAGGAGGAAGAGGAGCGGGGGCTGGCCCACTTCCTCGAGCACATGGCGTTCCGCGGCAGCGAGAACTTCCCGCCCGGCGAGCTTATCCGCTACTTCGAGTCCATCGGGCTGACCTTCGGCCACCATCAGAATGCCTTCACCGGCTTCGACCAGACGACCTATCAGATGCGCCTGCCGGACACCGAGGACGAGACCCTGCGCAAGGGGCTTCTGTGTATGGCCGACTTCGCCTTCCGGCTGAGCCTGCTGCCGGAGGAGATCGAGAAGGAGCGGGGCGTGGTGCTGGAGGAACTGCGCGCCCGCGAAGGCCCCATCCAGCGGGTGATGGAGCAGGTGCTGCCGGTCCTGCTGCCCGGCTCGCGCGTGGCCGAGCGCCTGCCCATCGGCAAGGAGGAGGCGATACGCGCGTTCGAGTCAGAAGACTTCCGCCGATACTACGAGACCTGGTACCGCCCCGACAACGCGACGCTCATCGTGGTGGGGGACGTGGAGCCGGAGCGGATGCAGGCGCTGGTGGAGGAGGCTTTCGCCGAGTGGGAACCCGTCGAGGACCCTCCGGCGGACGCCGAACCGGGCGTCGAGCCCTACACCGAGACGCGGGCAGCCGTGTTGAGCGATGCCGAACTCACCGTGGCCAGGGCCGAGGCCATTGCCGTGCGCCCTCTGGAGCCGCTCGAGACGGTCGGCGACTTCCGCCGCGACCTTGTGGACAGCCTCGGCATCTGGATTCTGAACCGGCGCCTCTCGGACATGGTGCGGGAGGGGAAGGCACCCTTCCAGTAGGCTGACCTCACCAAGTACCCTCTGCTTAACGTCGCCACGTACATCGGCGCCGGGGCTGAGAGTTCCCCCAGGCGCTGGGAGGCCGGCCTGGAGACCCTGCTGGTGGAGCTCAGGCGCGCCCGGGAGCACGGTTTCCTACCCGAAGAACTTGAGCAGGCCAGCAGGGCGACGCTTTCCGCCGCAGAGCGGGCGGCTCGCACCGAGCCGACCCAAGATCAGCAGTCCTTTCTGCGCTACCTGAACCGGTGCGTCTCGCAGGAACGAGCCCCCATGTCCGCCGCGCAGCGGCTCGAACTGACCCGCGGGCTCATCGAGGACATCACGCTCGAAGAGGTCCGGGAGGCCTTTCGGCGCAATTACTCGGCCGATGCCAGGCTTCTGCTGGTGACGATGCCCGACAGCGACAGCGCCCGGAAACCCACCGACGAAGAAGTCTTAGCCGTGGCCGAGCGGGCGGAGCGGGCCGAGGTCGAACCCTGGGCGGCGCGCCGGCGCATCGAGAGCCTGTTGGAGCAAGAGCCGGCCCTCGGCCGCGTGGTGGAGCGACAGGAAGACGCCGACCTCGGGGTGCTCTCCGTCACCCTCGAGAACGGCGTGCGGGCGCACCTGCGCAGCATGGACTACAAGAGGGACGAGGTGCTGGTGCGCATCACACTGGCCGGCGGCGCCATCGAAGAGAGCGCCGAGAACCGAGGCGTGACCGACGTGGTCGCCCTGGTGCTCAGGCAGCCGGCCACGGAACGGTTCACCTCCACGCAGATCCGTGACCACCTGACCGGCCGAAACGTCGAACTCGGCGGCAGCCCCAACCCCGACTCGCTGCAGATGACGCTAAGCGGGACGCCTGACGACATCGAGGAGGGCTTCCGGCTGGCCCATCTGTTGTTGACCGAGCCCCGCATCGAGCCTTCGGCTTTGGACGTATGGAAGGAGCAGATGCTTCAGGAGATCGAGCGTCGTCGCACCGACGTGCAGTCCCGGCTCGAAGAGGAGGCCAAGCGGCTGCTCAGCGGCGGCGACCCGCGCCTGGAGTTCCCGACGCGGGAGCAGGTCGAGGCGCTGAACCTGGAGCAGGGGCAGGCGTGGCTTGAGCGCCTGATGGCAAACGCGCCGATAGAGGTTTCCGTGGTGGGGGATATTGAACGCGACGAGGCGCTGCGGCTCGTGCGGCGGTATCTCGGCTCCCTCCCCGAACGGCCCCCAGTGGCGGGCGCGCTTGCCGATCTGAGGGAAGTAAGGCTGGATGAGGGACCGCTCGAGTCCCGCATCGAGGTGGACACGATAACCCCGACGGCGTTTGTGATGGTGGGCTGGCGCGGCGCGGACTGGGCGGACGTGGAGGACAGACGGCTGCTCCAGATAGCAAGCCAGATACTCCAGTCACGCCTCAGGGACGAGATCCGGGAGGAGCGGGGGCTGACCTACTCCATATTCTGCTACGCAGGGGCGGCCAGGGAATATCCCGGCACGGGTCGCTTTGTGAGTTTGTTCACGGCCGACCCGGAACGCGCGGAGGAGGCCGCCGAGCTTGCCCGACAGATTATGCGGGATTTTGCGGGGGAAGGGCCCACGCCCGAGGAGATGGCCACCGTGCGCAGGCAGTTCGCCAACATCATTGAGACCCAGCAGCAGGAGCCTTCCTACTGGGCGTCTGTGATGGCGGACATGGACTACCGCGGCACCCGCCTGCAGGACGTCAAGCAGGCCATGGACGAGTACATCTCCTACACGGCCGAGCAGATGCTGGACGTGCTGGGGCGCTACGTCACGGAAACCGGCAGCATCCGCATCATAGCCGTTCCCCGCCGGGTGGCTGAACCGCCGGCCGAGACGCCGCCCTGAGTGCACAGGCTAAAGGCCTGGCAGGGAGGGACCCTCTGCGGGGGTGGGGGTGGGGCAGTTGACCGGGGCATGGCGTTTGCGGTACAACCCCCCTTAGTTGCGGCACGCCCGGCGCCGGGTCCCCCCTGGTGACGCAGGGCTTTCGCGGTCCTCGGTTAGCCGCGGCATCGGTTTTGTCCGGTTCTTTACATCACGGTCTACCACTGCATCAAGACATGATCACAGACAAGACGACCTTCGCCACGGCGCTCAACTGCATTGACGGACGGGTGCAATTGCCGGTCAACGAGGCCGTTAGCTCCTTCTTTGACGTCGCCTGCGTGGACACCATCACGGCGGCGGGCATCGTCCGATACCTCTCCGATGAGACCGGCACACCACACACGGAGGCGTCCCTTTCCTGTGTGCGCATCAGCCTTGAGAGCCACGGCTCGCGGGGGATTGCCGTGGCGGCGCACACCGACTGCTCCGGCAACGCGGTCGGGGATCGGACGCAGCAGGCCCAGTTGCGCCGCGCGGTAGCTTTCATTTCGGAGCAGTTTCCGGGCGTCAGGGTCATTGCCATCTGGGTGGGACTGGAAGGCACGGCCGAGATACTGGCCGCCGCCGACGCCATGCCGAGGGGGCAAGAAACGACCGTCGGCCTGTGAGTGCGGGCCCGGGCTCTCGCGCCGCGCTTTTGCAAAACCCGCTCTTCTTGGTTATTCTGGCATTCCTTGCCCGCTACTTTTCTGTCCCCGAGCGGCGGAGATCGGCCAACCAAATGCCCGTAAGCAACAGCCCTTATCGGCTTGTCGCGCTTGACATAGACGGAACCGTCCTGGACAGCCGACAGCAGGTGAGTGACCGTCTTAAGGCGACGCTGGCGACACTGGTGGAGCGATCGGTGCGCACGGTGTTGTGCACAGGCCGGCGCTGGCGCACCACACTGCCGGTGCTGGAGCAGCTCGATCATGCTCATCCCGTCGTCGTCTGCTCAGGAGGCGCGCTGATCAAGAGGGCGGACGACGACAGCACCCTCTACAAGATGCCGCTGAAGCATGAGACGGCGCGCCGGACGGTGCAACTCTACCGCGAGCGCGGCCTGGTGCCGTTCCTGCTCTATGATCGGCCCCTCGATATGCGCGAACTGAAGCTGCCCGCCATGGAACGCGCTCGGGCTGAGCGGCTCCCTTACGTGCAGGTGCATCGAGAATGGGTGGAGACCTGTCCCGCGTACCCCGCCGGGGACGAGGACGCGCCTCTGGTCATCTATACCGTGGATTCGCTGGATCGAGTCCGGAAAGCGGAGCCGCACATTCGAGAGTCCCTGGCCGGACGGGCCAGCATCAAGGCGATGATGCAGGAGCGCTACGGGAAGGACCAGATAGCCCTGGAAGTCCATGATCCCGGCGCCTCGAAATGGCATGCCCTGTGTTGGCTGCTGGAGAGGTGGAAGCTTGCTCCCGGGCAGGTTATCGCCGTCGGAGACGACGTCAATGACATACCCATGCTTGAGGCGGCCGGTATGTCCTTCGCCATGGGCAACGCGCTGCCCGAGGTCAAGGAAGTCGCGCAGGCCATCACCGCCGACAACGACGAGGACGGCGTCGCCGCCGCGCTGAGAAGCGTCTTCCTGCGGGATGATACTTGAGAAGGAGTTGAGCATGCCGGACAAGACAGCCAATGTCGCCATGGAGGAGCGGCTGCAGGAAGCTGCGGCGCGTATAGAGCCGGTCCTGAAGGAGTTGCTGCCCCCGAAGGCGGACGAATACCTCTCAGATGCCGTCTGGTACCACCTGCGGTCGGGGGGCAAGCGCATACGACCCGCCATCTGCCTGCTGACGTGCGAGCAACTGGGGGAGGCCCCCTCCCGCGCCCTCTACTTCGCCGCCGCCGTCGAGATACTGCATAACATGCTGCTCATCCACGACGACGTCGAGGATGGCGATACGGTGCGTCGCGACCGCGAGACCGTCTGGGTGCGTTACGGCCAGGCCAACGCCATCAACGTCGGGGACTTCATGCTCGGTGTGGCCAGCGAAGCGCTGTTGCGGAGCCCTGTCAGCAACAGGCAGCGCGTGGAGCTTGCGCGCGCTTTCGCCGCCGCGTATACCGACACTTGCCGTGGCCAGGCGTTCGACCTGAACACCCGCGGGAAGGTGGACCTGACTGTCGAGCACTACCTGGAGATGGTCACGCTCAAGACGGGCCGCTACATGGCGCTGGGGATGCTGGGCGGGGCCATCGTAGCCGACGCCGACGCGGTCGTGCTCGAGTGCGTGGGACGGCTCGGTGAGTGCATGGGCGCCGCCTTCCAGATACGTGACGACATGATAGACCTGACCGTGGGAAAGGGCAGGGGCGGCCAAACGGGCAACGACATCCGCGAGGGCAAGTCCAGCATCCTCTACGCCCACGCCATCAACGCGGCCGACGAGGATACCAAGCGCGAGTTGGCGGGGATAATGGCGAAGCCACGAGAGGAAACGACGGACTTCGAAGTCGAGCGGGTCGGGGCGCTATACGAGGAACTCGGCTCCCTGGAGTTCGCCCGTGCGGAAGCGGAGAGGCTCGTTCAGAAAGCCTTCGACATCATAGAGCAGGTGCCCCTGAACGATACCCGCTTCTTCCGGCAGGTGATCGGGTACATGGTGAGCAGAAGCAAATAGGGGGGCGGAGCCATCGCACCGCGGGGACAGTTCGTCGGGCGCGGCGGGGACAAGCTTCAGCATGCGCTCGACTATGTCGGGCTCGACGTCGCGGGCGCCATGGGGGCGGACTTCGGCTGCAACATCGGCGGGTTCACCGACTGCCTGCTCCAGCGCGGTGCCGCGCGCGTCTATGCCGTGGACACCGGTTACGGCATGCTCGACTGGAAACTGCGCCAGGACGACCGTGTGGTGGTGATGGAGCGCACCAACGCGATGCACGTGGACCTGCCCGAACCGGTGGACTTGGTGGTCTCAGACGTCGGCTGGACCTGCCAGCGCCACATTCTGCCGAACGCCCTGAGGCAGTCGAAAACCGGGGGGCACATCCTGTCCTTGCTCAAGCCGCAGTACGAGGCGCCGGAGCAGTGGGTGCGCGGGGGAGTGCTGGTCGAGGGCAAGTTCGACGAGGTCATTCGCCGGGCCCTGGAGGAGCTGGCCGGGATGGGGATAGCCGTGCGGGAGGTCGTGCGGCTGCCTGAGGAACGCGCCGGCAAGAACCCGGAGGCGTTCCTGTACATCGCCACGGCCGAGTGCGAGCCGGCGGAGGCTTGAATGGGCGGCGGGCGTGTCATACGCGAAGTGGAGTTCGCGGGCGACCATCACCGCCGGGGCATCCGGCGCGGCCAGCGGCTCAGGGACACGCTCGTCGTGCGGGAGCCTCACGGCCTCCCCGCCGAGTTCGTGGCAGGCTGCCGCCGGGCTGTTGAGGAGTTCTACCCGCCCGCCGTCCGGGAGTTCGAGGGCATCCTGGAAGGAGGCGGGTTTGAGCCGCGCGCGATGGCCGCTCACTACTTCGCCCGGCTGGAGAGCCAGCTGGGCGGCTGCACCATGTTCGCCGTCGAGCAGGAACGGCACCACAGCGGCAAGGGGATCATCGTGGGCCGCAACTATGACTGGGCAGTCGAGGACCTGCGCTGGTGCGAACTGCATCGCTACCGGTTGCCGAGCGGCATGGACCGCCTCGCTTACACACACCACTGGGCCGGCAGCCCCGACGTGCTCAACGAGGCCGGCCTCTACCTGGCCATCGCCTCGTTGCCGCCGGAGCCCGTCACCGCGCCCGGAGTGCAGTGGAGCATACTGGTCGAGATGATATCGGAGACCTGTGAGACGGTCGAGGAGGCCGTCGGCGCCTGCACGCAGGTCAGGCACCTGCGCCCCATGAACTACCTGCTGGCGGACGCGTCCGGGGGGTGTGCCGTGGTGTCGGCGGGCTGCCGCCGGGTCAGTGTGGCTCGGCCCGAGGCCGGGCTAATCGCTGCGGCCAACTCGCCTCTGAGCGGGACAGTCGTGGCAGAAGTGCCGCCCGGCAATTTCCGGATAGCCGTGCCGGCCCCGAACAATGATCAGGAGCAGAGCGCGGCCCGCAGCCGACGTCGCGTCGGGCGGGCGCTGGAATTGTTGGAGGCGATGCGCGAGGGCATCTCTGCCGAAAACGTGAAGGACGTGCTCGCGGACCATGAAGCACCGATCTGCACCGGTAACCACGACAGGCCGGGCGGCGGCGTCTGGGCCACCATCTGGTCCGGCATCGGCTTTCCGGCCGAGGGGGACTTCCGCATAGCGCCGGGCCTGCCGTGCCGCCACCCTTACCATCGTTTCATCCTCTAAACCCCAGGGGGCACAGCCGCCTCCCGCCTTATTGCGTCCTTGCTGACTACGTCCGGCCCAAGGATGATACGAGGTCAATGACGCAACTGATGACGAAGACGATTGGGGCCTCCGCCGTGGGCATGCAGTTCTGACTCCCTGCCGCTGTCCTTATTCGTGTTCGTTGTGGTCAGTCGCCGTCGCTGTTTCGGCGTCGTCAGTCCGCCATGTTTTCCCGGATGAACTGGATGCTCATCCGGGCGCTGTCCAGCGGATCGCCGGGGCAAATGTCTTGCTCAACGGCGTAGAACTCGACTCCGGCCTCAATGGCGGCCCGGTGGATCTCATCCCAGTCCAGTATGCCGTTGCCGATCTCGGCGAAGGACTGCTCCTCGTCGTCGGCCATGTCCTTCAGGTGTAGGATGGCCTGGCGGCCGGCGTACTTGCGGATGTAGGCCGCCGGGTCCTCGCCCCCGTGCTTGACCCAGTAGGTGTCTATCTCAGCCAGCAGGTTCTGCGGGTCGGTTTTCTCGTAGAGCAAGTCCAGGGCGTACTGCCCGTCAAATCTGATGAACTCGAAGCTGTGATTGTGGTAGGACAGGCGGACGCCCTTCTGGCGGCAACGCGCGCCGATGCCGTCCATGGTTGCAGCCAGTTCGATCCAATCCTGGCGCAGTTGGCGTTGGTCCTCCGGCACGAACGGCCACACCAGGTCCTTCGTGCCCACCGTCAGGGCGTAATCAATCCAGTGGTCCAGGTTGCCGGCCAACTCGTCGCCGCCCACGTGGATCCCCACCGGTTGGAGACCGATGTCGTCAAGCACTTCTTTCATACCGGGGGCATCGAAGGGCAGGCTGCCGGTGAGCTGGACCATGTCGTAGCCCAGCGCCTTGACCTTCTTGAGCGTCCCGACGTAGTCCTCGGCCAGCAACTGCCTGACGGTGAACAACTGCAGGGCAACAGGTATGCGCGCCATAGCACGACTCCTCCGTGAGTGAGTGGGTGCTTGCTGGAAAGGCCGCATTATAGGCGCCCCCGGCCGCAGCGCAAACGTCTGGCCGTGCACAAGCCGCAAGATCAGCCGCTCATGCGGTGACCGTCTGCGCGTGGCGGACTGTGCGCTGCCGGCCGGGCGCCTGAGGGCACGGTTGCTGTTCCCCGACTGGCGCTTTCTGCCAGACTCCGAATATGTGAACGGCTCTGCATTGGGGACGCAGAGCACTTTACTGATCCTATCCTTTGGCCTATAATTGCGGCCGTCGGGCAGATGTGTACGTTGCGTTCCGGACGAATCCGCTTGCACTCGGGAGGCGAACATGGGCGAGGCTGGAGTTCACGTCTGGGAGAGCGAGGAACTGCTGGCCGACCGCTACGAGGTGCTTGAATGCCTGCGCCAGACGGCCACGGGCTGTCTCTACCGGGTGGACGATGTTTTCCGCGGTTCTCACCAGCTCATCCTCGGACCCGGCCTGCAGGTGCTGCAGAAGGATGGCGGCATTGAGTGGTTTGAGCGTTACGGCGAGCGGACACTGGGGGTCGCTCCACACGCCAACCTGCTGGTCTGCCGCCGGCTGGACCGTCACCGGGGTGTGCCTTTCCTGGTGATGAATGACGTGGAGGGGGGCTTTCTGGACACGGCCATCGAGCAAGGACGTGTGAGCGGGCTGCTGCTGATGCTGGACGTCGCGTTGCAGATGGCCCGAGGGGTCGCGTGGCTGCACGAGCAGAATCGCGTCCATTACAACGTCAAGCCGGCCAACGCCATCCTCAGCGACTCGAACGTGATAAAGGTCTGGAAATACGGCGAGGTGGAAGCTGTCAGCCGGCCTTACGCCTCCCCGGAGCAGCTCAAAGGTGGGGGGTCTCTCGCACCGGCGACCGATATCTGGTCCTGGGCGGTCAGCGTACTGCACATCTTCGTGGGCCGGGTGGTGTGGAAGTCCGGCCTGAAGGTCCCCACCGTGATGCGCAGGTATGTGCGGCACGGTCCGGCGCGCCCCGAACTGCCCCCCATGCCTGGCCGCCTGGCCGACCTTGTGCGGGACTGCCTGCAGGAAGACCCCGGCGCGCGCCCGGCGGGCATGCAGGAGGTCGTCCGGGAGATGGAGCCGATAATGAAGGGGGTGCAGGCCGGGGTGACCGGCCCTGCTGCCGCCGAACCCGACGAGGCGGCAGAGGACTTCGCGGCGCTGTTCGAGGAGCCTGACGTCGCTGATGAGCCCGGTTCTGATGTCGACGTTCAGGGCGAACCGGCGGGGGGTGGGGCGGAGCTGTCGGAGGACGACATTCTCGAGGTGATCCAGGGCGAGGAAGACGAGCAGCCGCAGGAGGCCGAGGAGCCCGGCCCGGACGCCGAGGGCCGTTCTGCTGACCCCGAGGGGCGCGCAAAGACCGGGCGCTCATCTTCTAACCGGAGCTGAGGGTCCGCAGGGAGGATCTCGTTCGCCCCGAGAAGAGCCCGACGTATGCCACCAGAGATGGAGACAACGGACGTGGTTCGGCATAGAGCAGCCGGTCAGATCCACGCCCGCGGCCTGTCTGCTGCCTGGGTCTCGGACACCGGCGTTGTGCGGGAGAAGAACGAGGACTGCTGCCTTGCGTCCGCGGAGGCCGGCCTGTTCCTGGTGGCCGACGGTATGGGTGGCGAACGAGCCGGAGCGCGGGCCGCCCGCATGGTCGCTGACCTGGTGCCCGAGCTTCTGGCTGAATGCCTGCTCAGCGGACCGGACGAGCGGGACGTTCAGCAGGTCGAAGACGCCATTAAGGATGTCGTCCTGGAGGCCAATCACCGGGTGCGCAGCGAGTCGGCCCGCATTGTCGGCAAGATGGGCGCCACCCTGGTGCTGGCCCTTGTGCGGGGCGAACGGCTGCACGTGGCGCACATGGGGGACAGCCGGGCCTATTTGCTGGCGAACGATACCCTCCAGCGGCTGACCTGCGACCACGCCGTGGTGGACATCCTGCTGCGGCGCGGCGCCATCACATCGGAGCAGGCCCGCTGCCATCCGATGCGCGGGCAGGTGTCCCGATACGTAGGCATGGGCGGCAACGCGTCTGCTGACGTCCAGACCCTCAGGTGGCCTCCGGGAGCCCGGCTGCTGCTTTGCACTGACGGGCTGACCGAGGCGCTCACCGACGAACGCATCGAGCACCTGCTGAAGGAAGCTGAGCCTCTGGCGGCCCCCGAGGACCTCACGGAAGCTGCCAAGAAGGGCGGCAGTCGCGATAACATCACAGTCATGGTCGTGCAGAACAGGTTGCCGTAGCGAGGGGTGCTTTGCAGGGGCTGCAAAGTGCGTCCATAATGCCGGCGGCGTGAAAAACGCTCATGCACCTGTTAGCGGAGGGGCCGATGGCCGGGACAGCCGACGACGCGACGAGCTGGCGGCCGCAGCAGCAACTGGGCGGCCATTACCGTGTGCTGGAATCGATGCAGAACTCGAGCACTCTGCAGCTATTCCGCCTGCTGGACACAAGCCGCGACGAGCCCGTGCTGGCCCTGCGGCCCCGGCCAAAGCTGCTTCAGCGCGAGGGCGCGGTGGAGTGGTTCGACTATCTGGCGCGCCAGATGGTGGGTGTGCCGGAGCACCAGAACGTTCTGCCGTGCCGGCGCCTCGAACATGACGGCGGCATCACCTTCCTGGTGATGCCTGATGTGAAGGGAAGCGATTGCGCTCGGGCCATCGCCGACGAGGAATTGACCCAACTGGAGAATCTGCTGTACGTCGCGCGAGGTGCAGCGGCGGGGCTGGCCTGGCTGCATGGGCATGGCTGGGTCCACTACAACGTCAAGCCCGCCAACATCCTGCTGGGCCGCAAAGGCGCCGTCAAGCTGTTCAAGTACGGGCTGACCGGCGCCCGCACGCGCGCCTACGCCTCCCCGGAGCAGATGATGAGCCAGGAGACCCTCTCGCCGGCCACCGACATCTGGTCCTGGGCCGCCACCGTGCTGGAGATGTTCACCGGCGGCATCACGTGGCCGCTGGGTGTGGTCGCCCCCGATGCCCTGGCCCGGTACAGGGAGGAAGGGCCCACGCGTATTGACATCCCGCCGATGCCGCATGAATTGGCGGACCTGCTCGACGAATGTTTTTACAAGGCGGTTGACGCCCGCCCGGACGCTGCCCAGGTGGTCAGACGCCTGGAGGACATCAGCCCCGCCGGTGGATAGGGCGCTCGGCGCGGAGTCTGCGAGCGCCACCTGCGTTCTCGATTCATGCCGAACGCAGGGCGGCGAACAACTCCTTGAAGCAGCGGGCGGCGCCGTTGGCATTGCGCGAGCCCGCGTCCTCCGCGGGCAGTTCCTCCTGGTATGCCCCCACGAACTTCTCCCAGCCGCACCAGGTTGTCTGGAGCACGCCCAGGGCCCGTTCGTCTTCCAGGCGCATCTGCCGGACGGTCGCCAACTCTTCCAGCGCCACGTCAGCCTTCTGCCAGGGGGACGCCACCACGCTGAAGCCCTGCTCAGCGAAGAAGCGAGGCGTTGGGAAGGCCCGCTCGTAATGCCAGTCGCATATCACGATGTCCCGGGGCACAGCGTCCACGGCGGGCCAGGTCCCGTTGGCGCTCCCCTCCCACTTGCCGGTCCCCCACCGCTCGGCGTCCAGCAGCCGGTCTCCCCACATCCACATCTGGAGACCCCTGTCGGTCAGGTGGTCGTGCAGTAGCGTCACCTCTCGGGCGAAGAGTTCCGCCGGGGCTTGACCGCTGCAGCGCGCGCAGCGTTCTTCGCCTATCAGGAAGACCTCATCCATCCCGACGTGGAACCTGCGGGCATCGCAGACCTCGCTCAGCTCGTCAATAAGCGCGAAGAGCACCTCGTGCACGTCCGGGTGGTTCGGGCAGTAGCTGCGGCAGTAAAGCACGTCGCGGTCAGCGTCTTGAGGAATCCAGGGGGTTTCGTCGAACTCGGGGAAAGCCCTCAGCAGACCATGGCTGCGACCGGCCCAGGACTGGTGGCCCAGGCAGTTGATCTGCGGTACCAGTTCGACGCCCGCATCGCGGCAGGCCGTCGCCAGTCCGCGCAGGTCGCTCTCGGTCAGGCTGTTCGGGCCGCTGACCTGGGGGTAGCTGGAGTACGCGTAGTTGTAGTTGACCTCTGCCACCAGCAGGTTCACACCCTCGCTCGGCAAGACCTGGCGGACAAACGCCTCCAGCGGCTCCAGACTGCGCCCTCCACCCAGCCCGAGGTGAAGCCCCCTCACGGGCAACCGGTCGCCGGTGATTTCTCCATCCGTTGTCATGCTCACTCCTCCAGGGCCATCAATTGGTCGGCGATCTCCCATGCCCGGTCGAGCTTGTCCAGCCGCTCCTCGACGGGGCAGCCTGTCTCGCCGGGTATCTCGAAGTTGAAAAGCCCGCCGTAGCCTACCTCGCGCAGCCCGCGCATCACGCCCGGCCAGTCCACCTTTCCGCCTTCGAAGGGCAGCAGATGCTGGTCACGGGAGCCGTCATTGTCCGTGATGTGCAGCGCCCGGAGCCGGTCTGCCGCCTGACGGATGAACTCGCGGTCTGTCTGGCCCTTTTCCGGCGTGCGCTCCCGTGTCAGAGCCAGGTGGCCGGTGTCGAAGCAGATGCCCAGGTTCTCGGCCCCGACGGCTTCTATAAGCTTCAGCAGTTCGGCGGCGTTAGGGCCGTTCTCCAGGCAAATGGTGGTGGGCCCGCCGGCCGCGTGCTCGGTCAACGTGCCGAGCGCGTCCACGTTCAGTCCAAACACGTCCTGCGCACTGAGTGGCTCGGTCTGGTCGGCCCCGGCGGCCTGGCGCCCCAGATGGGGCACACCGGGGTGCAGCACTCCGTATGTGATGCCGAGGGCGGCGAACAGGTCCAGCCAGCGTTTCAGCTCGTTCAGTTCGGCATCCCGTTCCGGCCCGGGGGGCAGGGCGATGTTGGCCCGCAGCTTCAGGTGTCCCTGCGGCAGGCAGACGCCCAGGTCGTCGCAGAAGCGCAGGAACTCGGCCGCCGTCGTCTCCGGCTCGCCGCGCCCCAGCAGGTCGGCGGCCTGCTCGTTACCCAGTTCCAGGAGCCGCCAGCCCTTCCCGGCGAACAGGCGGATGCCCTCTTCCGGCGACAGGTCGTGGAAGTAATTCGTCCAGACGCTCTTGTGCACGCGTGGCTCCTCCCTTCGTGAGATTGGAGTCGGCAGCTTAGCACGTGCCTCAGCACGGGGCAAGGAGCGGCGTGCAGCTAAGCGCTCCGGGCTCTCAGGGGCGGTTGGGGTTGCCCACGCGGGAGTAGTCGGTGGTCTCGTTGAAGAAGTCCTCGGTGGAGATCGGCCCCCAGGTGCCGGGCCTGTAGTTGGGGAAGTCCGGCGGGGGCTGCCGCTCCCACTCGTTGAGGATGCTCGTGGCGAACTCCCAGGCCAGCTCCACCTCGTCCCTCCGGGCGAACAGTGCTGCGTGGCCCGCCATTACGTCCAGCAGCAGTCGCTCGTAGGCCTCGGGTGACTCGGCCGGGAACTCGCTGCCGTAAGGGAAGTCCATCTCCACCGTCTTCAGGTCCAGAGCCAGCCCCGGCACCTTGCTGACGAACCGCAGGCTCACACCCTCGTCGGGCTGGATGCGCATTGTCAGGCGATTGGGCCGCAGGTTGACCTCTTTCATCGCGCCGAACAGCACGGCGGGCACGGTCTTGAACTGCACCGCCACCTCCGTCAGCTTCGCGGGCAGACGCTTACCGGCGCACAGGTAGAACGGCACCCCCACCCAGCGCCAGTTGTCAATGTAGGTTCGCAGGCCGACAAAGGTCTCCGTCGTGGATTCAGGGGCTACTCCTTTCTCCGCGCGGTAGGCGGGCACGGCTTCGCCCCCGACGGTCCCCTCCCCGTATTGCCCGCGGATGACCGAGCGGCTCACTTCATCGCCCTCGAGCCGGCGCAAGGAGCGCAGGACCTTCGCCTTTTCGTCACGGATGGCGTCGGCCGCCAGCGAAGAAGGCGGCTCCATGGCGATGAGCGTGAGCAACTGGAGCACGTGATTCTGGAGGATGTCCCGTAGGATGCCGGTCGAGTCGAAGTAGCCGCCTCGCCCCTCGGTGCCGATGTCCTCCGCCACAGTCACGCGAACCCAACGAACCACCTGGTTGTGCCATATGTGCTCGAAGATGCTGTTGGCGAAACGCAAAACGCTGATGTTCTGTACAGTCTCCTTGCCCAGATAGTGGTCCATGCGGAAGATCTGGGACTCGTCCAGCATGCTGTTGATGGTGTCGTTCAGAGCACGCGCGGACTCCAGGTCCCGGCCGAAGGGCTTCTCGAACACCACCCGCAGGTGGCAGGCCTGATTCTCGGGGCAGGGGGTCTGGCGCCGCAGCGCCCCGACCCCCGAAAGATTATGCAGCACCGGCTCCACCACCTCGGGCGGGATGGCCATGTAGAAGATGCGGTTGCCCCCGGTGTCGAAGCGGTCGTCCAGTTTCTTGAGCCGTCCGTGCAGGCGACGGTGGTCGTCCTCGTCGTCGTAGACGCCCTGCTGGTAGAACAGGCGCCGTCCCAGGTCTGCCCAGACCTTCTCTTCCAGGGGCTGAGTGCGGCTGAAGCGCCGGATGCCCTCCTTCAACTGCTCCCGGAACTGCTGGTCGGTCAGGTCGGTGCGGCCGTAGCCGGTGATGACGGTGTTCTCCGGCAGCAGCCGCTCGCGGGCCAGGTTGTAGAGGGCAGGCGCCAGTTTGCGCAGGGTCAGGTCCCCGCTGGCGCCGAAGATGACGATGATGCTTGGCTCGGGCTGGTTGCGCGTTGTCTCGAACATGCTGCTTCCCCCCTGGCAGAGTAGGCATCGCCGATGATAGCGAACAGCCGGCCGGCAGGCCAGCGTGGGGCTCGTTTTCGTTGGGCGGTGGTCAGTCCAGGCGGACCTCACGCCCCGTGCGGCCGCTCTCGAGCAGCGCCTCCAGCATCGCCTGCACGATCATCCCGTGTCTGAGCGGCGCCTGACATTCGACACCGTCCAGGATGCACTCGATGAAGTGGCCGGCAATGGCGTCCCACGACGACGGCCCTTTCGGGATCTCCACGTCCACGTCCTGGGGCGCGCCGTTGACCGTGCGGAACAACCTGACGGGCCGCACGGTGGCGCCGGTCTCCGTGCCGAACAGCTCGATCTGCAGTTCGGGCTTCTGGTGGCTCGCCCAGAAGCTCTCCACCTGGAGCCCGACGTCGCCTTCGAAGCGAATGAAACCGCCCCCGTAGTCGTCCGCCGCATACTGGCTGTAGAGTTCCTCCTGCGGCACCTGGTAGTTCCAGTAGCCCAGCCCCCGCGGGCCGAACTTCGCTCCCGCCACGCCGGTCACGCTCAGCGGCTTCGGCATGCCCATCAGCCACCAGGCCGAATCGAGCACGTGCACGCCCATGTCCCGGAACGCGCCGCCACCTTCCTGGATGAACCCGAGGCTCCAACCCGGTATGCCACTGCGCCGGATGCTGCGAGCACGGGCGTAGTACAGTTCCCCGAACTCCCCCTGCGCCGCCAGCTCTCCCAGGTAGCGCACGTCGGCCGAGAAGCGCGTCGAGAGTGACATCATGCCCACCACGCCGGCCGACTCGGCCGTCTCGACCACCTCCTGCGCGCTCTCCAGCGAGTCCGAGAGCGGCTTTGTGACCAGCACATGCTTGTCGTTGCGGATGGCCTCCAGCGCCACCGGCACGTGGAGCTGGTTGGGCGTGCCGATGAAGACGGCGTCTATCTCCGGATCTTTGCACATCTTCTCGTAGTCGGTGTACTGCTTGACCGGCTCCTGCAGTTCGCCGGCGAAGTCCTCCATCCTCTCTTTCTCGATGTCGCAGAGGGCGACCACGCGGCCGCGCTCGTTGGCCGCGATGGCGCGTCCGTTCGGGCGCCCGATGCCCATGCCCACTATACACGCTCTCACTTCGTCCATGACCCCTCCGGCTTGTCTCCGAGGTTGCGATGTCGGGGGCAGTCTAAACGGCATCGGCGGGGAGGTCAAGCCGTGCGCCAGCCCGCTGCTTTTGACGCCCGCCCGCCGGAGGTGTAACCTACTGCTCAACTCAACAGGACGACAGGAGCGCCCGCCATGCCCGCGGAACAGCCCAACATCCTCATCCTGATGACCGACCAGCAGCGGGCCGACTGCCTGGGCTGCGCCGGGCACCCGCAGCTTCGCACGCCCAACATGGACCGCCTGGCCGCCGAGGGCGTCCGTTTCTCCCACGCCTGCACAGACAGCCCACTCTGCATGCCCGCTCGCAACTCCTTCATCACCGGCCAGCGTGTCCATCGCCACGGCGTGTGGGGCAACGGCGGCGAGCTGCCGGCCGGTTATGAGTCGTTCTTCCTTCGGCTCCAACAGGCCGGCTACTACACCGCTCACATCGGCAAGTCGCATTACTATCCCCACGGGGACGTCCACATGCGCGAGCGCGAACCGTGGATGCGCCGGCGTGGTTTCGACCACGTGGACGAGATCGGCGGGCCCCTGGCCACCTGCTGGAACACCGAGTCCCGCATGACCGACCGCTGGCGCAAGAAGGGCCTTTACGAGATCTACAAGCAGGACTACGAGAAACGCTTCGAACACGGCCGACACAAAGCCGTCTGGCCGAGCCCGCTGCCCGTTGAAGAGCATGCGGACAGCTACGTGGGACGACGGGCCGTCGAGTTCATGACCGGCTATGACGCCGAGCAGCCTTTCTGCGCGTTCGTTGGCTTCGGCGGGCCGCACGAACCGTGGGACGCCCCCGGCGATTACGCCACCATGTACGACCCCACCGGGACCCCCGCGCACATCCCCCCGCAGGCGGCCGAACCCGGCCCCTGGGTTCCCGAGCACGCCGCCCGCTGGCAGACCGTCGGTCGCCGGGACGACCTGACAGAGGATCTCATCCGGCGCTTCCGGGCCAACTACTACGGCAAGATCAGCCTGATTGACCACTGGTTTGGCCGCATTTTCGAAGCGTGTGAACGCCGCGGCTTCATGGAGGACCTGGTGGTCATCTTCTGGTCGGACCACGGGGACATGCTCGGCGACCACGGCCGCGTCTACAAGACGCGTTTCTACGAATCCGCCGTCCGCGTGCCCTTCATCGTGCGGGCCCCGCGCATCGTCTCCGGCAGCGTCAGCCCCGCCCTGACCCAGACCGTGGACATCATGCCGACGGTGCTGGAAGCCGCCGGTGTGCCGCTGCCCGAAGACGGCGACGGGCTGTCGCTCTGGCCCGTCCTGCGGGACCCTGACGCCGACTTCCGCGACGCGGCCCTCAGCGAGGTGCGCAGCGCGGACTCGAACAACGCGATGATCCGCACGGAGCGGTGGAAACTGGCCGCCCACCAGGACGGCACTCCCTACATGCTCCATAACCTGCAGGAGGACCCCCACGAGTTGAGCAACATGATCGGTCACCCCGACTGCGCGGCCGTGCAGGAGCGCTTGCAGGCAAGGCTCAGTGCCATGTTATCCCCGCCTGCATGAGGCAGCGGACTGGTGACGTGGAAGGGGGGCCGACGACGAGAAGGAGAGCTGAACCGAGGACGAGAGCGCGCCGTCCCCGAGCCACGAGCAAAAAGCAACGAGAAACCCCCGGCCGGCCGATGACCACACAAGACAACCCATCACTGCCCGACGACGTCCTGCGCTACCTGGGCCGCCTCTACTCCGAAGACTGCCGCCGGCACGCCTGCCGCGCCGAGACCCCGGACGGGATCGAGCGGTGGCAGTCCGAGGCCCGTCCCGCCCTGCGCCGCCTCATCGGACTGCCCGCCATCCGCGAGTCCGCGGGCGACCACGAGCCGTCTGTCGAGTTCGAGGGCGCCATGCGGAAGGACGGCTACACCCTGCGGAAGGGATGGATGGAGACCGAGCCCGACGTGCGCCTGCCGTTCTGGCTGCTGCGGCCGGAGGGGGTGGGCCCCTTCCCGCTGGCCGTCATGCCGCACGGGCACAACGAGCGGGGCTTCGACACCTACGCCGGCATCTGGCGGGACGAGTCAGAGCGCCGGCGCATCGAACGGGAGGACCGGGACATCGCCGTTCAGGCCGTCCGCCGTGGGTACGTGGCCCTCACGGTCGCCACGCGCGGCATCGCTGTGGGCGGGGTGGCGGACGTCTTCGGCCGGCACGGCGACAGGGACTGCCGCAGCCACTTCATGCACGCACTCCTGGCCGCTCGCACCTCCACCGGGGAGCGCGTCTGGGACATGGAACGTTTCATAGACTGGGCCTCGGGGCTTCAGGAGGTGGACGCGAGCAAGGTGCTGATGATGGGCAACTCCGGGGGCGGGGTGGTGACGCTGTTCGCGGCGGCCTGTGACGTACGGGTCACCACGGCGGTCTCGAGCTGCGCTTTCGCCCCCTACGTGGCGCGCACGGGCAAGGTCCATCACGACGACTGCAACGCCGTGCCGGGCATCATGCGGTTCGGGGAGGCGTGGGACGTTGCGGGGCTCATCGCGCCGCGCCGGCTGCTGGCCGTGCACGGCCGCACCGACACCCTGTTCCCGCACGAGGAGGTGGACAGGGCCACGGAGGAACTCCGGCGCATCTACCGCGCAGCCGGCGCAGCGGGCAGCTTCCAGCAGGCCTACGGCCCCGCTGGCCACCGCTTCTACAAGGACATCATGTGGCGGTTTGCTGAGGAGTTACCCGGGTAGCGGGCGCACGCCTGCGCTGACTGGACCGGCGGGTGTGCGCTGTACGGCGGCCACCACGTTCGCGGGACTGTGACCGTCGCGATTTTGCCAGGTCGCTGATCCGGCACTGGTTCGAAGCCCGGGCACACGGACGAGACTTTCCGCTTGCCTCACGCTCTTTGACGGCGGCTATGGCCGGGCGGTAGAGTGTAATTCTGCAGAGTGGCGACGTTGCTTCCGTGCGGAGTGCCCATGGCGCCGGAGCGGCCTCACATCCTCATCCTGATGACCGACCAGCAGCGCGCCGACGCGATGGGCTGCGCCGGCAACCCCGTCATCCGCACGCCCAACATGGACCGGCTCGCCGCCGGGGGCGCCCGCTTCGCCCGCGCCTGCACCAGCAGCCCCCTCTGCATGCCCGCGCGCGCCTCCTTCATCAGCGGACACCACGTCCACCGGCACGGCATCTGGGGCAACCACGGCGAACTGCCCGCGGACTACGAGTCCCTGTTCCGCCGCCTCCAGGCCGCCGGCTACTACACCGCCCACATCGGCAAGTCCCACTACTACGAGCACGGGGACTTCCACCTGGCCGACCGCGAGCCCTACATGACCGCGCGCGGGTTCGACTACGTCCACGAGACCACGGGCCCCTGGGCGACGCTGCGCGCCGACTCTTACATGACCGACCAATGGGCAAGGAAAGGGCTGCTGGGGCGATTCCGCGCAGACTACCAGAAACGCAAGGAGGACCGCGCCCGCGCCGTCTGGCCCAGCCCGCTGCCCGTCGAGGACCACATGGACAGCTACGTCGGGTGGCAGGCGGTGCACTTCCTGCGGGAATACGACGGCGAGCTTCCGCTCTGCCTGTTCGTCGGTTTCCCCGGCCCTCACGAGCCCTGGGACCCACCGGAGGAGTATGCCGGCATGTACGACCCGGCCGAGGTGCCGCCGCCGGTGGACCCCCGGCCGGAAGAGCCGCCCGACTGGCTGCCGCGCCACGCCCGCAACCACGCGCAGAAACGGCGCGCCGAAGCGCTGAAGCCCGAGACGGTGCGGCGCATCCGGGCCGCCTACTACGCGAAGGTGAGCCTCATAGACCACTGGGTCGGCGAGATACTGGCCGCCTGCCAGGAGGAGGGGTTCGCCGAGAACCTGCTGGTGGCGTTCTGGTCGGACCACGGCGAACTGGCCGGCGACCACGGCTGCCTCTACAAGGGACGCTTCTGGGAGGGCGCGCTCCGGGTGCCGCTTATCTTCCGCTGGCCCGGCCGCATCGAGCCGGCCACGACCAGCGCGGCCCTGGCCGAGACGGTGGACATCATGCCCACTCTGCTGGAAGCGGTGGGGGAGGACGTCCCGGCGGAGGCCTCCGGCAAATCCTTGTGGCCGGTCATGGAAGACCCGACGGCGCCGCTCAGGAACGCCGCCCTGAGCGAGGTCGAAACCGACGGCAGCCGCAACGTCATGATCTGCACGGAGCGATTCAAGTACGCCGCCGACCGCCGCGGCCGGGGCTACATGCTCTACCACCTGGTGGAGGACCCGGACGAGGAGAACAACCTGATCGGGCATCCCGAGCACGAGGAGGTGGAGAAGGCGCTGGCGGCGCGTCTGCGTCTGCTCGGCGGATCCTGACGGCCAATGCCCGGGTCGGCGCGCCTGCCCGTAACTCAGAATGGGGAGAGCCGGTGATGCGCAGTGGAGATAAGACCGTCCTGGCCTACGGCGAGGCACTCTGGGACCTGCTTCCGTCCGGCGCCGTGCTGGGCGGAGCACCGCTCAACTTTGCCTACCGGGTCACCTGCCTCGGCGACAGGGGCCTGATCTGCACCCGCCTGGGGCGCGACGAACTGGGGCACGAGGCGTTCGAGAAAATGGCTGAACTCGGCATGGACACGCGCCTTGTGCAGTGGGATGAGGTGGCGCCCACGGGGACCGTCGAGGTGGACCTGTCCGACAGCAACAGCCCTGCCTTCTTCATCGTGCCGGGAGTCGCGTACGACAAGGTCGAGCCGACCGAGGAAGCCCTGCGGGCGGCCGAGGCCGCCGACTGCGTCTGCTACGGCACGCTGGCCCAGCGCACAGCGGCCGGCCGCCGGACGCTCGAACAGATACTGGCCGCAGGGGGGCAGGGCGTGCTCCTGCTGGACATCAACCTGCGGCCGCGGTGCTGGAGCGAGGAGACGGTCCGCTCCTCGCTGGCCCGTGCCGACATCCTCAAACTGAACGAGGATGAGGCGCTGGAACTGGACAGAATGTTCAGACTGGATGCGACCTCGGCGCCGGATTTCGCCGAGCAGGTCATCCGGCAATGGGGGCTCTCCCACTGCGTGGTGACTTTCGGGGAGCGGGGCGCTTACGCCGCCGATCTCGATGGTGCTGCCGCCTATGTGCCGGGCCACCGGGTGGAACTAGCCGACACCTGCGGCTCCGGGGACGCCTTTACGGCCGGGTTCATCCATCGGCTTTTGCGCGGCGCGACGCTGGCGGACTGCTGCGTGCTGGGCAACGCGCTGGGCGCGCTGGTGGCCACGCAGAACGGCGCCACGGCACCGGTTACCGACCAGGACATCCGTCGCTTCCTGGCCGAAGACCACGCACGCGTCGTTGAGCCGGCACTGGAACCGTACGTCGCCGAGGTCTCGGAGGGCTGAGGATGAACGATCTGAACATATCCATCGGCATCTGCAGCAACATTAACCTGGGTGACCGCTTCAACAAGGTACGGGTTCGGCGAGTTCGTCCCCGTGCTCTACCAGAACGACTGCGACAGATGGTAGCGGCGGGGCCGGTCCCTACCGCAACGAGTCGCGAAGGTTCATCGAGCTTTCCCACGACAAATTGCGCCTTGCGAAGAAGGTGGCAAACCTGTTGAATGAGAGCGGCGCCGCGCAGATGCGCGCCGAGGACACCCACGGTCCGGAGATGGCGGAGCTTGTGCACGACTGCATCCGAAAGGTCTGGAATGGGAGGAGAGAATGGCTGTCAGGATGAAAGGCCCGGGCATATTCCTCGCACAATTCCTTCGCCAAGAGGAACCCCATAACAACCTGGAGAACCTGGGCCGATGGGTGGCTGACCTGGGCTACGAAGGCGTTCAGATACCGGTCAACGAAGAAGCGCTCATCGAGCTGGACAAAGCCGCCGAGTCCGAATCCTATTGCGATGACTTGAAGGGCAGGCTGGCCGAAGTAGGCCTGGAGCCGACGGAACTGGCCGCGCACCTGGCCGGCCAGTGCATGGCCATGAGCAGCGCCTACGAGGTGGCCTTCGAGGGCTTCTACCCTCAGGGGCTGCACGGCGGGGAGAGGAGGCGGTGGGCGGCCGGCGAACTCGAGAAGGCCATCCGGGCCTCCGCGAACATGGGCACAGACAACATCCCCACCATGTCGGGTGGGTTCGCCTGGCACATGATGTATCCCTGGCCGCAACGCCCGCCGGGGCTCATCGAGGAGGCGTTCACGGAACTGGCCCGCCTGTGGAAGCCGCTGCTGGACCTTGCGCACGACCACGGCGTGGTGTTCACCTACGAACTGCACCCCGGCTCGGACGTCTACGACGGTGCCACGTTCGAGATGTTCCTTGACTACCTGGACAACCATCCGGCGGCCTGCCTCAACTACGACCCCAGCCACTTCCTGCTGCAGCAGCTTGACTACTGCGAGTTCATCCGGCTCTACGGCGAGCGCATCAAGGGGTTTCACGTCAAGGACGCCGAGTTCCGCCCTACGGGCCGGGTGGGCGTTTACGGGGGCTACCAGGGCTGGGCCGACAGGGCGGGGAGGTTCCGCTCGCTCGGCGACGGCCAGGTGGATTTCAAACGCGTTTTCACGCTGCTGACGGAGGCGGGCTACACCGGCTGGGCCGTGCTGGAATGGGAATGCTCCGTCAAGAGCCCCGAGCAGGGCGCGCGCGAGGGCGCGCCGTTCATCGCAGAACACATCATCGAGGCTACGGAGGTGGCGTTTGACGACTTCGCGGGCTCTGAGACCGACCAGGCCCGCAACCGCAGAATCCTGGGCATCTGACAGGCCCGTTTTCCGCACAAACTGATAGGAGAGCGACGATGCATACGATTGGCGCGGCTGTGTTGGGAGCAGGCTTCATCGGGCCGGTTCACGTCGAGGCGCTCCGCCGCCTGGGCGTCACCGTCACCGGCATTCTGGGCGTGAATGAGGAGGAGTCGGAGCAGGCCGCGCAGGCCCTGCACCTGCCCAAGGCCTACGGGAACCTGGACGAGGTGCTGTCCGACGTGGAGGTGGACTCGGTCCACATCGCCGTCCCCAACCGCCTGCACTACGAGTTCGCGGGCAAGGCGCTGGAGGCCGGTAAGCACGTCATGTGCGAGAAACCTCTGGCGATGAGTTCGGGGGAGACCGCCGAACTGGTCAAGCTGGCCGCCGGTAAAGACCTGGCCGCGGGCGTTAACTACAACATGCGCTCTTACCCTCTGGCGCGCCAGGCCGCCGAGATGGTCCGAAGCGGTGACGTGGGCGAGATATACTCGGTCTGCGGGAGTTACGTGCAGGACTGGCTCCTCTATGACACCGACTATAACTGGCGCGTGCTGGCCGAAGAGGGCGGCGAACTGCGTGCCGTCGCCGACGTGGGCACCCACTGGATGGACCTCATCCACATGATCACCGGCCTGGAAGTGGAGGCGCTCTGCGCCGAACTGCACACCGTGCATCCCATCCGGAAGCGCCCGACCGGCGAGGTGGACACCTTCAGCGGCAAGAAGAAGAAAGAGGCCGCCACTGAGGAGATCGAGATAACTACCGACGACTACGGCTGCATCATGTTCCGTTTCAAGGGCGGGGCGCGCGGCTGCCTCTGGGTCTCCCAGACGACGGCCGGCCGCAAGAACTGCCTGCGTTACGAACTGGCGGGTTCCAGGTGCGCGCTCGAGTGGAACAGCGAGAAGCCGAACGAACTCTGGATCGGCCACCGGGACGAGCCGAACGAGAGCCTGCTGCGCGATCCGGCCTTGCTTTCGGACGCGGCCGTCCCGTTCGCCGCCTTCCCCGGCGGGCACAACGAGGGCTACCCGGACACCTTCAAGCAGTGCTTCCGGGAGTTCTACGAGTACGTGCAGGCCGGCGATTTCTCCGCCCCGGAGGGATTCCCGACCTTCGAGGACGGTCACCGCGAGGTGGTGCTGTGCGAGGCCATACTGCACAGCCACGGCGAGGGCGGCTGGGTCGAACTGTAGAGCAGGATCAAACCGCGAAAGTGCACGAAGGTCACGAAGACGACACAGGATGGAAGACGAATCGAGGCGGGGTTCTTTGCCCTTCGTTTTCCTTCTTGTTCTTCGTGACCTCGGGGTGAAAAGCACCTGTCCGGATCAAGCCAGAACCGTTTGTCACGCAGGACGAGAAGCCAGAGGAGGCAGAGCAGATGGATTCATGGGAACGTAAGCTGAGGATGGGCATGGTCGGCGGTGGGCAAGGCTCCTTCATCGGTGCCGTCCACCGTATAGCCGCGGCCATGGACCAGCAGATTGAACTTGTGGCGGGCTGTTTCTCCCGCGACTTCGATAACACGCTGCGGACGGGGCGGGAACTGTACCTGGACGAATCCCGTCTCTACGAGACGCACGAGCAGATGGCCGAGCAGGAAGCGGCGCTGCCCGAGGACGAGCGGATAGACTTCGTTTCCATCGTCACCCCCAACGTTTCGCACTTCCCCATCGCGAAGGCGTTCCTGGAGGCCGGCATCCACGTGGTGCTCGACAAGCCGATGACCTATACGTTGGACGAGGCTAAAGAGCTGGTCGAGCTGGTGGAGAAGACGGGGTTGGTCTTCTGTCTGACCCACAACTACACGGGCAACTCGCTGGTGCGCCAGGCGCGGCAGATGCTCCTGTCAGGCCAGATGGGCGAGGTCCGTAAGGTCATCGTGGAGTACCTCCAGGAATTCCTGATGTACCCCCACGAGAAGGAGGGCAGCAAGCAGGCCATCTGGCGCACTGACCCGGCGCAGTCCGGCATCGCCGGCACCATCGGCGACGTGGGCACCCACGCCTTCAACCTCCTGGAATACGTGACCGGGCAGAAGGTGGTCGAGGTCTGCTGCGACAAGAGCACCTTCCTGCCGGACCGGAAGCTGGACGAGGACGCCAACATGCTGCTGCGGCTGGAGGGCGGCGGCAAGGGCATCCTCACCTGTAGCCAGATCGCCACGGGCGAGGAAAACCACCTGTGGCTGCGTGTCTACGCCTCCGGCGGCGCCATCACCTGGGACCAGGAGAACCCCAACTACATGCCCGTTTACCGCTATGGCGAGCCCCGCGAGGTCTATACCCGCGGGCGGGACGAGTACCTCACCGACGAGGCCATGGAGGTGACCCGCACCCCGTGGGGCCACCCGGAGGGCTACCTGGAGGCGTTTGCGAACATCTACGTGGACGCGGCGGAGGCCATACGGGCGCACGTCGAGGGCAAACCGATGCGCACGGAGGACTACAAGTTCCCGACGGTCTATGACGGGTTGCGCGGCATGCAGTTCATCTACGCCGCCGTGGATTCCTCCGAAGGGGGGTCTGCCTGGGTGCCCATAGAACGCTGAAGGAAGATGGAGTGGCGCTGTTGCCGGTCCGCCGCGCTGTAAGCGCGCCACATACCAGCCCGGTGCGCTCGCAGGCCCCCCGGGGAGAGCTGCGCCGTGTTCCTCAGGCCAGCGCCTCCCGCACCGCCGCGCGGGCCAGCAGGCGGGTGCTGTCCAGCGTCGGCAGCGGTGCCTCGTCCGGGCGCACCAGCAGCGGAATTTCCGTGCATCCCAGCACCGCCGCCTCCGCGCCGCGTTCCTTAAGGCGCGCCATCACTTCGTTGAAGAATCGGCGTGACTCCTCAGTGAACTCGGCCTTCACCAGTTGCGTGAATATGACCTCGTTGATGCGCTCCCGGTCGTCCTTCTCCGGGATGACTGCCTCGATGTCCAGCGGCCCGAGCTGTCCCGGATAGACCGGCCCGGTCATCAGGTAGCGAGTGCCCAGTATGCCGAGCTTCGTGAAGCCGCGTCGCCGGGCCTCTTCACCTACCACCCGTGCGATGTGCAGCCAGGGCAGGGGCGATTCCGGCTGGGCAATCTTGTACGCCTCGTGGATGGTGTTGTCGGGGCAGATGGCAAAGTCCGCCCCGGCGCCGGCCAGCTTCCGGGCCGAGGAGAGCATCAGGTCGGCCACGCCCTGCCAGTCGCCCACGCGGATGAACTTCATGTACTCGCCCAGGCAGTAGTTGTGCATGGTGACCTCGGGATGCCGGTCCTCGCCCATGTGCGCGGGCGCTTCATTGCAGATGGTGCGGTAGCAGAGGGCCGCCCCCTCGGCGCTGCAGGCGATGATGCCGATGTGCTTGCTCACGGTTCCTCCTCCGGTTCAGGACGCGCATGATCATAGTGCGCGGGCCTCCGATGGTCAAGCCGCCCGGGTTACTTTGCCAGGACATGGTACCCACCCACCGGGAAGTTCTGATCGTGTGGGTTCAGTGGGGTCGCGCCCGCCCCGGGGCGGGCGCGCGCG
>PUMJ01000058.1 GCA_003551305.1 Candidatus Brocadiaceae bacterium
CCCGGAGCCGCACCGTCCGCCGCCGCTCGTCACCACGACCCCCACCTACGGCGCCATCACCGTGCCCTCGCGCCCCCGCACCGTCGGCCGGCTGGAGGTGCCCCTGCGGCGTCGATGGGACTACATCGTCATCCACCACAGCTTCACACGTTCCGGCAGCGCCGCCGTTTTCGACCGCCACCACAAGCAGAGGGGCTGGCTGGGGGTGGGTTACCACTTCGTGATCGGCAACGGACACGGCAGCCCGGACGGCGCCGTCGAGGCCACTTTTCGCTGGGTGGAGCAGCTCCACGGGGCCCACGCGGGCGTGAAGCAGTACAACGAGCACGGGGTGGGCGTCTGCCTGGTGGGCGACTTCGAGAACGGCTACCCCAGCGCCGACCAGCTCGCCGCACTCGTCGCCCTGGTCAACTACCTCCAGCCGCGCTGCCGCATCCCCACCGCCAGCATCCTGCTGCACCGGCAGATCCGGCAGACGGCCTGCCCCGGCCGCAACTTCCCCTTCTACGATATGGTATCCCTGCTGAACCACTGAGGCGGATGCAAGGACTCTGGCCCAGCCCCCATCCGGCTGCGGCTTCACCCGGAAAAACGCTCATCGGGGGCAACACGAACCGGGTTGCTGTTTCGCGTGGCGCTGGTTGGGGCCGTCCGCCCGTAAGGCGATCTTGCAGTGACGACTCTACGTTTTACGACCGGGATACGGGTATGGTGAGAAAGGGAGGTTCCGAGTTGAGGTGAAAAGGGCCTATACGTTGCGGCATGATATGTTCTGGTTGGACTGGGCCGGTCGTCCTTGCCCTCGTCGTCGTGCGCGCTGTGATCGTTGCGGTTACCCCGCCTCTTGCATTCACAATCCAGGCTGCGCCGGCGCAGGACCCGCTCCCTTCCGCGTCTTCACATTGACACACGGACCCGCGATGCTCACAATGTGCGGAAGCAACCCGCTGAAAAGCTGCCTGGACGAGACCCGCAGGAGGCACAAGATGGACGAAGTGCGCGTCGGAGTGATAGGAATCGGCAACATGGGCTCCTCGCATTGCCGGCAGATAGCCGGCGGCAACATAGATGGCGCCACCCTGGCCGCCGTCTGCGACATCAAGCCCGAACGACTGGAGTGGGCCCGGGAGAACCTGGACGGCGAGTTCAAGACCTTCGAGGATGCCGCCGAGATGATGGCGAGCGGCCTCCTCGACGCCGTCATCATCGCCACCCCCCACTACGACCACCCGCCCCTGGCCATCAAGGGCTTCGCCGAGGGGCTGCACGTGCTGACCGAGAAGCCGGCTGGCGTCTACACCAGGCAGGTCAAGGAGATGAACGAGGCGGCGGCCGAGTCGGACCGCGTCTTCGCTATCATGTTCCAGCAGCGCACCTCGGCGGCCTACAAGAAGCTCAAGGACCTGATTGACAGCGGCGAACTGGGCGAGCTGCTGCGCATTGACTGGATCAGCACGGCATGGTACCGCACCCAGTTCTACTACGATTCCGGCGGGTGGCGGGCCACCTGGGAAGGCGAGGGCGGGGGCGTGCTGATGAACCAGTGCCCCCACGACCTGGACATGATGCAGTGGCTTTTCGGCATGCCGGAGCGCGTGCGCGCCACCTGCTTCTACGGCAAGTATCACGACATCGAGGTCGAGGACGAGGTCTTCGCCACGATGGAGTATCCCAACGGCGCCATCGGCACCTTCAAGGCCGGCACGGGCGAGGCGCCCGGCACGCGCCGGCTGGAGGTATTCTGTGAACGCGGCAAGCTCGTCATGGAGGGCGGCCTGAAGCTCTGGCGCGCCCGCACGCCCGTCCCGGAGCACCTGGCCACCTGTGAGCAGTCCTTCGGCAAGCCGGAATGCTGGGAGTGCGATATCCCCGTCGGCAGGCGCGGCGGTTCGGCCCACGCCGAGGTGCTCAACCGTTTCGTGCAGGCCATCAACGGTGAAGGGGAACTCGTCGCCCGCGGTGAAGACGGCCTCAACGGCCTGGCCCTAGCCAACGCCATGCTGCTCTCCTCCTGGACCGACGACGCCTGGGTGGACCTGCCGCTCGACGACGACCTGTTCTACGATAAGCTCCAGGAGAGGATAAGGGCGAGCACCGGCAAGACCCGCGAGGTCAAGGACGTCGTCGAAGACCTGTCGGGCTCCCATAACTGAGCCCGAGCGGTCCGGAGAAGGCCGCCTGACCACCCGAAGAGGGGGCGTCGCCTATTCGCCTCCGTTGCAGCGGCGCCCCATCACCGCTCGGATGGCGGTGAAACCGCCCAGCAGCACAAGAACCGCCACCAGGAGCGGCCACCCCCGGAATGGGCCGAAAACGCGCATCTGGCTCACCGCCGAGACCCACATCACCACGCTGAGCAGCATGGCCGGAATGGCCACCAGCATGATGCGGCGCGTCCGCATGCCAACCATGTAGCCGATGACGGCGCCCACCAGCGCCCCGGTCCAAGGGAAAGGCAGCCAGACGAACACCGGCAGCCCGAAGCTGCCCAGCCGCGTGACCATGTCCTTCTGGCGCTCTGCGGCCACGCGGGTGGCCGAGACCCAGCGCCCCAGCACCTTTACCTCCATCGCCCGGTGGTAGAGTGTGGTGATTATGGGGAAGCCCAGGCAGAGGTGCATCACGCTGAAGGCGGCCAGCACCCCCACAACCTGCCAGGGGGTGAGCCCCAGTTCAAGACCCGCGACGATGGCGCCCGCCAGACCTCCCACGCTGGTCGCGGCGATCGTGCCGCAGACCCGGGCCGCCCAGGCAGGCGCCATGGCCAGCAGCACCAGAAGCGCCGCCGCCTGCACGGCCAGCAGCACGGAGCCGGCCAGGAATATGCGGCGGTGAGACGGCGGTGTTGCGGAGAATATGCTCATGGCCTCTGCTCGGTGGTGACCCGTTCCGTTTCCCGGGGATGTTCGTGCGTAACACGGCCCAGGGCAAACTGCGCGACCTCCTCCACATCCAGCCCCCGGAAGCACGCCTCCCCCGAGCACGTCTGGCCCATACGCTGCACCGAGCAGAGCAGCCCCTTGCGCGGGCAGGCAGCCTCGTAGAGCCGCGAAGGGGCGTCCTGGCTGGCCGGCACGTGGCCCGGCCGCGACGAGTCGTACCCGTAGACCCGCGGCAGCGTCGGGCCGAAAAGCCCCACCACCGACGTCCGGTTCCAGAAGAGGCCCGCCTGCTGCGGGCACACCTTCCGCGCCGCCGCGATATGCATCGGCCCCGTGTCCGCCGTGATGAACACGCTGCAGGCGTCCGTCAGGGCTGCGTAAACGTCAATGGGCAGGCTGGTGGGCACCGCGGTGACCCGTCGGGCCAGGGGGGCGGGCAGCCGCTCCAGCACCCGGCGCTCTACGCCCGGGAACGTGAAACCCGAGCCGAGAAGCACCCGCTCGCTGCCGCCGTCACCCAACAGGCGCCGCAGCAGCGCGGCCTGCATCTCCTCCGGCACCAGCGTGTAGCGGTTCGAGGCGTCCGGGTTGAGGAAGACCGGGCGGCTGTCCGGGGGCAGGCCCCGGGCGGCCAGCCAGCGGTCGCGGCGCTCGACGGCGTCGGCCGGCAGGTAGATGGTGGCTCCCTCCGGCGGGGGGCCGGCGCCGGCCGGGCCCGCACCCAGCAACTCCCCCACGTAGCCGGTCATGTTCGGGACCAGGTGCGCCACCGCCGACGGTTCCCTCGCGGCCAGGTGCACCACGCGCAGGGCGAAAGGCAACGGGCCGATGACCGCACAGCCGGGGCGCTGCAGCCGGCGGGCGGAGAGGAACGGGCAGAAACTGAAGACAACGTCGTAGCGAACCCGGCCGATACGCCGGGACAGACTCCGGACCTCGTGTTCGGAAGGAGTGAATCGGCCCCCGAACAGCGGCACCGACTCGGTGATGTGCGGGTTGCTGCGGATGAGCGGCGCCGCGACGCGGCTATGGACGTAATCGATGCGGGCGGCCGGCAACCGGTCCCTGAGCAATTGCGCCACGGGCTGGATGTTGATCGAGTCCCCCAGGTTCACGTCGCTGACCAGGAGGATTCTATGAGGTTCGCCCACCGCCTCCAGCCGGCGGGCATCCCGCCGCTGCAGCAGGCGCCGGACGGTTCGTGAACCGCTGAGACCGCCGAGCAAGCGGTCTATCAGCCCCGGGGGAAGGTGGCAAGCCGCCTTGAGCAGAGCCGCTGACCAGTTCACGTGACCTTTAGCCGTCGTAACCGGGTATGGGGGGCATTCCGCCGGCGCGCCCGGTGGCATACTGCCTGTTGCCGGGCTCTCGCAACAGGGCGCCCCGGCGCAGCCGAACCCCTGCGGGGGGACCGACCATGCCTGATGCCCGGGGCCGACAAAGTGCAGATATGGAGGCGGCGACGGGATTCGAACCCGTGAATGAGGGTTTTGCAAACCCTTGCCTTGGTCCACTTGGCTACGCCGCCTTGCGCAAGTGCAGGAGTAACTCCTCCAGCGCGCGAAAAATCACTGTAGCCCACCGTGCCGGTCAGGTCAAGCGAAGGAGGTATCTCCACGCCCGGGGCATCCATTGGGCCGGGCGGCTACACGTTCAGCCGCCAGATGGCGAAGTTGAGCGCCCCGGCAAACGTCACCCACAACTGGTAGGGCACCATCAGCCAGCCGGCCGCCGGCACGGCCCGCCAGAACGCCACCAGCGTCGCCAGGATGGCCGCCCACAGCACCACCAGCTCCGCGAACGCCCAGCCCGGCTCCTGCAGGCCGAAGAAGATGACCGACCACGCACCGTTCAGCAGCAACTGCACCACGAACAGCCCGAGCGGCAAGAGCGCTGCCCGCACGCCGTGGCGCCGCCACACCAGCCAGGCGGCGGCCGCCATCATCAGGTAGAGCGCCGTCCAGACCGGCCCAAACAGCCAGCCCGGCGGCGTCCACGCCGGCTTCTCGATCATCTGGTACCACCCGTCCACGGACCGCGCCGTGGCCAGCGACCCCACCGACGCCACGCCGAAAACGAGCACCAGGAACACCACTGCTCCCGCCACCGCCCTTGCCCTGTCCATGCCTGCCTCCATCGCACCGAGGTCATCGCGTAACCATGCAGTCGGCCGACAATCCGATTATACTCCAGCGAACCAACGTTGCACAGGAGGTCGGCAGAGGTGACGGGTTCGTCGAGCCCGGTTCTTCAACAGGCTGTTACCGGGGAATGTTGTCTGCGTCCGAAGACGGGAGGTTACAGGTATGAGACCGCCGGTGGCGAGATGGGCTGTTCTTGTGGGTGTGGTTCTTATTTTGGCGCTTTTCGTTCTGCCTGCTGTCGCGGAGGAGGAGCAAGCTGCCGCGCAAGGGACGGAGCCCGTGCTTGAGTTGCCCGAGGCTGAGGAACGGCCGCGGCCGGCGGCCTGGGACCGCTGGAGTGAGGAAAGACGCCGGCAATGGACGGAGCGAATGGACCGGGCCCGTGAGGCCGTGCGCAAACGGGAGCAAACCCGACTCAACGCCGCCGTCATGGCCATGGAACGGGCGGCGGCCGAGGGCGTGCCGATTGACCAGGCAGAACGGATGGCCGTCACAGGCCTGGACGAAGGGCTGCCGCCCGAAGAGTTCGATAACCTGGGCCGGTTCGTCAGGAACCGCGTGCAGCAGGGGCTCAGGGGCGAAGCACTGGCGGATGCCATCCACGAGCAGATAAGACAGCGTCAGCAGCAGCGATGGCAGGAGCGGGAAGACCGCCGGCCTCAGCGGCCTCAGGAGGAGCAGAGGCCCTCCGACCCCGCCGACCGGAGAGATGAGGACGATACCCCGGCGCCGCGTCGAGGGCGCCCGGACGCCGTTCCCGGCCGGGGCCGCCGGTAGAACTCCGCCCATCCAGAGGGCAGATTTCAGCCGGCACACCCCCTCGCGCCCTGATGGTCTGCCCCCTATGATGGTCCTTTGACGGGCATTCGCTGCATGGAAACTATGTGGGAAGGGGCGGGGCATGGACCTGAAAAAGCACGGCAAGATATTCCTCAACGGTGTCATCGTCCTGGCGCCCGTGATCGTCACCGTCTGGATCGTGGGACAGACCATCCTCTGGCTGGACAGCAGCATCCTTGCGCTGTTGCAGGCTCTGGGGTGGGAGCGGCCTGTGCGCGGCATCGGCGTGCTGGTCGGGGCGGGCGGCATCTACCTGGTCGGCCTGCTGGCGCGCACCTGGCTGCTGCGCTGGCCCGTGCGGCTTGCTGAGAGCCTCGTGGAGCATATTCCGCTGGTCAAGAGCCTCTACTCCTCCATAAAGGACCTTTTGCAGTTTCTGGGCGGGGCCGAGACCAAATCACGCGGCAAGCCCTGCATCATCAGCACCGATGATGAACGCGTCGCCATGCTCGGCCTGGTGACCCAGGAACAGCCGGAGGACTCGCTCGCCGGGCAGATGGACCGCGTGGCCGTTTACCTGCCCATGAGCTACCAGATTGGCGGCTACACCGTCTATCTGCCCCGCGAAGCCGTGAAAGAACTCGAAGACAAGAGCGTTGAGGAACTGATGAAGCTCTGTCTGACCGCCGGCATCGGCGTCAGGGACACGCGTCCCGGACCACCCAAAACCGCGCAGGAGGAGCAGGAATAATGACCGTCAAGGACATCGCCTTCACCGACGATCTGGAACACACGCTGCGCATCATGCGCTCCCAGGGGTTGCTGCTGACCAGCGCCGACCCCGATGGCCGACCGAACGTGATGACCATCGGATGGGGCAACGTCGGCACCATCTGGGGGCGGCCCGTCTTCATCGTCTACGTCCGCCCCTCCCGGTTCACCTTCGGCAACATCGAGGCTACCGGCGAGTTCACCGTCAACGTGCCGACCGAGCAGATGAAAGACACCTGCATGGTCTGCGGTCAGGTCAGCGGGCGGGACACCGACAAGTTCGAGGCGGAAGACCTGACCCCGGAGACGCAGCTCATCGGCGCCCCGCTCATCGCCGAGTGCGTGCGGCATTACGAGTGCCGGGTCATCCACTGCAACGACGTCTCGGACGCGGCCCTGGACGCCGAGGTCCGCAGCCAGGCCTACGCCGGCGGAGACCTCCATCGCGTCTACTACGGTGAGATTCTGCGGGCGGCGGCCCGTCGCTGAGCGGGATGTTTGACGCTCAGCGGCCCTGTCGGGTATCCTGAATCCTGTTAAGAGGCCCGGAGGGAGAGGATGAGCGCCAGGGAAGCCGAGGACGGGAGGACGTGCCCGGGGGAGAAATACTCCATCTCGGTGGCCATCTGCCGCACGCGACAGCGCAACCAGTATCCGAAGTGCCTGCTCTGCCCCCACCGGGACGTGGAGGTGGCCGGCTCGGCGCCCACCGACCCGAAGGTCTCCTCCTCTATCTTCC
>PUMJ01000065.1 GCA_003551305.1 Candidatus Brocadiaceae bacterium
GGGAATCGCGAGAGCGGAGCGCAGTAGTGGCACAGGAACGGATCAGGATTCGGATGGAGGCCTACGATCACCGCGTGCTGGATCGCTCGGCCCAGAAGATCGTGGACACGGCAATCCGGACCGGCGCGCGGGTCAGCGGTCCTGTCCTGCTGCCCACACACATCGAACGTTACACGGTGTTGCGCTCCCCGCATGTTGACAAGCGCTCGCGCGAACAGTTCGAGATTCGCACCCACAAGCGCCTGATAGACATACATGAGCCGACAGTGCACACGGTGGACGCATTGAACAACCTGAAAGTGCCCGCCGGTGTCGAGATAAAGATTAAGGTTTAGACCCTGCCCGCTGCTGCGGCCGTCAGGTCAAGGCCCAAAGCAGTGCCGGGCGGGTGGCGAGTCGGCGGCTGCGGATGGAGCAAACCCGCCAGGGCCCCGATGGAACCCTGTGCCGGGTCGATTTGGGCGTTACCAGCGCCCCCCGTCAAGCCCCGACGGGTCAGGTCGCAACGACCTGCCGGGGCCGCCGATGACTTACGCTGGACTCATGTCAAAACCCGCGGGGCGTATGCTCGAATGCGTCTTCCCCCTGTCCCTCACAGGAACCTGGGGTCTGCATCCGGCGCGTCAGTGCCGAACTGCTCCCAGAGGGATAGTGTCAACGGAGTTCGGTTCAGCCTGTGCATCTACTGGAAGCTGCTCAGATGGTCAAAATGTTGATCGGAAAAAAGGTCGGGATGACGCAGGTCTTCGACGACGAAGGCCGCCTCGTTCCCGTCACCGTGCTGCAGGTGGGCCCCTGCACCGTCACCCAGGTCAAGCCGGGCGGGGGGGAAAACGCTGGCGCCGTTCAAGTAGGGTTCGATGACGCCAAGCCCAAGAACGTCCCCAGGCCGCTGATGGGCCATTTCCGTAAAGCCGGCGTCAAGCCCAAGAAAGTCCTGGCCGACACCGAGCTGGACGGCCAGCAGAGCCCCGAGCCGGGCCAGCAGCTGACGGTCGAGGTCTTCGAGGGCGTCACACACGTGGATGTGCAGGGCGTCAGCAAGGGGCGCGGTTTCGCCGGAGTGGTCAAGCGGCACAATTTCAGCGGTGCCCCGGAGACGCACGGTGGCCGCTTCGGGCGGCGCGGCGGTTCGATTGGAACCAGCGCCACCCCCTCGCGGGTACTGAAAGGCAAGAAGATGGCCGGCCACATGGGCGCGGAAAAAGTGACCATCCGCAACCTGGAAGTGGTCAGGATAGACCCCGAGCATGATCTGATGCTCGTGAAGGGCTCGGTGGCCGGAAGCAACGGGAGTTATGTGAGGGTTCGCAAGGCAGTGATGCCGCCGGGCCGGTGAGTGTCGGCTGCGTGATGCGCCATACAGGATGATGACGAACATGGAAATACCCGTATACAGCGTAGAAGGCGAGATCGTCGAGCAGTTCCCCATTGACGTGGAGGCGCTCGGCGGCGCGCCCAATCTGGATCTCATCCGCCAGGCCGTGCTGGCCCACGAAGCCAACAGCCGGGTGGGGACGGTGCGAGCCAAGAAGCGTGATGAGATAATCCGCAGCGGGCGTAAGCCCTGGCGACAGAAGCACACCGGGCGGGCGCGCCACGGCGACCGCGGCAGCCCTATCTGGGTCGGCGGTGGCCAGGCACATGGACCCAGGCCCCGCAGCTTCCGCCAGAAGGTCAACAAGAAGGCCCGAAGGCGCGCCACCTACTCCGCCTTCCTGGCCAAGGCGCTGTACGGCGAAGTGATGGCAGTGGAGAGGCTGCAACTGCCGCAGCCGAAAACGCGAGAAATGGCCCGCATCCTTAAACAGCTGGGCGTGGAACGCACGTTTCTCATCGTGCTGCCCGAACACGACGAATTGCTGTGGCGGTGCACCAGGAACATAAAGAACTCGGCAATGACCCGCTGGCAGGACTTGAACGCCTACAGCCTGATCAGGCCCAGGCGCGTGATATTCGCCGCCGAGGCGCTGGGCCGGTTCGTTGAAGCGGCGCCGGCCGCCTTGCAGACAGGGTCGCAGAGCGTGGGGGTGAGCAACAATGGATAGCCACCAGGTAATCACCAGGCCCCTGCACACAGAGAAGAGCGTCCGCGATATGAACGAGAACAACACTTATCATTTCGAGGTTCATCCGGACGCGACGAAGGGCCAGATACGTCACGCCATCGAGGAACTCTTCCCGGGGCGCACGGTCGTGGACGTGCGGACGCTCTGGGTCAAGGGCAAGGCTCGGCGGGTCCGCTGGAACGTGGGCCGCACGCGCAAATGGAAGAAAGCCATGGTCAAGCTGCGCCCGGGCGACAGCATTGACATCGGTTATTGACGAAGTGAGATGAGAACCGGAAAGGTAATGCCGTGGGTATAAAATCGCTGAAACCGACAACACCCGGCCGGCGGAACATGACGCAGAGCGACTTCGGCCGAATCACGCGTTCGGAGCCGGAGAAGTCCCTGCTCAAGCCACTGAAGAGGACCGGCGGGCGCAATAACCACGGGCGCACCACGGCCCGCTTCCGAGGCGGCGGCCACAAGCGGCGCTACCGCGTCATTGACTTCAAGCGCGACAAAGACGGCGTGCCGGCCGAGGTGGTCAGCATCGAATACGACCCGAATCGTTCCGCGCGCATCGCGCTGGTGCAGTACGAGGACGGTGAGAAGCGCTACATGCTCGCCCCTGAGCGGCTCGAGGTGGGCCAGCGGGTGATGAGCGGGCCGGAGGCCGAACCGCGCCCCGGCAACTGCATGGCCCTGCGGCGCGTGCCGCTGGGCCTGTTCGTCCACAACGTCGAACTGAAGCCCGGCAAGGGCGGCCAGATCATCCGCAGCGCCGGCTCCGGCGCCCAGGTGAGCGCTCGCGAGGGCCGTTACGTGCACGTCATACTGCCCAGCGGGGAGATCCGCCGCATACCCGGCCAGTGCCGCTGCACCATCGGACGTGTCAGCAACCCGGACCACCAGAACATCAAACTGGGCAAGGCGGGGCGGGCCCGGTGGCTGGGCCGCAGACCCCACGTGAGGGGCACCGCGCAGAACCCGGTGAGCCATCCGATGGGCGGCGGCGAAGGCCGCCGCGCGGGCGGGCGCCACCCCTGCTCCCCGACCGGCGTGTTGGCCAAGGGCGGCAAGACCCGAAAACGCAAAAAGTACAGTGACCGCTTCATAGTGAGGAGAAGGAGGAGGTAGGCCGCGTGAGCAGATCGCTAAAAAAGGGCCCCTACGTCGACGAGAAACTCCTGCTGAAGGTGATGCGACAGAAAGACACCGGCGGGCGCGAACCGATCCGCACCTGGGCGCGAGCCTGCACCATCATCCCAGACTTCGTGGGTCACACGTTCCTGGTGCACAACGGCAGGTCGTTCGACAAGGTCTTCGTGACCGAGGACATGGTCGGTCACAAACTGGGTGAATTTTCCCTGACCCGGACGTTCCGGGGCCACGGCGGGCGCAGGGCGGCCCGATGACGGGGCTGCCGGCGGCTGCGGTGTTCGCTTCCGCGAGCTGATGAGACACGAGAAAATGGAATTCCGCGCAAGCCACAGATACGCGCCGATATCCGCCCGAAAGGCCCGACTGGTGGTGGACCTGATCCGGGGCAAGCACGTTAATGATGCCCTGCACATACTGAGGGCCACCCCCAAGCGTGCCGCTTATATGGTGGACAAGGTGCTGCGGTCGGCCCTGGCCAACGCCGACCAGAGCCTTGAGGCCGACATGGAAAGCCTCCACGTCAAGCAGGCCTGGGTGGACGAAGGACCGACGCGCAAAAAATACCGGGCGGCCGCCCGTGGCCGAACGAAACCCATCCGCGGCCGCACCTCGCACATCAACGTCGTGCTGGACGACAACCAGTAACGGGAGATCCCATGGGACAAAAGGTTCGTCCGACAAGCCTGAGACTGGGTATTACCGAAGACTGGCGCTCCCACTGGGTAGCGGACAAGAAGCACTTCGGCGACTACCTGGTGGAAGACCAGAAGATACGTACTTACATCAAGCATCACTACTACTACGCCGGCGTCTCGCGCATCGAGATCGAGCGCACGCGAGACACCGTCCACGTCACCGCCCGTTGCGCCCGCCCTGGTCTGATGATAGGGCGGCGCGGCGTCGAGGTGGAGCGCCTCAAGGGCGGGCTCGAAGAGCTGACCGGCCACCCCGTCGAAGTCAGCGTTGAGGAGGTGGACGACCCGCAACTGGACGCCCAGCTTGTCGCCGAGGACCTGGCCCAGCAGATCGAGCGGCGCACCTCCTTCCGCAGGGCGCTGCGTCGAAGCGCGGAGATGACGATGAACGCTGGCGCTGAAGGCGTCAAGATACAGGTTGCAGGGCGGCTTGGCGGCTCGGAGATGTGTCGGCGGGAGAAGGTCATCGAAGGCCGCTTTCCCCTGCAGACGTTGCGGGCCAAGATAGACTACGGATTCACAGAAGCCCGGACCAAGTACGGCAACATCGGCGTGAAAGTCTGGGTCAACCGCGGCTTGCTGCCGCCCGGGGAAAGAGCACCGCGCGGGGAGGACGAGCAACATGCCCCTGATGCCTAAACGAGTCAAGCACCGCAAGTTCCAACGCGGTAAGACACGCGGGAAGGCTACCCGCGGCAACCGCGTTGCTTTCGGCGAATACGGCCTGCAGGCACTGGAGGCGGGCCGTATCACCGCCGAGCAACTGGAAGCCGGCCGGCTCGCCGTCATGCACTACCTGCGCCGCGAGGGCAAGCTGATTATCCGCGTCTTCCCCCACAAGAGCTTCACCCGCACACCGACCGAAACGCGCATGGGCAAGGGCAAAGGCGAAGTGGCTGGCTGGGTGGCCGAGGTGAAGGCCGGCACCGTTCTGTACGAGCTGGCCGGCGTGCCGGAGGAACGCGCCATCGCCGCCTTCTCCCGCGTGGCCCACAAACTGCCCGTCAAGACCCGGTTCGTCCACCGGAGGACGCGCCTATGAGAGCCAGTGAACTGAGAGGACGCGAGCGGCACGATATCGAGCGGGAACTGCAGGAACTGCAGCGTGAGCTTTCCAATCTGAGACTGAAGTGGCAGACCGAGGAGAACCCGGACACAAGCCGTCCCGGGCGTCTGCGCCGGGATATCGCCCGCTGCAAAACGGTCCTGCGGGAGATGGAACTACAGGAAGCCGCCGACCAGAAGAGCCAGTAAACTCGTCTACCAGGTGTTAGGAAGATATGACTGAGGAGCGGACGGAAAAAAACGACAAGAAACGAGTCCAGGGGGTCGTCAAGAGCGACAGGATGGACAAGACCATCACCGTGACGGTTGAGCGCGTGGTCAAGCACCCTCTGTACGGAAAGTACCTGCGCCGCAGTTCCACCTTCATGGCCCACGATGCCCACAACGACGCACGGGAAGGGGACCTGGTGGAATTGGAGAGCACCCGGCCCTTGTCTCGGCGCAAACGCTGGCGCCTGGTTCGCATACTGCGGCGCGCCCCGCAGCTTGAGGTCAGAGAACGCGTGGCGGAGAGCACAGACTCCGAATTGCCTGCTTAGAGCATGCAGCCCCGAAAGAGAGTGCGGAGATGATCCAAGAACAGACAGTCCTGGACGTGGCGGACAACACCGGCGCCCGCGCTGTGCGTTGCGTGAAGGTGCTGGGCGGAAGCCGTCACAGATACGCCTCCGTCGGCGACCTGGTCGTCGGCAGCGTCATCAGGGCCATCCCCGGTAGCGATGTCAAACGCGGCGAGGTCGTCCGCGCCGTCGTCGTGCGGACTAAGGCCCCCGTCCGGCGTGAAGACGGCAGCTACGTCCGCTTCGACAGGAATGCCCTTGTGCTGTTGCAGCCGGACGGCAACCCGCGTGGCACGCGCATCTTCGGCGCGGTCGCCCGGGAGCTGCGGCAGAAGAACTTCATGCGGATCATCAGCCTTGCCGCGGAGGTCGTATAACACGATGGGTGGTAACGGCAAGAGGAAGAGCCTGCACGTTCGCCAGGGCGACACCGTCGAGATAGTGGCCGGCAATGCCCGGGGCGCCCGGGGACGCGTGCTTAGAACGATGCCGGACGACAATAAGGTCGTGGTCGAAGGCATAAACATGGTCTGGAAGCACCTGCAACGCACGCGGCAGAATCCTCGCGGCGGGCGCATGCAGGTGGAGGCGCCCATTGACGCCTCCAACGTCATGCTAATCTGCGCCAACCGCCAGTGCGAGAAAAACGACCGGCCTGTGCGCACCCGCAATGAGGTCAGCCCCGAAGGCACTAAGAGGCGCGTCTGCGTCAAGTGCGGCGTCCCGGTGCCGAGAGTGGAATAAGAAGGAACGGAAACGACACAGACAATGCCAGAAACCGCGCAGGACACAGTTGCCCAGGACTATGTGCCCCGGCTCAGGACGTATTACGAGCAGGAGGCGGTCCCGCAGTTGATGGAACGCTTCGGACTGCAGAACCGCCTGGCCGTGCCCCGACTGGTGAAAATATGCCTGAACATGGGCGTCGGAGAGGCTGTCGAGAATGCCGCCGCGCTACAGGACGCCGTCGAGAGCCTGCGCACGATCACCGGCCAGCAGCCGGTCATCACGCGGGCGCGGCGTAGCGTGGCCGGCTTCCACCTGCGCCAAGGCATGCCCATAGGCTGCAAAGTGACGCTGCGACGGGAGAGGATGTTCGAGTTCCTCGACCGGCTCATCAGCGTCGCGCTGCCCCGTGTGAGGGACTTCCGCGGGCTCTCGCCCAACGCCTTCGACGGCAGCGGCAATTACACCCTCGGCGTGGAAGAGGTGGTCGTCTTCCCCGAGGTGGACATCGAGTCACTCGATCACATCTTCGGCCTCGACGTGACTATCGTGACGACGGCCGAAACCGACCAGGAGGCCTACGAACTGCTCAGTATTCTGGGGATGCCCTTTCGGCGATAGGGCGTCCTGACCGTTGATTCGATCTGTGGAGGTGAGCATCCGGGATGGCTCGGAAAGCTCTGGTGGAAAAGTCAATGCGCGAGTCGAAATACAGCACGCGCCAGAACAACCGGTGCAGGCTGTGTGGAAGGGCCAGGGGCTACATGAGGAAGTTCCAGATATGTCGTATCTGCTTCCGGAACCTGGCCAGCGAGGGCAAAATACCCGGCGTCGTCAAAGCCAGCTGGTGAACCGGCCGCGCCGGCGTGAGGCCGCCGCTGGTCGCCGCACAAACGACTGGCCGGCCCCGGCCGGTGGGCCGCAGAATGCCAGCCGGCGCCCGGAGCCGTCCGTCAAACCCGGACGCAATAGAGGCATAGCAGAGGCCAACTATCATGATGACTGACCCAGTCGCCGACATGTTGACGCGCATCCGCAACGCGCTGCAGCGCGAGTTCGAGACCGTCCAGATGCCGGCCTCGAACCTGAAGGAGAACATCGCCCGTGTCCTGAAGGACGAAGGGTTCATCGAGGACTACCGCGTCGTGGGAGAGCCACCCTCCAGGGCGCTGAAGATCTGGCTCAAGTACGGCCCCCTCGGGGAAAAGGTCGTCCGCAAACTCGAGCGTGTCTCCAAGCCCGGACGCCGCATCTACAGCAGCGTAGAGGACCTGGGCTACGTCAGCAACGGTCTGGGCATTTGGGTCGTCTCCACAAACCGGGGCGTGCTGAGCGACCGGGAGTGCAGAAAGTTGAGAGTCGGGGGCGAGGTCCTGTGCTCGGTTGAGTGAACAACCAGGCTCGAAGCCGCGCCCCGTGGAGGAGGGGAGACAACGATGTCCCGCATAGGTCTGCAGGCGATAGCCGTGCCCGAGACGGTGGAAGTGACTGTCCGGGATTCCGGCGTGAAGGTCAAAGGCAAGCTCGGCGAACTGGAGCACCAGGTGCCGCCCGTGCTGGAGCTGGACTACGAGGAGGGCTCCCGCCAGATAGTGGTGCGGCGCAAGAACGATGGCCGACAGGCCCGTGCCCTGCACGGCCTGCACCGCAGCCTCATAGCCAACCACGTGGAGGGCGTCAGCGAGGGATTTGTAAAGAAGCTCGAACTATACGGCACCGGCTACAGCGTGGACCTGCGGGGAAAGACGCTGGTGCTGCAGGTCGGCTTCTGCCACGAGGTCAAATTCGAACTCCCCGAGAATATCGAAGTCGAAATCGAACAGAGCAATGCTCAGCAGGATAACCCGGCGAAGTTCACCGTGAAGGGCTTAGACAAACAGCGTGTGGGGCAGTTCGCCGCCACCGTCCGGGCCGTCCGCCCGCCGGAGCCCTACAAGGGCAAAGGCGTCCGCTACGCCGGCGAATACGTCCGGCGCAAGGAAGGCAAAGCGTTCACCGGCTTGCAATAAGGGCTTGATGCGATGAACAGGACCAAGCTGAAAAGGCAACACAGGGAGAAACGGCATCGGCGCGTGCGCCGCAAGGTCGAGGGAACGCCGGAGCGCCCGCGGCTTTGCGTCTTCCGCAGCAATCGCCACATCTACGCACAGGTGATTGACGACTGGAACCAGCGCACGCTGGTGGCCGCCTCGAGCATGAGTCCCGAGGTGCGCGAGCAGACAAGACGGGGCGACGACGTGGAAAGCGCCGCCCTGGTGGGCCGCAGAATCGGCCGGGAATGCCTGCAGCAGGGTATCACCAGCCTCGTTTTCGACCGTGGCGGCTACCGCTACCACGGCCGGGTCAAAGCCCTGGCGCAGGCGGCGCGAGAACAGTTCGAGGAGGCCGGCGCCGAAGGTTTCTGACCCGGCGGCCCGTTTACAGACCTACTGGAGGTGGTATGGTAGCAAGAGAACAAGATTCCGGATTGCTGGAGGAAGTCATAGACATCCGGTTTCCCAACAAGGTGACCAAGGGCGGGCGCACCCTGGGCGTGGCCGCTCTGGTGGCCGTGGGCGACGGCAAAGGACGAGTCGGGTGCGGCTACGGCAAAGCCCGCGCCGTGCCGGCCGCCATCGAAAAGGCCGTCAAAGAGGCCCGCGCCTCGATGATGGAGGTGGAGATGATCGGCGACACCATTGCCCATGAGGTCGTCGGTCGGCAGGATTCCGCAGAGGTCATGCTCAAACCTGCCAGCCCCGGCACGGGCGTGAAGGCCGGTGCCACAGTCCGCGCCATACTGGAGGTGTTAGGCGTGCACAATGTGCTGACCAAAGTCTACGGCAGCACCAACGCCGTCAACGTGGCCAAGGCCACGCTGAACGCCTTGCGCAGCCTGCGCTCCGTCGATGAGGTGGCCCGCCTGCGCGGGGTGCCTGTGAACCTGCACCACCCCCAGCTGGAGCGCGAGCGCCCGGCTGAGCGTGCGTCCGCCCCGGCCGAGACCGGCGCCGAGCAAAAGTCACAGCCGGCGGAAGAGGCGGCCCAGGGCCCCCCCGAGGCGGAGGCTCCGCAGCAAGAAGCGGCCCCGCAAGAGCCGGTCGCAGACACTGTAGAAAACGAAGACACGGAGACTGAGGAGGGCTGATCGGCCCCCGTAGCCGGACACGAGCAACCCCCGGAAGGAATCCAGACACGATGGACCTGAGCGAAGCTAAACGGCGCTTGAGCGCGCGCAAAAAGCGCAAGCGCGTCGGGCGCGGCACCGGCAGCGGTAGCGGCAAAACGAGCGGCCGCGGCCACAAGGGCGCCCGTTCGCGTAGCGGCTGGAGTTCCCGCGGCATGACCGGCGGAGCCGTGCCCTTCTGGCGGCGCCTGCCCAAGCGCGGCTTCTCCAACGCCCCTTTCAAAACCGAATACTCTGTCGTTAACGTGGGAAGGCTGGACGTCTTCCCGGACGGCGCCTGCATCGGGCCCCGGCAACTGCGCGAGGCCGGCGTGGTCAAACAGACCGCTCCCGGCGGTATCAAGGTCCTGGGCGACGGCGAGCTGACCAGGTCGCTCACGGTGCGCGCGCACGCCTTCAGCGAGGGTGCGGTGTGCAAGATTGAGGCGGCCGGCGGGACGGTGGAGGTCATAGAGCCCCCCGGAGCACCGCAACGCAACAAGATGCGAACTGCAGAACGCCAGGTGGAATAGTAAATGACACTGCTTGAGCAGATGGGCAACGCCTGGCGCATCCAGGAGTTGCGCCGCAAGCTGTTGATCACCCTGGGCCTGCTGGCCCTGTGCCGGGTGGGCGCCTTTATCCCGCTGCCGGGTGTAGATATAGCGGGTCTGCAGGCGCAGATGGCGGCCGACGCCGACGGGCTGGGCGTGCTCGGCCTGCTTAATATGTTCAGCGGGGGCGCCCTGGAGCAGGGCGCCATCTTCGGGCTCGGCATCATGCCGTTCATCACGGCGCAGATCATCTTCCAGTTGCTGGGCAGCGTCATACCCAGCCTGGAGAAACTGCGCAAGGAGGGCGCCGCCGGCTACCGTAAGCTCAACCAGTACACCCGCCTCTCCACCCTGTTCGTCTGCTTCTTGCAGGGTACCATCATCCTCCGCGCCCTGATGGGTGCGGACGCCGTCGGCAGCGAAATTATCGACCCCGCCCTGCGGGAGACGTGGCTGGGTGTGTTCCAGTTCGTGATCACGGGCGCGACGCTGATGACCGCCGGCACCATGTTCCTGATGTGGCTGGGCGAGCAGATAGACCAGCATGGCATCGGCAACGGCGTCTCCTTGATCATCATGGTCAGCATCATCACGCGGCTGCCGGCGGGCATCACCGAACTGACCATGCGCATCCGCATGGACGACACCCCGCAGAACGCCATGCTCAAGGTGGGTCTGCTGATCGGGCTGTTCGTGGCGGTCGTGATTGCCATCGTGTTCGTCACGCTGGGCGAGCGCCGCATACCCGTACAGCAGCAGAAGCACGTCAGGGGTCCCAAGGTCTACGGCGGGCAGAAGCACTATCTGCCGCTCCGGGTGAATACGGCCGGTGTGATGCCCATCATCTTCGCCGCCGTTCTGCTGCAGTTCCCCCAGATGATCGCCAGCTCCGCCCGCAGGCAGGCGGCGCGGGGAGGCATCTGGTACAGGTTCTTCGTCTGGATGGAGGAGGCGTTCGGGCCGACCGGCACCGACATCTCGCTGACCTACGTTGTGGTCTACGCCCTGCTGATTTTCTTCTTCTGTTACTTCTGGACGGCCGTGGTCTTCAACCCCCGCGACATGAGCGAGAACCTGCAGAACCACGGCAGCTTTATCCCGGGCATCCGGCCCGGACGACGTACGTCTAACTACCTGGAAGCGATCATGAACCGCGTGACCCTGGCCGGGGCGTTCTTCCTGGTTTTCATCGCCCTGCTGCCCACGCTGGTGATGGCGGGACTGGGGGGTGTGGGGTGGGGTCTTGCCGGCCTGTTGGGCGGCACCAGCATCCTCATCGTCGTCGGCGTGACCCTGGACCTGGTGCGCCAGATCAATGACCACCTGGAGATGAGACGCTACAGCGGTTTCGGTGCCGGGGCCGGCGGACGGCGCCGGAGCCGACGCCGCTGACCGCGTCTTCAAGATAACTTAGAGCCGGAACACAAAACGTGAAAGCAGTCTTCCTCGGACCACCCGGTGCCGGAAAGGGCACCCAGGCCGCACGAATGGCGGAGCGTTTTCACCTTGAGCATGCCTCCACGGGTGACATCTTCCGACGGGCCGTGGCCGAGGGCTCGCCCCTGGGCCGTGAGGTGGAGGAATACCTGGACGCCGGCAAGCTGGTGCCCGACGAACTGACCTCGCGCGTGGTCGAGCAGATGGTGGTGGCGCAGACAACAGATTACATCCTGGACGGTTACCCGCGGACGTTGCAGCAGGGCCGGGACCTGGAGGAGATGCTCCGGCGGCGGAGCCAGCAGCTGGACGTGGCCGTCTACTTCGACCTGTCGGACGAACTGGCGTTCGAGCGGTTGACCGGCCGGCGGGTATGCACGGAGTGCGGCGCTAACTACCACGTCAAGTTCATGCCGCCGGAGAAGGACGGCGTCTGCGATCGGTGCGGCGCAGAACTCGAAGTACGCAGCGACAGCGCCGAGGACGTGGTCAGGGAGCGGCTCAAGCAGTTCCGCGAAAAGACCTATCCGCTGGTCGCCTTTTACGAGGAGCGGGGACTGCTGGAACGGGTCGCCGCCGCGCCGGCACCGGGCGAGGTCGCACGCGCCACGGAACAGGTCATGTTGCGCGCCCGGCCGCAGTAGAGTGCCAGCGCGCGGTGAAGGGCCGAAAGGATCCGGGGTGAGCAGCATCGCAGTCAAGACGCCGGCGGAGCTGGCGAAGATGCGACAGGCCGGCCGCATCGTCGGCGAAGTGTTGCGCCTGCTGGCCGATATAGCCGAACCCGGCATGACGACCGGCCAGTTGAACCGGACCGCCGGAGAACACATTCGCCGCCGGGGAGGCGAGGCCGCCTTCAACGGCTACCGCGGCTTCCCGGCAGATGTCTGCACCTCCATCAACGAGGAGGTGGTGCACGGCATCCCGGGCCCGCGCAAGCTGCGCGAGGGAGACCTGCTCAAAGTGGACGTCGGCGTCATATGGGAAGGATATCACGCCGACGCGGCCGTGACGATCCCGGTCGGCGACGTCACCGAGGAGGGCCGGTTTCTGGTTCGAGCCACGCGTATGGCCCTTGAGGCCGGCGTGCGCGCGGTCCGGGCCGGGGCGCGAGTGAGCGATATCTCCACGGCCGTCCAGCAGGCGGCCGAGAAGCACGGATTCAGCCTGGTGCGCGAATACACCGGCCACGGCATAGGACGTGCGCTCCACGAGGAGCCACAGGTGCCGAACGTGGCGCGAGGCCGGCTGGCGCGTAACAGCCCCGTCCTGCCGGCCGGGGCCGCGCTGGCCATCGAGCCGATGGTGAACGTGGGGACGTACAAGACGGAGGTCCTGGAGGATGGCTGGACAGTCGTGACCAGGGACCGCAAGCTCTCGGCCCACTTCGAGCACACTGTGGCGGTAGAGCAAGAAGGGCCTGTCATATTGACGGTGCCATAAAGGACTTGCAGGCCATAGCTTGACGTGATACAATCATCTTCTGGTGGGCGAGCAATGGCGAAAGAAGAACCGATCAGAGTGCAGGGTGAAGTCAAAGAGACTCTGCCGAATGCGATGTTTCGAGTTGAGCTCGAGGACGGACACGAGGTGCTTGCCCACGTGTCCGGCCGGATGCGCATGAGGCTGATAACTATCATGCCGGGCGACACGGTAACCCTGGAGATGTCGCCTTACGACCTGACGAAGGGCAGGATCGTATGGCGGGATTAGCACCGAGACGCCGGCTGATTCGGGTGCGGAAAGCAGGTGAACGAGATGAAAGTGCGTAGCTCAGTAAAGCGGCTCTGCGAAGAATGCAAGGTCATACGGCGCAAAGGCGTGTTGCGGGTCATCTGTCGTAACCCGCGTCACAACCAGCGCCAGGGGTAAGACACCAGACAGGCGGGAACGGAGGTCATAGAGAATATGCCCAGAGTAGTCGGAGTTGACATACCGGGTGACAAGAGAACCGTCGTAGCCCTCACCTATATCTACGGCATCGGGCGCACCTCGGCTGAGGCTATCTGCGAGGTGCTCGATATCGACAAGGACAAGCGTGGCCATGAGCTGACCGAGGATGAACTGAGCCAGGTCGCCGCCTACGTGGATAAGAACTTCATCATCGAGGGTGAGTTGAAGCGGCTGGAGGCAACCAACATCGCCCGGCTGCGCAAGATCAACTGTTACCGCGGCGTGCGCCACCGCAGGGGCCTGCCTGTGCGGGGGCAGAAGACCCGCACAAACGCCCGAACCCGTAAAGGCAAACGCCGCACGGTGGCCGGCAAGAAGGGCGTGAAGGAACTGGGCCACTGAGCAGCCGTCTCGCCCCCCGTTTCGCCTGAACCGCAGGTGCTGCCGTGGAACATGGAGAAGCCCTGGAGTGTCTGCTGGCCGATGAAGGGCTGCTCAAGAGCATCGAACTGCTTGGCCCACATGGCGGCACGGACGCCCGCAAAGACAAGAAGCTGCGGGAAGTGGCGGGTTTCTGCGACGTCATCCTGCACTATGTGCGGAAGTTTCTGTCGCGTGAAGGCCGCCTGCGCGTGCTCGAATGCTCTTGCGGCAAGAGCTACCTCGGCATCGCTCTGGCCGTGCTGCTGCGCCGCCTGGAAGGCAAGGAAACCGACCTGGTCGGTATTGACATCAACGAAGAACTATTGGAGAAGTGCCGGCGCTTGGCCGGGGAGGTCGGGCTGTCGGACGCGCGCTACGTGGCCGACCGCAGCATCCGGTTCCGAAGCGAGCAGGATTTCGACCTGGTGCTGGCGCTGCACGCCTGCGACACCGCCACGGACGAAGCCATCGCCAAGGGCATCGAACTGGGCGCAAGGCTCATCCTGGTGGTGCCGTGCTGCCAGAACCAGGTTCGCGGGCAGATAAAAAGCGGCCACCCGCTGACAGCGGTCACACAGTTCGGGCATGCCCGCTACCGGCTGGCCAACCTGTTGACGGATGTGCTGCGGGCGCAGTTCCTGCAGGGAGCCGGCTACTATGTTGAAATGCAGGAGATAGGCTCGCCGCGCCTGACGCCGAAAAACCTGTGCATCTGCGCGCGCAGGACGCGCCGAGGTCCCGGCAAAGACAGGGCACAGGGCTATTTCCAATTGAAAGAGATGTTCGATCTGAAGCCCGCCCTGGAGCGACTCTGCCCGGCCGCGTTCCGGCCGGGCGAGGTCGCCGGAGACACAGCTTGAGGAACCGGGTATCCCAGAATAACAGGAGAGGTCTGAGGAATGGCGAAACGAAGAGGACTGGCAAGACGGGTCGGCTCGCGGGCGATCGTCCACGTGCAGGCCACCTTCAATAACACGCGCATCACCGTCACGGACCTGAAAGGTGACGTGCTGTGCTTTGAGACGGCCGGCTCCTGCGGTTTTCGCAACACGCGAAAAGGCACGCCCTTCGCGGCCCAGAGGACGGCCGAGCAGGTTGCCGACAAGGCCAGACGAATGGGGATCGAAGAGATCGAAGTCAAGGTCAAAGGCCCGGGCTCGGGTCGGGAGGCCGCGATCACGGCCCTGGAGGCCGCCGGCCTGTCTATCCAGTCCATTGAGGACGTCACACCCCTGCCGCACAACGGCTGTCGGCCCGCCAAGCGCAGGCGCGTCTGAAGCTGCCACGTTCTGCCCGGGCAGTCCCCCCGGGTTGCGCAGAGCGGCCGGGGTTCCACCGAGCCAGTAAAGGTATCAAGAGTATGTCGAGACACACAGGACCGAAATGCAGGCTTTGCCGGCGGGAGGGCGCCAAGCTCTTCCTGAAAGGGGCCCGCTGCCACACGGCCAAGTGCCCCATCGAGGGTCGCAGCAAACCGCCGGGGATGCACGGCTGGAGGCGTGGCCGCCCGAGTTCGTATGCCATCCGACTGCGCGAAAAGCAGAAGTGCAAGCGCTATTACGGAGTCTTCGAAAAGCAGTTTCGCCGTTACTTCGACGACGCCGTGCGCATGCGCGGCAACACCGGCGCCAACCTGCTGCTGACCCTTGAGCGGCGGCTGGACAACGTGCTGACCGTCTGCGGTTTCGCAGTCTCCCGGGCGCAGGGGCGCCAGTTTGTCACGCACGGGCACATGCAGGTCAACGGCCGCATCGTGCGCACCCCCAACTATCTGGTTGAAGAGGGCGACCTGGTCCGCCCCGAGCCGGCCGACAACATACTGGACATGGTGCGGTCCCACCGTGAGGAGACAGGTCACCCGGAGATGGGGTGGCTGGAGGTGAACGAAGCCGACCTGACCATCCGCGTGTTGCGCATGCCGACGCGCCAGGAGGTGACCGTCGAGGTCGAGGAAGGCCTGATCGTGGAACTGTGCTCGCGCTGATGCGCCCCGGGGGCCTTTGGTGGCATTTTACTGCGACGACTGACCGGAGAGAAACACATGGCTGTCAGAGTCAGATGGCGTGGGCTGGAACTACCCTTTCAAATGTCCGTCAACCGGGAAACGCTGACGGACACTTTCGGCGAGTTCACGGCGGAGCCGTTCGAACGCGGGTTCGGCCACACCATCGGCAACAGCTTGCGCCGTGTCCTGCTGTCCTCCATCGAGGGGGCCGCTGTCGTTTCCGCGCGCATTGACGGCGTTCAGCAGGAACTGAGCGCCATCGAGGGCGTGCGCGAGGACGTTGCCGAAATCATCCTGAACCTGAAAGAAATCGTGCTGCGCGTGCACCCTGATGAGGAGAAGCAACTGCGCGTGGAAGCTCACGAGCCGGGGACCGTCACCGCCGGGGACATCGAGCCGGACCCGGACGTGGACATCATCAACCCCCAGCACGTCATCGCTACCCTCACCGGTGATGCGAGCTTCGTCTGCACCATGAGCGTGCGCAAAGGGCGCGGCTACGTGCCCTCCGAAGAGCTGGACATCCCCCGAGAGATCGGCCTGATCCCCGTTGATGCACTCTTCAGCCCCGTGCGCAAGGTGAGCTACCGGGTGGAGGACACCCGTGTGGGCCGCCGCACCAACTACGATCGCCTCATCATGCAGATCGAGACCAACGGCGCCGTCTCGCCCGAACTCGCCCTGGTGGAGGCCGGCAAAATACTGCGCAAGCACCTCAACCCGTTCGTTCAGTACTTCGAACTCTCGCGGCGGCTGCCCCAGGAGGAACCCGAGCCCATACCGGAAGTGCGCCACCTGGAAGAGCCGGAAGTGCCCGAGTCGAAGCTCAGCATGCCCATCAGCGCGCTCGACCTGAGCACCCGGGCATGCCACTGCCTGGAGGACGAAGGCATCAAAACGGTGCGCGACCTGCTGCAGAAGTCGGAGGCCGAATTGCTGGCCGTGCGCAACTTCGGGGAAGTCACCAGGCAGGAAGTCGCCGAAAAACTCGCCGAGCAGGGTCTGGAAGTCGGGCAGCTTGCCGACGAAGAAGCCGACGAAGAAGAGGCACCGGAGGAGGAAGAGGAGTGAACCGGCGCCGCGGCGTCGGGACGACCACCTGACCAAAGGCAACGACCATGAGACATAGAAAATCAGGACGGAAACTCAGCAGAAGCCCCAGCCACAGGGAGGCGATGCGCCGCAACATGGCCGCCTCGCTGTTCCGCCATGAGCGCATCATCACCACGCCCGCCAAGGCCAAGGAGGTCCGGCGTTTCGCCGAGCGCCTCATCACCCTGGCGCGCAGAGCCCTGCCTTTCCGTGACACGGGCGAGCCCGCCGACCGCGCCAGATATCTGCATTACTACAGGACCGCCCTGGGCCGGCTGCAGGATAAGGAGATGGTGCAGAAGCTGTTCGGTGAAGGTGAATGGCGCGAGCGCGAATGCCTGGCCGAGCGCTATGCCGACCGGCCCGGCGGCTACACGCGCATCGTGCGCCTCAGCGGGAGCCGCCTCGGCATGCCCATCGGCTCCGCCGTCGGCGAAATCCCCGTCTTCACCTACGAAATAGACGGCCGGGAGAGAGTGCTCAAGTTGACTGGCAACCGGCTGGGGGACAACGCTCCGCAGGTCCTCTTCGAACTGGTCGAAAGGGAAGCCGGCCGGCCCGAGACGGAAGAGGCGGCCCCCGTCGTCGAGGTCTCCGACCAGCAGGACGAGCAGTAGCGAGAGAGGTCGCTGCCCCCGGGCCGCGATAGAGCCCCCAGAAAAAAGCAGCGGAAACAGGGCCCGACAGGCCCCGTCCCGCTCCTTTTCCATCCCGTGTCCCGGGCGGCTTTCAGTTCTCGATGAGTTCTTCGATCGCGTTCCGGTAGCGCTCCTTCGGCTGCACGCCGATCATCCGGTTCACTTCATCCCCTCCCTTGATGAACAGTATGGTGGGGATGCTGTTGACGCCGAAGCTGCCGGCCGTGGCGGGGTTCTCGTCCACGTTGAGTTTGCACACCTTTATCTTCCCGTCATACTCGCCCGCCAGTTCTTCCAGGACCGGCGCCACCATCCGGCAAGGCCCGCACCAGGGGGCCCAGAGGTCCAGCACGACCGGCAAATCCGAGCTGCCGACCTCATCTGCAAAGCTGTCGTCTGTGACCTCGATGACCTGCTCACTCATTGTTGCGCTCCCGCCTCGGGTATCTCTTCGACCAGCCGCTCGGCTTTGGTCGCCAGGTTGTGCAGCAGGCCCTTGCCGGCGCGCTCGTCCCAGTCGGCACGCCGTCCTCGCTGCCGCACGTCCGCGGGGGCGAAAGGCTCCGGCGGTTCGATGTCGTCTGCGGCTCTGCGCAATTCCCTGCTCAGCGCCTCGGCCTCTTCCCGCGCCTCAGCATACCGCTCGGCGTAGATCAGGTCGTGGACGTGCTGGATGCGCTCGATGCGCTCGACAAACATGTCCGGCCGCTGCTCCACGACGTTTTCAATGCGCCTCTGGTAGAAGTAGCCGGCCAGGGACATCAGGACGAAAACGCCCGCCAGCCCCAGATAAAGGCCTCCGGTCACCTTTTCGGGGTGTTTGGCTTTGCCTCGGGCGCGCTTGACGCGAGCCTCGAAGCTCTCCCCACTCTTCAAGTTCACACCGCAGTGAGCGCACTCGATGTCGCCCAGTTGCACCGCGCGGCCACAACTCGGACACTTCAGTTCCGCCTGTGCCATCGTCAGGGGCCCTCCTGCTCTCTCTCAACCCATGTATATTTTACCGACCCGGCGGGGCCAGTCAACAGGACACGGCGCATCCATGAGTTCGCGCGATCAGGGAGCGGCGTCCTCAACGCTCATGCCCACTGGGGGCGGTTCTGGTACGGAGGACTCTGCGGCTGCGGGGCCCGACCATCGCGCAAGGCCGGGTACACGGCGCGGTGACGGTCATAATAGTCCTGCACGGCCTCGAGTCCCTCCCGCGCTGCCAGAGCGTCCAGCGGCAAATGCTCCTTGTTCGACCAGACCATGAAGCGCCCGTCCTCGGCATAGGCGCGCACGCCGATGCCGCGGCCATACTTGCGCTGCAGGTGTTCGGGCATTCTCGAATGGAAGTCGAAGTGGCAGAGCATGTAGTCCAGGTCTACTTGCCGCGCCACGACGCGCTGGTGCTTGCTCGTCTCGGCCAGTATCCTGCCCATGGGGTTGATGATACGCGCATGCTGCGAGCGCACGGACGAGACCACGTAATACTCGTGCAGGAACGCGTAAGACTGCAGGCAGAAACCCCCGTCAACCGCCGAGGGGTAGAACACGACCTCCGCCCCTGCGGCGGCCAGTCCGGCCCACGTCTCCGGGAAGCCCATGTCGAAGCATATCTGCACGCCCACCCGTCCGAAGTCGAGCTCAAAGACGTCGGCCCTTTCCCCGGGTGTTGCGCCGTTTTCCACCTCGGTGAAGTCGTGACGGCTCGTGACCGGATGCACCTTGTCGTAGATGCCCGCCACGTCACCGGCGCGATCAATGATGACAGCGGAGTTGTAGAAGCGTCCCTCGCGCGCCGTCAGGACGGGGCAGACGATGTTCGTGCCGTGCTGCCTTGCCCGCCGGGCGCAGGCATCAACGGTCGGCCCGGGGACGGGCTCAGCCTTTTCGGCCAGGGACCCTCCGCATCCTACGGTTGCAAACGTCTCCGGCAGGCAGACCACATCCGGCCGGAGGGCGCACGCTTCTTCAAGGTGATGCAGAACCCGCTCGCGGTTGCTCTCCACCGTGCGGCCGATGTAACCGTGCATACACACGGTCGCAACCCATATCTTGCGCGGCACTTGCGACTCCTTTCGTGGCCTCCGGATCTGCGGCGCACCGGCCATGCCGGCCGTCGCAATGTGGTTCCAACGCAAACCTGCTTCGCGCCTGCGGCACCCATTTCAGTGGGCTTTGCAGGTTCTTGTACCCGGTCAGTACGTGTGGTTGACTTTGCCGAAGAGGGTGGGCCGGTCCCAATACTCGCCGCGGCGCATCACCCACCGGGCCGCCGCCTCGATCATCTCGTCCGGCTCGTCGCGATACGCGCCGAACATCTCACGGGCGCGCGAGTCGTCGGCCAGGAGGGCCTCGTCGGCCTCCTCGTCGGCGAAGCGAGGCTCCTTACCCATCGCCCCGGCCATCTGCTCGACGATGCGGCGCACGCGCACCACGGGACCGGCGCAGTTCAGTACGAGGGGCGGGTTCCGGCACTGGCCGAGCGCGCGGAGGGAGACATCAATGGCGTCGCGCTGTGAGACGAGGTTGATGGCCGGCATGCGCAGCGAGACCGGATCCTCGTCCTGCACCATGCGGGCCAGGTCCACCAGGACACCGTAGCCGAGGTGCTGGGCATACATGAGGCGGAACAGGCAGATGCGCTGGTTCTGCGAACGCAGGGCCGTGGTGGCAAAGGCGCTCTCGCGAGCCACGATGCTCCACCCGTAAACCCCGCGGGGCACGAGCGCGTCGTTCTCCGCGCAGCCGGCGCCATCCACCGGCGTGTGGGGATAGGGGTTGCCTGACGAGTAGGCCACGATGCGCGCATTGGCGAAGCGCTCGCCCACCAGGTAGGGCATGATGCCGTTGAGGTGGAAGGTGAGGCGCCAGTCGCGGGAACTGCCGAACTTCACGCCGGCCATGAAGAGGGCGTTCGGGACGTCCGGCAGGGAGTCCAGGAATTCCCGCTCCGTGAGGTCGCCGGCATGGATGTGCGCTCCGAGTTCCTCCAACGTCTGCCGGCCCTCTCCTGAGGGGTCGGAGAAGCGGCTGACCGCGTGGACGAGGCGGTTCACGCCGGCCTGCCGGTCGGCGCGCATCAGCGTCGCGGCCAGTTCGATGCCCATCTTGCCGGCGGCGCCGAGGATGATGACGTCACCCTCCAGCCGGCTCGCGAACTCAACGAGCCCCTCCGTCGGGGTCGTCATGAAGTCCCATAACTGCTCTTCCGTCTCGATGTCTCGCATACGCATGTCGTTGCGTGGCGGCCTCACAGGCCGACCTCCCGCTTCCAGTCGCTCAGGTTTTCCCGCACGAACTCCCGGTCGCTCAGGAAAGGGTGCGCTTCATAGGCGGCCTCGATGGCCTCGGCCTGACCGGGGCGGCCGCTCTCGTGCAGGCACCAGGGGCCCGCCAGCAGGCCGAGTTGGGTGAGCCGTCGCTTGACGCCCCAGACGGAGTTCTCGAAGTCGCCCAGCGCGTCGAACAGGGCACCGTTACTCATGTTGACGCAGTGAGCCAGTTCGCACAGGGGGGCCGGCAGGCGGCTTTCGTCTCCCTCGCGTGCGTCCACCACCGCGCCGGCCCAGCGAACGGCGGCCCGGGTGTCCGTGGCGAAGTGGCCCAGCAGGCCGGCGGCGTAGCTCATCGTCACTTGCTCCCCCTTGACGTCGAAGGGGAAGCGCCCGCCCAGGTCGGCGACGATCCGGTCGTCATTGCCAGTGGCGAGGATGAGCCGGTCGCGGCGGGGGCTGCGTGCAGCGGCCTCGAGCATGCGCTGGGCGCGATAGGTGTCGAACGAGGCGCCCTTGGCCCCCACGGCGACCTCGAAGATGCGGTCCCACAGGGACATGCTGAACTCGCGGCTGCCGGGAATGGCGCGCTGCAGTTCGAAGGCAAAAGCGGGGATGATGGAGGCAACGTCCCGGAAGACCTGCACGGCGCCGGTCTCGTCGGCGTCCCCGAAGGCAGTGGGGGCGACCATGACGAGGTCGTAGCCGTGACGGGCCGCGATTTCGGCCTGCCCCCGGGCGTTGGGTCCGCCGACGGCCGCCATGAGGAACATAGCATCCCCGTGCCGTCTGACCATCTGGGCGACCAGCGCCAGCCAGCGCTCGTAGAGGCCCGGGTCGCCGCCCGCGAACTCGCCCGTATGGGCGGCGGGGATGACGGCGCGGGCGCCGCTGCGGATGTAGTAGAGGGTCAGCAGCCGCTGCCAGTCCTCCAGAAAGCGCTTGTCCATGTCAAGCGCCAGCGGACTGGGCACCCAGACCACCCCGCTCTCCATCTTCCGTCGGGTTGTTTCAGGCAACTCGGTCATGAAAGCAACGGTCGGCACTGGAGTCAGGGGAACCCGAACGCGCCAGCGGGGCATTCTGGCCCATTTGGACCGTGCGGTCAACAGCGGGCCAGCCGCCGGCCAATCATCCTGGCCCTCGTGAACACGGACCTACAAGGAAAAGTCACGGACGGCACTGCTGTGGGCGGAGTGCTTCCGTGGGAAAGGTTCGCTTAATCCTTCTTGTTGAAATGGACCGCCCGGCGAGCATCGGATAAGATAGCGTTCCTTCGCCGGTGCCGGCGCAACCGTCTGCCAGGACCGAGATGCCATGACGTTTACCGCGATATTGCTCATAGCTGTCGGGCTGGCCATGGACGCGTTCGTGGTGTCCGTGGCCGAGGGGATCGTTCTGCGGCGCATCACACCACGTCACACGCTGCGCATCGCCCTCTACTTCGGCGGGTTCCAGGCGGCCATGCCCATCGTGGGGTGGCTGGCGGGGCATACGCTGCGGGCTTTCATCGCGGGTTGGAGTCACTGGGTTGCCTTTGCTCTGCTGGCGGCGGTGGGCGGCAAGATGATGGCCGACAGCGTCCTGGGCTTTGAGACGGGGCGCCTCAGAGAGCCGAGCCGGGGGCTGCGCCTGCTGGTGCTCTCCATCGTCACCAGTTCGGACGCGCTCGCGGTCGGCCTGAGCCTCGGAATCCTGCACGTGCCCGTGCTGTGGGCGGCGCTCTGGATAGGCCTCGTCACGGGCGTGCTCTGCGCGGTGGGCATACAACTGGGCGATCGCGTCAGCCCCCGCCTGGGGCACGCCGCCGAGTTCGTCGGGGGGCTCGTGCTGGTGGGTATCGGCATCAAGATAGTGCTGGACCATCTGGGGCAGGGGATCTGACGTGGCGCGGCAGGAGATCGGACGCGGGAGCGTGCGTGGGGCAGGCGGCGAGGGGAAGCTGAGGGAACGTCTGGAAGCGCTTTACGCGAGGTACAACAGGCTCTCGTGCGCCCGGCGCGACCCCGTGCGGTTTGCCCACGAGTATGGCCGCGCCGGCGATGCGGAGATCGCGGCGCTGGTGGCGGCGCTTCTGGCCTACGGGAGCCTGCCGCAGATCATGGGCTCGGTGGCCGACGCGCTGGCGCGCCTGGGGGAGTCGCCCCGGCAGATGCTCCGGCGGGCGGAGCCGGCTGCGCTGGCGGCGGCGGCGCGGGGCTTCTCTCACCGGTTCGTGGACGCAGCCCAGTTTGGGCGGCTCCTGCGCGGCGTTCAGCAGTTGCTGAGGCGCCACGGATCGCTGGAAGGCTGTTTCCGCACGCACGACGACCCGGTGGAAGCCACGGTGCTGCCGGGCCTGACCGGAATGGCCCACGAACTGGAGGAAGCGGGGGGCGGGCTGGACCATCTGGTGGCCGACCCGGCCAAAGGCAGCGCGTGCAAGCGGTGGCACCTCTTCCTGCGTTGGATGGTGCGCAGCGACCGGGTGGACCCGGGGGCCTGGGAGGGTGTTTCGCCCGCGCGCCTGGTCGTGCCGCTCGACACGCACATGTGGGACGTCTCGCATCGGCTGGGCTTCACGGAGCGCCGCAGCCGGGACCTGAGAGCCGCCCTCGAGGTGACGGAGGGGTTCCGCCGGCTGCGGCCGGACGACCCGGTGCGCTACGACTTCGCCCTGATGCACGCGTCGGCCGCCGGCGACCCGGCCCTGCAGGCGTGCCTGGAGGGGTGACCGGCTCGGCATCGGGTTTGCTCCAGTCATGGCGTAATGCCACCCTGAGAAAGGGGTTGAACCAGAGGCCTCCAACGTGCATAATATGGCATCCGACTTCAGGAAGGATGAACAGAGGACAAAACGGATGATTGTCAGGACCAGGGCGTACGCGCGGCTGGGGTTCGTGGGGAACCCCTCCGACGGCTACCACGGCAAGACCATTGCGTTCACCATAGGGGACTTCTTCGCCGAAGCGACGCTTTACGAGAGCCCGGAGCTCGAACTGCGGCCGGCGCCCCAGGACAACGCGGTCTTCTCCAGCATCAGGGAGATGCTGGAGAACGTGGATCGCAACGGCTACTACGGGGGCATCCGGTTGCTGAAAGCCGCGGTCAAGAAGTTCGCCGAGCACTGCGCGAAGACGGGCATTGAGCTGCCCCGGCGCAACTTCACGATCCTCTACGACACCAACATCCCGCGCCAGGTGGGGCTGGGCGGCTCCAGCGCCATTATCACCGCCGCTATGCGGGCGCTGATGGAATTCTTCGAGGTGCCGATCCCCGACCACCTGCTGCCCAACGTCGTGCTGGCTGCCGAGACGGAAGAACTCGGCCTGACCGCCGGCCTGCAGGACCGTGTCGTGCAGGCCTACGGGGGGCTGGTATACATGGACTTCGACAAGCAGCACATGCAGCAGCACGGCTACGGGCGCTACCAGCGCCTGGACGCCGACCAACTGCCGCCCGTGTACATGGCCTACCGCAAGGACCTGAGCAAGGAGAGTTCGACCGCCCACATCCGCGTGCGGGAGCTCTACGACATGGGCGACACCGAGGTGGTCCGGACGATGTCGGAGATCGCCTCCCTGGCGGAGGTGGCGCGCGCCCTGCTGAAGGCGGGCGACAGAGTGGAGCTGGCCCGCGTCATCAACCGCAACTTCGACCTGCGCCGCCGCATCTATCCGGTCCGCAGCGATGACGTGCGGATGGTGGAGGCGGCCCGTTCTGTCGGCGCCTCGTCCAAGTTCTGCGGCTCCGGCGGGGCGGTGGTGGGCACCTTCGAGGATGAGGCCATGCTGGCCCGTCTGCACGACGCCATGCAGGGGGCGGGGTACGAGTTAATGGTCCCGCAGGTGGCGCCCAACCATCGGGGCTCGGTGGCCATCAGCTCAGGCGGGGAATAGCTCCTCGAGCTCCGGCGGCCCCGGCTGCCGGCCGTATTCACAGACCTCGAAGGCTTCCGCGTACTGCACCTCGCGGCCGCGCTCAGGGCCGTAACGTTCCAGCAGCTTGTCGCGGAACAGGTCCGCCGCCCGCGAGAAGCGCTGGCGACAGCGCTCCCGGAACCACTCCCACCGTTTGTCCTCGTCCTCGGGCACCTGGTCCAGCATCCCGCCGTTGAAGGGAATCCACTCGTAGACCTGGCTCTCGTGGCAGGCCAGCATGCGGGCCTTCTGCTCGAAGTACTCGTCCACGGCCACTGCCACGTCGGGTTGGAAGGGCAGGGGCTTCTGGAAGCGGTCATAGACGTAGCAGATGACCGGCATACGTTCCATGATCGGGACGTCCGGGCGCACCAGCGGGACGGTCAGCAGGTAGGAGGCATCCATGACCAGGGTGCCGGCCGCGCGGTGGTCGGCGTGGTAGTCCACCGGCCGCAGTCCCAGCAGCAGGTCCGGGCGGAACTCGCGGATCAGCCCGATCAGCTCTTCCCGTACCTCGACACTCGGGGTCAGGCGGGCGTCGTCGTGGTCGAGCACAATGTACTCGCCGCCTATCACCTCCGCGGCCCGACGGGCCTCTTCTTTGCGCCGGCGGGCCAGCTCATCAGGCTGCAACTGGTGGTGGCCGGCATTGCCGTTGGATACCGACACGAGCACGGCCTCGCCGCCGCGCTCGATGTAGCGGGCCGCCAGCCCGGCCATCCGGCTCTCTCCGTCGTCGGGATGGGCGCCGATGAACATCACTTTCATGCTGCACACTCCTTGCCTCGGTTGTCAGGAACTCAACGTAGCGAGGCAGTGTAACATACTAAGCCCCGCCCCGCAGGGAACGGCGGGAACCCGCATCGTCGGTGCGTCTCCGGCGTAAGCCCGGCCCCGTGAGCGCGAGCAGGACGGATCGGCCACAACGACGCCGCGAGCACGGCGAGTGCGCGGCCGGGGACGATGACGATTGTGCGGGCGCGTCAGCAGGTCAGGGAGCAAATGGGTTCGTTTCGCAGAAAAGCCTGTTTGCGCCGGCAGCCCCTGTCCCCGGCCCCGAACGTGCTCCGGCCTCCGGCGCGGAGGCGCCACAGCTTGTCAAAGAGCTTCGCACCGACACGGGTGATACATAAGTATAGGCGATATGGCATTTTATGTCAAAGGGATCGAGGCAGACGGCCATGGCCGTGCGGCGGCTGTAGCGCCGGCATCCAGCCCGCTTCGGCCGAAGCAGCGCCGGGCCCCCCGGGGGTGTCCGACGGGTCAATGTGGTGTCACGACAAGGGCCAGCTCGGCTCTGCAGCCGGACCTCGAATGATCCCGGTCTTTTCCCCGCTTCTTCCCACAAGGCCATCCGTCTTATTGGGAAGGCCTCTGGAGTTTTGGGGCCAAAGGAAGAAGCCCCCCGACGGCAGCCGGCCGGGCCATAAGCCGTGACGTTTGACTTCGTGCGCGGGACGGTATAACGTTGGGAAGCAGGCAGGTGATGTTGAGTTCAAGACCGCAGGTATGGGGAAGATTGACATGAGCAGGCTCAGTCTGGTCGGTGTTGTGCTGGTGGCTGTGGGCGCGCTTTCGGTGGCGTGCCTGGGCGGATGCGGACAGGATGCGGCGGAAGACACCGCCGTGGTGACGGCCCCGCCTCGGGCGGATGCCGCAAGACCC
>PUMJ01000089.1 GCA_003551305.1 Candidatus Brocadiaceae bacterium
AAATATGCCCCCGCCACGAAGCCCGACGGCACCATATACGCCCAGGTGCGGGCCGGGAAGCTGTACGGCACCCACAGGAGCACGGCGCCGACGAGCGCCAGGGACATCGGCACGATCAGAAGCAGCATCCGGCGGAAGAACGCAACCTCCTCGCGCCTGTGGCGGGCCATCAGGTTCCACGCGGCGTGGGTGAAACACGAAATCAGTATCAGCATCGCGGGCAGAAGCGGCATCGGAAACACCTGCGCGGGAAGCAGCGGTAGCAAGGCGGCGCATTATAGCGACAGGCTGCGCCGCCGGCCAATGGAGGACAGGGGGCCCGGGCGCAGCCGGCCGGCCCCGAACGCCCCCTGAAACCTGCGCCTTGAAGGGGCGCCAGATGTCATCTTCGGGCGCCCGCCTGGCTCCTGCCCTATGCCTCCAGGCCATTGCGCGCACATCGGTTGCAGCCACCCGGCGTTCGTCCTGCAGCGTATCCCGCCGTTGTTGTGGCGCTTATATGGCGAAGAAACGCAGCGCCTCGCCCTTCTCAACTCGCTCGCGGCCGCGGGGGACGATGAAGTAGGCGTCGGCCTCCGCGGGGCCGACGATGTCCGCGCTGCCGTGATAGTCGCACCGGCTGAGGCGCGGGGCGCCCTCACCTCGCCGGACGTGGCATGGCATGACGTTCATCCGGCCGGGCTTGTTCCGGAAACTCTCCTCCATGATGCCCGTCTCCAGGCGCGGCGGCAGTTCCGTATGGCCGCTTGCGGCGGCGATGGCCGGCTCGACGAACAGCTTGAATATCACGAAGCAGGACTGCGGATTGCCCGGCATGCCGAACACCAGGGTCCCGTCCGCCGTGCCGAAGTAGGTGGGCTTGCCGGGCTTGACCGCCACGCGGTGAAAGACCTGCCTGACCCCGGCCGCCTCCAGCGCCTCCGGCACGAGATCGTATTGCCCCATCGAGACGCCGCCCGTGATAACCAGGACGTCCGCACGCAGCCCGCGCCGGACCTGCTCGATGAGTCCCTCCCGCCGGTCCGCGCCGATGCCCAGGTAGTCGAAATCCCCGCACAGCGGCCGCATGAGAGCCGAGAGCATGGGACCGTTTGAGTTGAATATCCGTCCCGGCCCGGGCACGGCGCCGGGTTCCACCACCTCGCTGCCCGTGCACAGGAGCGCGCCTGCGGGGCGGCGGTGCGCCTCCAGCACGTCGTGCCCTGCCGAGGCCGCCACGCCCACGCGCAGCGGGGTCAGCACCTGGCCTGCACGCAACACGACGTCGCCCGGGCGGATGTCCTCCCCCTCGGGGCAGATGTTGCCGCCCGAGAGCCTGTGGACCCTGACGGTTGCCTCGCGCACCTGTTCGGTATGCTCGACCATCACCACCATGTCCGCCTTCGCCGGCACGGGAGCGCCGGTGGTGATGACGGCGGCCTGGCCGGGGCCGACCTGAAACTCTGGGGCGTGGCCGGCGAACACCTCGCCAACGACTTCGAGTTCGGCCGGCAACTCGGCAACGTCCTCGCTGCGCACCGCGTAGCCGTCCATGGCGGCCTTGTTGAAAGGGGGGCTCGCGATGAGCGCCGTCACGTCCCGCGCCAGCACGCGGCCGCAGGCGGCGGAGGTCTCCAGGCTTTCGCCGCGGGCCGGCCGCACCTCTGCCAGCGCCAGGTCACGAGCCTCCTGGTACTCGATCATCAGCCGCTCCTCTGCGTTAGCCGGGAAAGGGACTTCGGCAGGCGGAATGCCCCCTTACGGGTTACCAGACGAAGGAGGCGGCTGCGCGGGAACGCAGCCCGGCCCGGCGGGTTCACGATTCCTCGACCACGTAGGTCCTCTTGCGCCGCAGGGCGATGGTCCTGGCGGTCCTGACGGTGACGTCAGCCAGGTCTCGCATGCCGCGCAGGGCGATGACCGAGCCAAAGGCGATGGTCCCCAGCTTGCCGCCTGCGCCACCCAGGTAGGGCGAGGTGTACATGAACACCAGCGCGCAGAGCACTCCGGCCGCCACCATGTAGCCCTCGTTGGGCATGCGTTCGGCGGCGGACATGCCGGCAAAGGAAGCACAGATGGCCACCACGCCCAGGCTGACACCCAGCTCCGGGTGGATGACCGGCAGGACGAGCCCCGCCACGACCCCGACGAAACCGGAGCTGATCACCGCGCTGTGTCCCAACCGCACGGATATAACGTAGGTTATGACGGCGCCCAGCACCGAGTACAGGATCAGAAGCCGCCCGGCCCCCCAATCGGGGACAGCCGCGCTGGTGAAGCCCCCGCCCCGCAGGAGCGCGCCCAGCACGCAGCCGCTGAACGCGATGGTCCCCAACTTGCCGCCGAACCCGCCAAACCCGTCGCGCGAGGCCACGTAGACAACACCGGCCACCAACGTGGCCGCCGTCAGCAAAGGGTAGCCGAAGACGGTGTGACAGGCCATGCCGACAAACGCGCCGCAGTAGGCCGGCACGTCCCACTTCGGGGCGAACAGGGTGGCCGCAATGCCGATGACCCCCGCAGCGACCACGGGGCCCAGGCCCAGTGTAACGCTGAGCACGAAGGTCGCGAAACTGCCCACCACCAGGGCCAGAAAGTCGTAGAGGTCTTCCCGCCCCCTGGCTTCGATACCGGCCAGGATGCGCTCCCTCAGGCTGACGCCCTCCCTGACGGTCTGATACAGCAGGGCAAGCAGGACACCCAGCAACACGACAGCGGTGATCCCAAAACCAGCCGAAACTGCTTCGAAGAAAGCCAGAGAGAAAAGAACCAGGGCGAAAAGCGCAAGCGTCGCGAATCCGGCTATGGACAGCAACATGGGCACACTCCGTCTGCTCAACGCTCTTGATCGGTACTGCAGGGGGGTCAAAGGCGCCTTCGCCGCACTCCGTCGGCTCACACCACCAGCCCCTGAATCGTCCACCAATATTAATTGTACGCACTGCCAGCGTCGTGTCAACCCCGCTCGCCGAAAACTCGGCAGCGCTCCCCTGCCCCCCGCAACGCTCGCCCGGCGGCGCCGCAGTATCCGGGGTGGCCGGGTCCGGACTGCGCCCTTCGGGTCTTCTCACGGGTGCCGCGCCCCGGACGCATCACGAGCCGCGGTCAGCCTGCGCAGCGTTCCATCATTGGAAACAGCCGAGCCGGCAGATCACCCGGGTGAAAAACCGCCTCCACGCCGTGCTGCACCGCAACCTGATCGAACCGCCGGTTGAAGGCGGCGCCGAGGCGCCGCACTCCAGCGGGCCGGCGCTCCGTTGCAGCCGGAAAACTATGGCGCCCCCACCGAGCGTAACAGCGAACGTCCTGGCGCCCCAACGGGGTGGCGCTGCTTCGCAGCGCTCGTGGGGCGGGCCGGCAGGGCCGACTCAGCAAACCACAACGACAAACGGCTTCTACCACGAAGCTCACGAAGGACCCGAAGAACAGCAAAGAGAAGCACAACGGCAAGAGGCAAAGGAGACCAGCAACGGCAACGGCGCGGACCACTGAGGCGGCCACAAACGGCGGTTGAGCGGTAATCGTCCTCGTCCTCCTTCTCGTCCTCGTCCTCGCCCTCGGACGCGACGGCAACTACAGAAACCGCAGAGGGGCAGAGGAACGGCGGGGAAAGGAAGAACGGCAACGGCGGGGGCTTGACATCCGGGCCGGTAACGGGTAACCTTGTGTATAGTCTTCCTGCGCAGCGGCGGAGCATGTGTGGCGGGCGAGGCACGTGAGGCGCGGGGGGCGCGGTGTGAAACGGCGGTTTTGCGAAACGAATCCATTTTATCGTAAGCCTATGTCGGAAAAAGGCTTGAACCGCAGAGGCCGCGGAGGGCACCGGGGAACGGCGAGGAAGGGAAGAACGACAAACGGCCTCTACCACGAAGGGCTCGCAGAACACGAAGGATGGCGATTCTTCGGTTTCTGGCTACGTGCTATGAGGGCCATCGCTACGGCCAGGAGGAGAACATGCAGGAACTCCTTTGCCATGCGGAACTCGGTGACGAACTCACCCATGGTCATCTGCGCGCCTGAGACGCCTTTGTCTCCCCGAACCATCAGTGAGAAGGGGAAAAGCCAGGGCCTCTGCCCTACCATGACCTGCCGCACGAAATGCCGCATGAGAGCGGTCGCGCCCGCGTCAAACCACGGCCAAAGTATCAGCACGGCTCCGAGGAGCAAGAAGCCGCGCCCCTGTCCGCCTGTAGCAGAGCCATGCGCACGCTGCGAGCGCCACTGACAACAGCCCCCGCAGGCAAAAGTAAACAACGCCCTCAGCAATCGTCATGGGCATCCTCCCGTCTTCGTCTGCTACAGCGGCTCGGACATGGGAACGAAAATACGATGCTGCGAGAAGAACGCGTTGGGCCTCATCGTTCTGTTCTTGATGATGTGTAAGCGCAACCTAAGTAAGCCGAGAGCACTCATTCACCGTAGCGAAAGCTCTTGTGGAGGACGCGCGGCCCGCTGGTGCGGCCAGCAGGCGCTACCCCCGGCCGGACAGGCGGCCGAAGAGGGTCAGCGGGGTCGAGTCCGTGAGTTCGACCGTGACCAGCCGGCCGGTCAGGTTTTCGGGTCTCGCCCCCTGCGGCGGGTCGAACACGACGATGTCGTTGCCCCTCGTGCGGCCGCTCAGGTGGCGCTCGTCGGCTTTGCTCAGCCCGTCCACCAGCACTTCCACGCGCCGGCCGACCATGCCGGCGCGCCGCTCGGTGTCAACCTCCTCCTGCGCGACCAGCAGGGCCTGGTTGCGCTCCCGCTTGATCCGGTCCGGCACGTCGTCCTCCCAGCGGGCCGCCGCCGTGCCGGGGCGGGGGGAGTACTTGAAGATGAAGCTCTGCTGGTAACGCACCTCGCGCAGGAGCCGGAGAGTGAGGCGGAAGTCCCGCTCGGTCTCACCGGGAAAGCCGACGATGAAATCCCCGGCCAGCATGAGGCCGGGCACCAGCTCCCGCGCCCGGGCCACCATGTCCCTGTACTGCGCTGCGGTATAGTCCCGTCGCATCCTGCCCAGCACGACGTCCGAGCCGCTCTGGGCGGGCACGTGCAGGTGCTCGCAGACTTTCTCCAGCCCGGCCATCGCACGCAGGATACCGTCAGTCATGTCCCGCGGATGGCTGGTGACGAAGCGGACGCGCTCGATGCCGTCCACGCCGTTGACCCGCTCAAGCAGGTCGGCCAGGCCGACCGGCGGTTCCAGGCCGCCCCCGTAGCTGTTGACGTTCTGTCCCAGCAGGGTGACCTCCCTGACGCCGTCGTCGGCCAGCCGCCGCACCTCCCGGACCACTTCCTGCGGGGGCCGGCTGCTCTCCCGCCCGCGCACGAACGGCACGATGCAGTAGGCGCAGAAGTTGTCGCAGCCCCGCATCACGCTCACGTAGGCGCTGTGGTCCTCCTGGCGCATGCGGGCGGCCCGGTCGAACTCGAACCGCCCGCCGGGGGACTCCTCGCCCACGTCCACTATGGGGCCGCCGCCCTGCTGCGCCCGGCGGATGTAGGCCGGCACGCGCAGGAAGGCCCGCGTGCCGCAGACCACGTCCACGAAGGGGAAGCGCGCCAGGAGCTGGTCCGCCATCCGCTGGGCCATGCAGCCGATGACACCCAGCACGAAGTCGGGCTCCGACTCCGCCCTCCGGCGGTAGGCGCCCAGGTGGCTCAGCACCCGGTGTTCGGCGTGGTCGCGCACGCTGCAGGTGTTGTAAAGGACGACGTCGGCTTCTTCGGGCCGCTCGGCGCAGGAGAAGCCGGCGCGTGCCAGTTCCCCGCGCAGCAGGTCGCTGTCCAGCTTGTTCATCTGGCAGCCGAAGGTGACTATGCAGACTTTGTCGGAAGGCCGGTTCATCGGGAAGCGACAATGGGGCTAGGGGCTATCTCAGGCGCTCACGTGCTCGAGGGCCTGCTGGACGTGTCGTTCGATGGTCTGGCGGCCCCGGCGCACGTCCCGGCTGCTGCGGCCCTCGACGTTGAGGCGCAGCTCGGGCCGCTTGCCGGGCTGGCGCAGGTTGAACCACCAGTCCTGCGTGCGCACGGTGAGGCCGTCTATCAGCTCGCGCTCGGCGTTCTGGAACTCGTCGCGCACGCGCGTCAGCACCGTCTGGGCCACCTCCGGCGAGGGCAGAGCGATGGTCACCTCGCCGCTGCGGGAAAGCTGGTTCAGCTCCGCGCACAGCTCCGAGACCGGCCGCCCCTCGCGCGAGACGTGCGAGCAGAACATCAGCAGAGCCAGGAACGGGGAGGGGAACCGGAAGAAGTCGCGGAAGTAGTGCAGCCCGCTGCCGTCGGCACCGTAGAGGGCGTCGTTGCGGCGGAAGTGCTGGGCGAAGTCCATGCGCCCCGTGGGGGCGCTGACGGGCTGGCCGCCGGCCTCCTTGATGCGCAGCCGCAGCATGGCGGTCGAGCGGATGTCGAACGTGATGGAGCCGCCGGGGTTGCGCCGCAGCACCTCCGTCGCTATCAGCCCGGCCGCGACGTCGTGGCGCAGCATCTCGCCCTTTTCGTCGAAGAACACGACCCGCTCGGCGTCGAAGTCGAAGGCGGCGCCGAAGTCCACCTCCGCCTTCCGCACGGCGGCGCTGACGGCCTGGCGCATCGCGTCCGCCGGGAACCTGCTGCCCAGCCAGGGGCTGCGGCCGTCCTCCTCGAAGCTGGTGGCCACGAGGCTGACCGGCAGGCCGCCCAACAGGTTGCGCAGCACGCGCCCGCCCACCCCGTGGCAGGCGTCCGCCAGCACGCGGAAAGAGCCGAGGTCGCGGACGAATTTCGTCATGTAGGCGGCGTAATCGGCCGTCGGGTCCACCGAGTCCATCTCGCCGGGCAGGCGGCTGCAGCCCAGGCGCATACGCCGCGCGATGAGGCCGACCTTGTCCAGCCCCGTGCCGAAGCCGACTATGCGGCCGTCGCCGCGCCAGATGCGCACGCCGTTGACGGTGTCGGCGTAGTTGCCGCCGCCGATGTAGGCGGCGCCCATGTAGCCGTCGGTGCCGAGCAGGAACGCCAGCATCTCCGGCGGGGCGGTGCCGATGCTGACGGTGTCCATGCCGCCGCGGTTGACCCCTTCGCAGAAGGCCCGGCTGAAGCTGCGGGAGTTCTCCCGCACGTCGCAGGCGACGGCCAGCCGCGCGCCGCCGGGGTTCTGCGCCCTCAGGAACTGGGCCGCCGCCAGGCCGATCTTACGCACCACGTAGTCGTTCAGCTCCTGCGGCACGCGGCCGATGGCGATGGTGCGGCGGAAGATA
>PUMJ01000233.1 GCA_003551305.1 Candidatus Brocadiaceae bacterium
ACGGGGCACGCGCCCGCCACGGGCGCAACTCCCCGTCTATCCTGATGATAGCGCTGCCGGACCTGTGGCGTCAAGTTCGCCGGCGGACGCCCGTCACGCCGTTCGTCACTCGACGAGGAGCAGGCTGTAGTAGTTGGGCACATCGTCGCGGGTGCGGACTACGCGGAGCGGGAACCCGGCGCGGTGGGCCGTCTCGTAGACGTCTATGCCGCACGCCTCCATCGAGGGCCGCGCCTTGTTGGGGTGGCGGCAGGGAAGTTCGAGCGGGCAGGGGGAACAGAGGCGGCACGGCCCGTCGGCCATCATGAATGCGCGGTGGTAGCCGGCCAGGAAGGTGCGGCGCTCGATGTCGGCCAGCTTTTCCCGGCCGGCGTGCTCGGCGCCCCACCATAGCAGGCAGGCGCTCCGGTACTCGTCCAGCATCCGGCGCGTCTGCTGCGGCGTGGGCGAGTGCGGCGGGCAGGTCAGGCAGCGGCCGTAGCCGCCGCAGCCGTACTGACACTTCATGCGCACCCACTCGGCGGTGACGACGTCGGCGGGGTCCACTAACTTGAAGTCCTCCGGTCCGCTCTCCTCGATCAATCCGGTCACAACTGTCAGATCAAGCTCCTCTTCCATCGGTCTCCCTCCTGGGTGTGCAATCCGGCACCCGAACATGACACCGCACCGGCGTCCCTGTTGCAACCGAAACGTGGCCCGGCCGGGGGACGTTGCGCCCCGGGACGGGGGGCGCTACGATGCTGCCGGAAGCGGAGGCCCGTGCTCGGAGGGAGCGTGAGACGATGGGCAAGCTGAAGATACGCGACGTGCAGGTGTTCCTGACCCAGCCGCGCAGTCCCTACTGCCGCCTGGCCGTCGTGAAGGTCCTCACCAACGAGCCGGGCCTCTACGGGCTTGGCTGCGCCACCTACACGCAGCGCATCTTCGCCGTGCAGGCGGCCGTCGAGCGCCACCTGGCCCCCTACGTGACGGGCCGCGACCCCCGCGACATCGAGGACCTGTGGCAGGGCATGATGGTCAGCGGATACTGGCGCAACGGCCCCGTGCTGAACAACGCCGTCAGCGGCATTGACATGGCCCTCTGGGACATCAAGGGCAAGCTGGCGGACATGCCGTGCTACCAGCTCTGGGGCGGGCGCAGCCGGCCCGGCGCCACCGCCTACGCCCACGCCGACGGGCGCACCCCGGAGGAAGTGGCCGACCGGGCCAGGGCGCTTATCGAGCAGGGCTTCGGCCACGTGCGCTGTCAGCTCGGAGGCTACGTGGGGCTGGACGCACGCTCGATGAGCAAACCCGAAGGCGCGCACGAGGGCGCCTACTTCAACCCCGGGGAGAAACTGCTGCGCGTGCCGGAGATGTTCGAATACCTGCGCGCCGAACTGGGGGAACAGGTCGAGCTGCTCTACGACGTGCACGAGCGCCTGGCGCCCGTAGACGCGCTGAACCTGGCCAGGCGGCTGGAACGCTACCGCCTGTTCTTCCTGGAAGACCTGCTGGCGCCGGAGGACAGCGACTGGTTCGAGATGGTCCGCCGCCAGTGCGCCACCCCCCTGGCCATGGGCGAGCTGTTCAACAACCCGCGCGAGATAGTGCCCCTGGTCTCCGGGCGGCTCATAGACTTCATCCGCGTGCACCTCTCCCAGATCGGCGGCATCACCCCCGCGCTGAAGCTGGCGCACCTGTGCGAGGCGTTCGGCGTGCGCACGGCCTGGCACTGCCCCGGGGACACCTCCCCGGTCGGCGCCGCCGCCGGCGTGCACCTGGACGTGGCGGTCCACAACTTCGGCATCCAGGAGTGGGGACACCGCAGCGAGGCCGAGCACGAGATATTCCCCGGAATACCCGAGGTGCGGCAGGGGGTCATCTATCCCAACGAGAAACCGGGGCTGGGCATCTGCTTCGACGAAGACGCCGCCGCCGAACACCCCCCGGATGAGACCGACGTGGACTGGACCACCGCCCGGTTGCCCGACGGCACCCTCTGGCGCCCGTAGCCCCACCCGCCGTTCTACTGTCCGCCTGCCGCCGGCCGGGGGGGCCGGCCGCCTCCGGCACCGGTGCGGTCTCCGGCGGGTTGCGGGCCGACCCGTAATCGGGCACCATGTACCCTGGCGCTTCTGGACAAAAGAGGGAGGCGGACCATGGCACCGGATATCGGCAGACGGGATCTTCTGAAGTCGGTCCTGGCGGCGGCGGCCGGCCTGGGGCTGGGCACGCAGGCGGGGCTGGGCGGGCTGTCCGCCCTGTACGCCAAAGAAGACCACAAGGAGGCCATGCCCACGCGCCGGCTGGGGCGCACCGGCCACAAGGTCAGCATCTTCAGCCTCGGCGGCGAGGCCACCGTCGAGCGTGAGGACCGACAGGAGGAGGCGCTCGAGATCATCAACCGCGCCCTCGACCTCGGCGTCAACTACATAGACACGGCCGCAACATACGGACGCGGCGGAAGCGAGAAGAACATAGGCCTCGTGATGCAGGAGCGCCGGGACGAAGTCTTCCTGGCCACCAAGACCCATGACCGCTCCTACGACGGCACCATGCGGCTGTTCGAGCAGAGCCTCAGGCGCCTGAAGACGGACCACGTAGACCTCTACCAGCTCCACAACATCCGCACCGAAGACGACGTGGACCGCGTCATGGCCGACGACGGCGCCCTGCGCGCCATGCGGGAACTGAAGGAACAGGGGGCGGTCGGCCACATCGGCATCACCAGTCACAAGGACCCCGACGTCCTGCTGGAAGCCTGTGAGCGGTATGACTTCGACTGCGTGCTGATGACCCTGAACGTGGCCGACGTCCACTACGAGCCGTTCCAGGAGAAGCTGCTGCCGGCGGCCGTCGAGGACGACCGGGGCGTCATCGCCATGAAGGTCACCGCCCGCGGGCGGGTCTTCCGCCCCGACGGCGTCGAGTCCATGGAACAGGCGCTCGGCTACGTGCTCAGCTTCCCGGTCAGCACCGCCATCGTCGGCATCAGCACGCTGGAGGAACTGGAGCAGAACGTCCGCATCGCCCGCGAGTTCGAGCCCTTCAGCGACGAGCGGCTCGCCGAGATCGAAGGGCTCATCGCCCCCTACGAGGAAGAGGGCAACTTCTTCAAGTATCACTGGTGAGGGGCGGGCCGGCCGGCAAGGCCAGGGCGCCCCACAAAGGCTGCACTTGAAGCACCATCCATCCTATCGGGACGCATTTCCTTACGTTTCGCCTTGCGCTCGCGACCTTTACGACAGAATGGATTCGTTTCGCAAAAACCCCTTCTCCTCGTCTCGTCCGCGCCTGACACCGCCCTTCGCGTCGCGGGCGCGCCCGGCGCAACCCGCGGCCTCTATTCGCAAGCATAGCCGTTTTGCCCAAGAATGTCAAGGCCCCGGCCGGCGGCGCGCCCGGAAAAGAGCTTGACTCTGTCCCTTTGATGGGATAGGTGTGGGGTACGCGCGTCGTCCTGCCGGAGGGCGGCGCGGTGGGACGTGGCCGCAGCCATCCGGGGAATCCGAATTGGAAGGAGCGTTCGATGCGTCGATTTTTGCTCGTGCTGTTGATGATGGGCCTCGCCATTTCCGGGGCGCACGCCCTGGAGGACCTCAATCCCACCGAGGAGAACTCCTGGGAGTTCCCGACCTCGACCGATCCGTGGGCGGAGAGCTTGGTGGACCTGCGCCACCTCAACGAGGATGTGGCCGGGCAGAGCGGCTTCATCCGCCGCAGTGAGGACGGCAGCGAGTTCGTGCGCGGCGACGGCGAGCCGATCCGATTCTGGGCAGCCCACGGGCCCCAGGGCACCGCCGAGCAGTTGAGCGACGAAGACGCCGCCACAGCCGCCCGCTGGCTGGCGCGGATGGGCGTGAACATGGTGCGCATGGGCTCCAACCTCAACCCCAAGCACGAGGGGGCCGCCATCACCGACGTGGACGAGGACGCCCTGCACACGACCTGGCGGGCGGTGGCGTTCTACAAGCAGGAAGGCATCTACGCCAACATCTCGCCCTGGTGGGGGCATTCGTGGCCCGTGCAGCACATCCCGCCCGAGTGGGGCATCGAGGGCATCGGCGGGGACCAGCCCGAGGGCGTCCTGGGGGCCATGTTTTTCGACCCCACCCTCCAGGAGGCCTACCGCAACTGGATGCGCCGGCTGCTGACCGACACCAACCCTTACACCGGCATCCCCCTGCGGGACGACCCGGCCCTGGCGATCATCCAGATCCAGAACGAGGACACGCTGCTGTTCCACACCCTCCACGGCATGGCCGCCGGGCCGCGCAGGATCATGGAAACGCAGTTCCACGACTGGGCGGTCGAGCGCTACGGCTCCCTGGAGGCCGCCCTGGACGCCTGGAACAGCGACGCGGTCGAGGGCGACGACGCCGACGCCGGACGGCTGGGCGTGCCGCACCCCTGGTTCCTCACTGACGACGGGCGCGGGAATATGAACGAGCAGCGCGCCCGCGACACGTTCCGCTTCCTCTCCGAGGTGCAGCGGGCCTTCTACGCCGACATGAAGCGTTTCATCCGCGAGGACCTGGGCTGCCCGCACCTCATCGACGCCTCGAACTTCAAGTCCGCGGACGTGCGGTACATGGACGACGCGGAGCGATGGACCTTCACCGCCGTCGATACCATCGCCAGCAACGATTACTACGGCGCAACGCACGTCGGCGACCACGCGGGCTACATGATCGAGCCCGGCGACCACTTCGCCGCCCTCTCGGCCACGCAATCGTTGCGGCTGCCGGTCGGCAAGAAGCAGGTGGCCGGCCATCCCTTCATCCTCACCGAGACCCTGTGGGTGCCGCCGATACCCTACAAGCCGGAGGGGCCCATCCTGCTGGCGGCCTATGGGGCGATGAACGGCATCGACGGCATCTTCTGGGCCGGCCCGCGCCGCCCCACCTGGACGCACGGCTCGCCCTACCGGCCGTGGATTCCCGACGAGGGCCAGGGCCACCCCTTCAACAAATGGGACAGCGCCGACCCGGCCGCCATGGGCACCTTCCCGGCGGCGGCCCTTATCTACCGCCTGGGGCTGGTCCAGCCGGGCCCGGTCGTCATCCGAGAGGCCCGCAGCCTCGACTCGATGTTCGCACGCGAGGAGCCCGTCATCTCCGAGGGCTTCAGCTTCGACCCCAACCGCCACACGCTGGAGGAGGCCATCCAGGCCGAGGCGCGGCAGTTCGACGGCCTGCCGTTCCTGGTCGGCCGGGTCGAGGCCCTCTACGACACCGACCCGGACCTGACGGAAGTGATGGACCTCTCGCCCTACATCGACACCGATACGGTCCGTAGCGCCACCGGCGAGCTGACGATGCAGCCGGAGCCGGGGCTGTTCACGATGGATGCCCCCCGGGCGCAGGGCGTGACGGGCTTCTTGAACGACGCGGGCGGGCGGTTCGAGCTCAGTGACGTGACCATCGAGAGCGGCGATGCCTTCGCCTCCGTTACCGTCGTGCCGCTGGACGGCGAGCCGCTGGCCGAGTCCGGGCAGGTGCTGGTGCAGGTGGGCGCGCTGACGCGGGCCACCGGCTGGCGGACCGAGCCGGCCACCTTCCAGCGCGGCGAGCAGGAACTCGAAGGTCTGCGGATCGAGCACACCGGCACCCTGCCCTGGCGCGTCGCCAATACCGACGTCACCGTCACGATCCGCAACCCCGGCCTCACCCGTGCGACGCTCCTTGACCCCAACGGGGCCCCCGTCGGGCCGGTGGAGGTCCGAACCGGCGAGGGTGAGCTGACCATCCCCTGCCCGCCGGAGACGATGTACATCGTGGTCGAATAGACCGTCTGCCGATCGAATGGGCGGAAGAGGCTCCAGCGCGGACGGGAACGCGGAAGCGGAACGTCCGCATCGCCCGCGAGTTCGAGCCCTTCAGCGACGAGCGGCTCGCCCAGATCGTAGCGCTCATCGCCCCCTGCGAGGAAGAGGGCGACTTCCTCAAGTATCACTGCTGAGGGACGGGCCGGCCGGCAAGGCCAGGGCGCCCCACAAAGGCTGCACTTGAAGCGGCATCCGTCCTACCAAGGCGCATTCCCTTGCGTTTCCCCTTGCGCGCGCGTTTTTTACGACAGATTGGGTTCGTTTCGCGAAAAAGGCTGCTCGTCCTCGCGCCTCCAGCCCACAGCAGCCTCGCGCGCGCCCGCCGCAACCCGCCTCCTCTATTCGCAAGGATAGTCGTGCCGCCCGGAAATGTCAAGGCCCCGGTCTGGCCATCGTGATCGTTGTGTCGCGGTGGTTTCCCCTGGTTACACGCCCATAATCCGGGCCACTTCTGAAAGGGGTCCGCTCCCGAATTACTGCTTGTAAGTCGGACTCTCCTGGTGTATTTTTCACAGTCGAGGCCGGGCGGCATGCCCGCCCGCGGGGGTTTCGCCCGACCGCGCTATTCTTCTCCATCCATCCGTCGCGGGAGGGAGGCAGCAGATGAAAACGTTGAGCAGGAGCAGTGTGCTGGTGGTTCTGGCGCTCTGCGTGGCGCTGTGGGTCTCGGACGCGCGCGCAGAAGAGGCGACGCCCGCCATACCTGAGGCGCCGACGGTGCAGGAGATCGCCGAGCAGATGTTTGAGACCCTCCTCGGGCTGGAGGCCCTGCGGGTCCATGGGGAGATACGGGTGAGCATGGGTGAGGAGCAGCCTCTGCCTCCCCAGGCGGTCACATACACCCTCGGCTGGGGGCCGAAGATGGTCACGGTGACACCCATGATGCACATTTACATGGATGGGGAGAAGGCCACCGTGTACATGCCGATGCTGAACCAGTACGAGGTGCTGGACTTTGAGGAGATGGTCGAGGAGACGCCTGAAGACATGGACATGACCCGCTACTTCCGGTCTCGCGAGGAACTGGGGGAACCCGCGCAGGTGGCGCAGCGGACCGTCGAGGCGCTGGCGGAGGCGGCCGTCACCGGTCAGGACGTCGTCAACGAGGAGGACTGCTGGGTCATCGAGGGTGCCTTCCCCATGCCTTGGGCGGAGGAGGAGGTCGTCCCGCTCCCCTTCACCATCCGGCATCGAAAGAGCGACGGTCTGCCCGTGGAGGTGACGGTGGACCAGGGGACACTGATGCGCCTCCTCATGGAGGATATGCCGGATGATGAGGAGTTCCGCGCGTTCATGCCGACGGAGATGCTGATCACGCTGAGCCTGACGAGCATCGAGCTGGACCCCGAGCTGCCGGAGGACGCCTTCACCTTCGAGCCGC
>PUMJ01000209.1 GCA_003551305.1 Candidatus Brocadiaceae bacterium
CCCCTACCCGACGATGCGCCCTTTCGACGTGCAGATCATCGGCGGCGTCGCCCTGCACCGGGGCATGATCGCAGAGATGGTTACCGGCGAGGGCAAGACCCTGGTGGCCACTTTCGCCGCCTACCTGAACGGCCTGACCGGCGACGGCGTCCACGTGGTGACCACCAACGACTACCTGGCCCGCCGCGACTGCGAGTGGATGTCGCCCGTCTATAACCTGCTGGGCCTGACGGCGGGCGCCATCCAGAGCGGCCAGACCCCCCAGCAGAAGCAGGACGCCTACGACTGCGACCTCACCTACGGCACCAACAGCGAGTTCGGCTTCGACTACCTGCGCGACAACATGCGCTACGCGCCCGAAGCCCAGGCCCAGCTCCGCCGCGGCCTCCACTACGCCATCGTTGACGAGGTGGACAACATCCTCATTGACGAGGCGCGCACCCCACTGATCATCAGCGGCCCCGTCACCCAGCAGTCGGAGAAGTATTACAAGGCCAACAACATCGCACGCACCCTGGAGCCGGGGCGGGACTACGAGGTCAAGGAGAAGGAACACTCCTGCCCCCTGACCGACGACGGTGAGGCCCGCGTGGAGCGTATGCTGGGGGTGGACAGCATCCGAAGCGAAGAGACGATGGAGTGGCCGCACTTCATCGAGACGGCCCTCAGGGCCCGGGAGTTCTTCCGCCGCGACACCGAGTACATGGTCAAAGACGGCGAGGTGGTGATCGTGGACGAGTTCACCGGCCGCCTTATGGAGGGGCGCGTCTGGTCCGACGGGCTCCACCAGGCCGTCACCGTCAAGGAAGGGCTCAAGCTGAAGGAAGAGACCCAGACGGTGGCCACCATCACCTATCAGAACTTCTTCCGCCTCTACGACAAGCTGGCCGGCATGACGGGCACGGCGATGACCGAGGCTGAAGAGTTCTACAAGATATACAACCTGCCCGTGGTGGCCATCCCCACGAACCTGCCCCTGCGTCGCGAGGAGCACCCGGACGTCGTCTACCGCAACGAGGAGGACAAGTGGAAGGCGGTGGCCGAGGAGGTGGCCGAGAAGCACGAGGAAGGCCGCCCCGTGCTGGTGGGCACCACCAGCATCGAGAAGAGCGAGCGCCTGAGCCGGTTGCTCATGCGCCGCGGCATCCCTCACGACGTGCTCAACGCCCGCCCCGAACACGCCGCCCGCGAGGCCGACGTGGTCGAGAAGGCCGGCCAGCCCGGCATGGTGACCATCGCCACGAACATGGCCGGCCGCGGCACCGACATCGTGCTCGGCCCCGGCGTGGCAAAAAAGGGCGGCCTGCACATCATCGGCACCGAGCGTCACGAGGCCCGCCGCATAGACAACCAGCTCCGCGGCCGCGCCGGGCGCCAGGGCGACCCCGGCAGCAGCCGCTTCTTCGTCTCGTTCGAAGACGACCTGATGCGCATCTTCGCCCCCGACAGCATGCAACGCTGGCTGCAGAAAGCGGGCATGGATGACGGCATGGCGCTCGAAAGCAAGATGGTGAGCCGCTGGATCGAGAAGGCCCAGAAGCGGGTGGAAGAGTACAACTTCGACATCCGCAAGAACCTGCTCGAATACGACGAGGTGATGGACGAGCAGCGCAAGAGCATCTACTCCTGGCGCCAGAAGTTCGTCGAACGCCGCGACGTCGAGCAGGAGACACTTACCCTCGCCGATGATGCCGTCGCGGATGGGCTCGACACCTACCTTGACCCGAAACTCGGCCCGGAGGAGTGGGACCTGGAGGGGCTGGGCGAGTGGTTCGAGCGCAAGTTCGGCGAACCGCTCGAACTCCCCGAGCATTGCCGCAACGAGCCGGAGGCCATCGAGCAGCACGTCGAGCAGCGGACCCGCCAGATATTCGAGAGCAAGTGCGAGCAGGTCGGGCGCGAGCGGCTGCTGGACTTCGGGCGCTACCTCGCCCTGCGCACCATTGACATCAAGTGGAAGGACCACCTGCACGCCATGGACGTGCTGCGCAGCGGCATCGGGCTGCGCGGCTACGCCCAGCTCGACCCCAAGATCGAGTACAAGAGCGAGGGCGGCGCGATGTTCGAGCAGATGCTCATCAGCATCGCCGACGAGTTCACCGATCTGCTGTTCCGCGTCCGGGTCGAGGAGAGAACCGGCCGCCAGGTCGAGGATATCTGGCAGATAGACGAAGTCCGCCACGACCAGGTCAGCGCCCGCGACTACGCCGAGCAGCAGGAGCAGACGGCGGACTCGGCCGGCACCCGGACCGCCGTCAAGCCCATCCGCGTCGAGCAGAAGGTCGGCCGCAACGACCCCTGCCCCTGCGGCAGCGGCAAGAAGCACAAGCATTGCTGCGGCCGCCCCGGCTGAGCCGCGCCCGCTGCCCCACTCCCATCAACGCGCCTCGTGCACCAGGCGAATCTGCACGTGATGGTGCGTGCGGTCCTCCTCGAAAGTCTCCACGTAGTGGACGCCCTCCATCAGGGACAACAGCTTGCGCAGCGCCGCCTGCTCGCGGTGCGCCTGCGCCTCGGACTTGCCTTCCTTCTCCACCGCATGCCGCACCAGGTACGACTGATACTGTTCCAGCATGCCTTTCACCACGCGGGCGTTCATGACGGCCGCTCCGAAGGGCGTTCCCTGCAGGCGGGGCACGGTTGCACGCGGGGCGCCCCGGGCCGTGTCAATGACAGTTCGTGCAGCGTCAGGTGAGCTGGCAAGAACCAGGTGATCCTTCACGACGCCGAAGGTGGGCGCCGTCCAGCGCCACACGCCCGGTTCGTCCACGCGGACGCTCGTCAACCAGACGTCCTCGTAACGTGTCCGCTCCGTGCGCACCGGCCTGCCGTCGGCCCGCGCGAAGGCCACAATCGCCCCCACGACGCTTTCGAGGGCGCGCGGGATGTAGTCGGTCTGCCTCAGCCCGACCGCGTACGCCACAGAGGGCGGGCCGTCCGATTCGCCCGCCGGCAGTACGGTCAAGATACTCTGGCCGGTGAACTGCGCAAGGAGTTCCTCGTGGCTGTAGACGCCGCCCACCACGGCTACGAGGGCATCCATGCCCGCTCGCGCCCTTCGCGCCCCCCACGGGAGCGACTCATCAAGAACGGCTGTCAGAACGTTCCAGGTCCCCAGCGGGTCGAGGCTTCCGGCGCAGGTGACGGCGGCCTGCCGCGGCGCCAGGTCCATCGCATCCAGCCGCGTGCCCGTCTGGGGCAGAGCGTCTTTGAGGACATCTGGCACCCGCTCAGGCCGGTAGGCGACTGAGACCCGCGCCTCCAGGTCCTGGCCGTGAACCACGTTGAGCACCAGCAGGTGCATCATGTCCACCACGTCGGCGATCTGCGCCTGAACGAAGCGCTCGACCGGCGATCCGGGGCTCTCGGACTCCTTCCTGACCTGCGCCGCGACATGTTGCAGGGCCGCCGGGCTCACGTATCCGACCGCGAAGGCCCCGGGTTCGGCCATGCGCATGGCGTCCCGGTAGTCGCGGCGCGTGGCGATGGCCGGCCGCTCGCCGGTGAGCGTGTCAATGACGCGTTCGACGGCCGCCCGCTGCTCGCTGACGACCAGGACGCGGCCGTGGATGGCGTGGTAACGGGTCTTGCCGTCGTGCAGTTCGGCGGCATGAAGCTGGAGGCCCCTGTAGCTCTCCGTCCGGGTCTCCAGCAGGTGGCCGGCGCGGCGCTGCACGCGCTGGAACTCCTCGACCGCCTCGCTGAGGTCCTGCCAGCTTCGCGCCTCGGCCACCAGCGCCCCCGTCTCGTCCGGGAAGACCGCCAGGGCGTACTCACGTCCCAGTATCGCCATCAGCACGTCTTTGACGTCCACTTCATATTCCTGCTCAAACCAGCGGATCCCGGCCTCCGCCTGCCGGAGCCTCGCGGCAAGGTCGGGGAAGGCGTCGGCGTCCCGCAGCCGTGCTGCCAGCGGGCTGCTGACGAACTCCTCGTAGTGCCTCTCCAGGTTCGTGACCCGCAACAGCGCAGCGGTGTCGGCCGGCAGGTGTTCCTCCACGGCCGCCCGCGCCGACGGCGCCGACACGCAGAGTCCGGCCAGCAGCAGGGCGAAGCAAAGCGATTTCTTGAGGCTTTTCATGGTCCATTCTCCTCGGGTTGCTGGTGTGTCTCGTCCAGAAGTATGAGCCGGCGCAGGGCCGACTCGGCGGAGGCGGTGAGTGCCGGCATGGAGGGGCGGGCGAGGGACAGTTCCTCCAGCGGCCCGCGGCCGGCGCTGATGGTGGCGGAGCCGACCCCGCGGGCGCCCTCCAGAGCCGCACGCAGTTCGGCCCGGGCCGCTTCGCCGTAATGCCGCAGGGGCGGGGCCTCGGCAGCCGGGGGTTCGGGCGGAGCTGTCGGGACAGCCGGACGCCACAGAATCAGCGCGGCACTCAGAGCCAGCATCACCGCGGCGGCCCCGGCCAGCGCCACCGGCGCCAGCCGGACCCGCCTCCGCGCGCGCCGCCGTTCCTTCAGCCGCTGCAGGAAGGCATCGCCGTCCACGCGTTCCTGCTCGGAGCGCAGATAGCGCCGCACCAGGCGGTCAATCGGATCGCGATCTGGCTTTGTGCCGTTCATCTCAGCTCCGCGGGCAGTCGGGTGCCGAGTCTCTGTCTGAGCCGCTTGCGGCCGCGATGGACGAGCACCCCGGCGTTGCTCGCGCTCACCTCCAGGGTCTCGGCTATCTGGCGCAGGGTGTGGCCCATGGCCTTCAGCTCGACGGCGGCGCGCTGCATCGGCGGCAGAGCCCTGAGGGCCTGCTCAACGCGCTCCATCAGCTCCCGTTCCTCGGCGGCGTGGGCCGGGTCCGGCTCCGCCACGCTCGCCAGCACATCCGCCAGGCAGAATCCCTCGGCCTTCTCGGCCTCCAGGCTCATCATCTCCCGGCGGCGCGTGGTCGCGTTGATGCAGGCGTTGGTCACCGATCGGAACAGCAGCTTCTCTCCGTCCGCCAGCAAGTCGTACTCCTTGTGCTCCAGCAGTCTCAACATCACCTCCTGCACCACGTCCTCGGCCCTGTCCGGCCGTCTGAGCAAGGTGCGGGCATAGGCGACCGCCCGGGGGGCGAGGCGCCGTATCCACGCATCCAGTGGTGCGTCCCCGTCAGCCAAGTTCATCTCCGCGCGTTCACGTGTCCGCTACTGGCAAGAACACACAGCATACCCGCATTTTACACTGCCACCGTCCACCCGACCCACGGAAAACAAGAGACGCGAAAGGCACATGGACGACAGGGGGAGGGAAAACCCGCCGCGTTGCGGGCTGCCGGGCGCCCCCACGGGGCGCCACAACCAGGGATGCAAACGGTGGAAGGGCCAACAGCGGAAGGCCCCAACCGGCTTGACGCGAAATGGAAGGCAGAGGACAGGTGCGATGGGTGCGCCCGAGCCCGCCCCTTCAGGAAGGTGGGTTCTGTTCGTCTTCGTATGCCGGGGTTGTGCCACGACAGCCAGCACAGCCCCACGCTGGTATGGAGCCTGCCTGCAGCAGGTCTGTCTTCGGCAGGCCTGTCCCCCCTGGTCCGCCGCACGCTTGAAAGATAATCAGCCGGTTCGCCGTCCGTGGGCGTCCGTCTCGGCGCATGTGCCGTGCTGAAGAGGGTGGTTTCCCTGCTCAGCGCTTCTGCAGCAGCTTGCGGGCTTTCTGCACGATATTGGAGACGTTGAAGCCAAGGCTTTCCATCACCTCACCGCCGGGGCCGCAGGCGCCGAATCGGTCCAGCGCGACAAGGGCGCCCTCATCTCCGACGTATCGGTGCCATCCCAGAGGAACGCCGGCCTCGATGGCGAGCCGCGCCTTGACGTGGGGCGAGATAACGGACCGCTTGTACTCCTCGGGTTGCCGTTCGAAAAGCTCCCAGGAGGGGAAACTGACCGTGCGGACGCGGACGCCGTCCTGCTCCAGTCGGGCGGCGGCTTCCAGCATGGGATGCACCTCCGAGCCGCTGGCCATGAGGATGATGTCGGGGCGGCCGTGCTCGGGGTTGGTCAGCACGTAGGCGCCTTTGGCGGCTTCCTCGGCCGGGGGGTAGGCGGTGCGGTCCAGGACGGGCAGCTTCTGGCGGCTGCACATGATGGCGGTGGGGCCGTTGCCGTTCAGCACGGCGCAACGCCACGCCTCCCGCGCCTCGTTGGCATCGGCCGGCCGGATGACCGTCCAGTGCGGTATGGCACGCAGCGCGGCCAAATGCTCGACGGGCTGGTGCGTCGGTCCGTCCTCGCCCACGCCGATGCTGTCGTGGGTGAACTGGTAGACGGTGCCCACCTCCATCAGGCCGGCCAGGCGCAGGGAGGGGCGGCAGTAGTCGGAGAAGACGCCGAAGGTCGAGCCGTAGGCGCGCAGGCCGCCGTGGCGTTCGATGCCGTTGCAGGCGGCCGCCATCAGGTGCTCGCGCACGCCGAAGCGGATGTTCTGGCTGCCGAACTTGCCGGTGTCCATGCTGACACCGTCAGCGGGCAGGGTGCGCGTGGAGGAGCCTAGGTCGGCGCAGCCGCCGATCAGCGACCAGCAGGCGTTCCGGATGGCTTCCAGGGCGTCTCCGGCGGCGCTGCGAGTGGCGACCGGCCCGTCCTCGGGCTCGAACCGGGGCAGGTCGGCCTCCCATCCGTCGGGCAGTTCTCCGGCCCGTGCGGTGCGCCACCGGGCGGCCTCGTCAGGATACTCTCCGGCGTACCGCTCGAAGTCCTGGTGCCACTTGCGGCATTCCTCGCGCCCTTTCTCGGCCAGCTGGGCGAAGTGTTCCCTCACGCGGTCGGGCACCAGGAAATGCTCATCCTCAGGCCAGCCCAGGTTGCGTTTGGTCTCGCGCATCTGCTCGGCGTCCAGGGGCGCGCCATGGGCTTTGTGGGTGTCCTGCACGGGACTGGCGTAGCCGATATGGGTGCGGCAGACGATAAGGGAAGGGGCCTCTTCGACGGCTACGGCCTGCTCGATGGCCGCGGCGATGGCGTCCACGTCCGTGGTGGCATCCTCGACGTGGCATATGTGCCAGCCGTAAGACTCGAAGCGCCCGGCAGTGTCGTCAGTGAACCACTCGGCGGTGGGGCCTTCCAGGGATATCTGGTTGTCGTCGTAGAGCACTATGAGACGCCCGAGCCCGAGATGTCCGGCCAGTGAACCGGCCTCATGGCTGATGCCCTCCATCATGTCGCCGTCGCTGGCCAGCACGAACGTGCGGTGATTGACGAGTTCGTGGCCCGGCCTGTTGAACCTCTCGGCCAGGTAGCGTTCGGCGATAGCAAGGCCGACGGCATTGCCCATGCCCTGACCCAGGGGGCCGGTGGTGACTTCGACGCCCGGGGCGCAGTCGCCCTCGGGGTGACCGGGCGTCATGCTGCCGAGCTGGCGGAAGTTCTTGATCTCCTCCAGCGGCAGGTCGTGGCCGGCCAGGTGCAGCACGCTGTAGAGGAGGGCGCTGGCGTGGCCGGCCGACAGGACGAAGCGGTCCCTGTCAGGCCAGTCCGGCTCCTCGGGGTTGTAGCGCAGCAAGCGCGACCAGAGCGTGTAGGCGATGGCGGCGCAGCCCAGCGGGGCGCCGGGGTGGCCGGAGTCGGCGGCGTGCACCGCGTCAATCGAGAGCGTTCGGATGGTGTTGATGCACAACTCGTCCAGGTCCATATCTTCAAGCGCCATGTCGGTTCCTCGCAAAGGGCTTCTGCGTAGAGATGCGACCATACGAGAGTTGCAAAGCTGTCAGAGTGCGCCCCATAACGGCAGGGTGTATACTAATAGATGAAGACCATGTGTTCCAGTCCACCGGATCGCGAGCCGGGGGCTGGTGCTTACCTGCGTTGCGGGAAAAGGGGGCACAATATGGCCACGGATCCTGTGTGCGGCATGACGGTTGAGCCGGACGAGGCAGCCGGCACGAGCGAGTATGAGGGACGCACTTACCATTTCTGCAGCCCTCGCTGCAAGGAGCGCTTTGAAGACAACCCGGAGCAGTTCCTGGGGGAGGAAGAGACCCCCGAGGGGGAGCCCGAGTCAGACGAAGGAGCGGATGAGGCGGATCTGGAGTCCGTGACGCTGGCCATAACCGGTATGAGTTGCGCCTCCTGCGCTCAGACTATCGGCAAGGCGCTGCGGAGAGTGGACGGTGTGCATGAGGCGGAGGTTAACTTCGCGGCCGAGCAGGCCCGTGTGCGCTACGACCCGGACCGCGCGGACCGGGGACGGCTGGTCGAGGCCGTGCGTGGTGCCGGCTACGACGTGCGCCAGGAAGGCGAGCGGGTCAAGCTGAGCATCAGCGACATGAGCTGCGAGTCATGTGCCAGAACCATTGCCATCAACCTGCGCCGGCACAAGGGTGTGCTGGAAGCGGAGTTGAGCTTTGCGCTGGAGGAGGCGCGGGTGCGCTATGACCCGGCGGTCACCAGCCCGGAGGCACTCGTCCAGGCCGTCGCCGACGTCGGGTATACCGCACGCATGGGGGAGGCGGAGGAGGACGAGAGCGTCCGGGAGATGCTTCGGGCCCGCCGGCGCATGGTATGGTCCCTGGCCGGCGCCGCCCTGACGATGGGGCTGATGGCGCTGGTGGTGTTCGGCGTGGTGACCGCTGAGCTGTGGGTGTGGGTGCTGGAGCTGACCGTTCTGGTGGTGGCGCTGCCCGTGGTGTTCGTAGCCGGCTATCAGACCTGCCGGAGCGCGCTGAAGAGCCTGCTTCACTTCTCGGCCAACATGGATGTGCTCATCATGTTGGGCAGTGTGGCCGCCCTGGCCACGGGGCCTCTCAGTCTGGCGGGGCTCGGCATCCACAGCTACGCCGGAGTCGGCGCCATGATCATGGCCTTCCACCTGCTTGGCCGCTACGTCGAGGCCAAGGCGCGGGGGCGGGCCAGCCAGGCCATCCGCGAACTGCTCGAACTCGAGGCCAAGAGCGCCCGCGTGCTGCGCGACGGGGAGGAGGTCGAGGTGCCCGTCGAGCAGATAGAGCCCGGCGACGTGATGGTGGTCAGGCCCGGGGAGAAGATACCCACCGACGGCGTGGTGGTGGGCGGCCACAGCTCCGTGGACGAGTCCATGGCCACCGGCGAGTCCGTGCCTGTCACGCGCGAGGAAGGCGACGAGGTCATCGGCGCCACGGTCAACCAGGAGGGCGTGCTGAAGGTGGAGGCCACGCGCGTGGGAAAGGAGACCTTCCTGGCTCAGGTGGTGGAGATGGTGCGCGAAGCGCAGGGCTCGCGCGTGCCCATACAGGACTTCGCCGACCGGGTGACCGCATACTTTGTGCCGGCCATCGTGGGGCTCTCGGTGCTGACCTTCGTGGCCTGGCTCCTCTTCCCGAACGCAGGACGTCGCATCATAGAGGCGGCTTCCGCTGTGCTGCCCTGGGTCAACCCGGAGCTGACGGCCATCTCGCTGGCCGTCTTCGCGGGCCTGGCGGTTATGGTCATAGCGTGCCCCTGCGCGCTGGGCCTGGCCACGCCGACGGCCCTGATGGTGGGCAGCGGGATGGGGGCCAAACGCGGCATCCTCATCCGCACCGGCGAAGCGATACAGACCATGAAGGACGTGCGCACCATCCTTTTCGACAAGACGGGCACCCTGACGAAAGGGGAACCCTCGGTCACCGACGTGGTGCCCCTGGACGAGGCGTCCGAAGAGGATGTGCTCAGGTGGGCCGCCTCGGCCGAAGCCGGCAGCGAGCACCCGCTGGCGCGGGCTGTCCTGCGGCACGCTGAGGAGTGGGACATCGAACTGAAGGAGGCGGCTGACTTCGAGGCCGTCACCGGCAGGGGCGTGCGCGCCATCGTGGACGGTAAGGCCGTCCTGGTGGGCACGCCCGCACTGATGGAAGAAAACGACCTGGACGCATCCGCCTCCGAGAGTGAACGGGCCAGGCTGGAAGAGGAGGCCAGGACGGCCGTGCTGGTGGGCGTGGACGGGCAGGTTATCGGCGTCATCGGCATCGCGGACACCCTCAAGGAGAGCTCGGCAGACGCCGTCCGCCAGCTGCGGCAGATGGGGTTCGACGTGGCCATGATAACGGGGGATAACGAGCGCACCGCCCGGGCCATCGCGGCCGAGGCCGGCATCGAGCGCGTGGTGGCCGGCGTGCTGCCCGACCGCAAGGCCCAGGAGGTCAGGCACCTCAGAGAGGACGTCGGCACGGTGGCCATGGTGGGGGACGGCATCAACGACGCCCCCGCCCTGGCGGAGGCCGACGTCGGCATCGCCCTGGGCACGGGCACCGACATCGCCATCGAGAGTGCGGACATTACGCTGGTGCGCGGGGAGCTGGACGCCGTGGTCAGCGCCGTTAAGCTGAGCCGGGCGACGTTCCGCAAGATCAAGCAGAACCTGGCCTGGGCCTACGGTTACAATATGGTGGCCGTCCCCGTCGCGATGTTCGGACTGCTTCACCCCGCCATCGCCCCGGCCGCGATGGCGTTCAGCAGCGTGAGCGTGGTGACGAACTCGACACTGCTGCAGCGCGCCGACATCAGCCCCCAGCAGGCGGGGGGAAGCGCATGACGACGGACTTCCACGCCCACGCGTTCCCCGACGGCCTGGCGCCGAAGGCTATCGAGACGCTCAACTCCGGGATACCGCGCCGGTCCCGGGCCGTGCTGGACGGCACCATCGCGGACCTGCTCCGCTCGATGGACGGGGCGGGCATCGCCCGCAGCGTCATATGCTCGATAGCCACGGCGCCCAGGCAGGTCGAGCCGATCATCAACTGGTCGCTCAGCATCGCCTCGGACCGCATCGTGCCGTTCGGCTCGGTGCACCCGGAGTGCGAGGATCCGGGCGAGACGGCGCAGAAGATAGCCGATGCCGGCCTGAAAGGGCTGAAGCTGCACGCGCAGTACCAGAAGTTCGCCGTTGACGAGCGACGCATGTGGCCGTTGTACGAAGCCGCGCAGGAACTGGGGCTCATCGTGGTCTTCCACGCCGGGCGCGACATCGCCTTCCCCCCCGAGGACGACCGGGCCGCACCGGGGCGCATCCTGGCGGTACACCGGGCCTTCCCGCGGATTAAGATCGTCGCTGCGCACCTGGGCGGCTGGAAGATGTGGGACGAAGTGGCCGGGACACTGGCCGGCACGGACGTTTACCTGGAGACCTCCTACACCTTCAACGTGAACCGCCAGGACGGCGTGGCCCGGGTGCTGGAGCGGCACTCGCCGGAGCGCATCCTCTTCGGCACCGACAGCCCCTGGGTGGAGCAGAAACTCACCCTGGACCTGGTGAGGGAAGCGTTCCCGGAAGAGGAGACACAGCAGAAGGTACTGAGGTGGAACGCGGAGCGCCTGCTGGACCGGCAGGAAGCGGCCGGGTAGGGGGGCATGGCACGGCCGCCCACGGCTATGAACGGCGCCGGCAACCTCGCCGGACGGGCCTCAGTATTCCTCGGAGGCGAGCGCTATCTCGACCAGTTCGTCCAGCCGACCAGTGGCCACGCAGATAGAGGTGTCCGCGGCCCCGTAGTAGAGCTTGACCTCGCCGGCCGGCTCGACCACGGCCGCCGAGGCGAAGACCACGTTGTTGATGTCGCCGACGCGCTCGTACTCCATCCTCGGGCTCAGCACCGGGATGGGGCTGCGGCTTATCACTTGTGTGGGATCGTCCAGGTCAAGCAGTGCCACGCCGGTGCGGTAGATGGGTCCCCCCGAGGTCATCCGGACCCCGTGGTATATCTCCAGCCAGCCCTCCTCCGTCTCGATGGGGACGCACGAGCCACCCAGGCGGTAGGAGTCCCAGTAGCCCTGCCGGGGGGAGAGCAGCACGTGCGAATCGCCCCAGTGCATCAGGTCTTCGGAGAAGGATATCCAGATGTGGCCGACGCCCTCGCTGATGGGCCGGTCCAGGCGGGCGTAGCGCCCGTTGATCTTGCGGGGGAAGAGCAGCCCGTCCTTGTTGCCCGGCTCGGAGATGAGGCCCAGCCGCTCGTAGTCCAGAAAGTCTTCCGTGCGGGCCAGCGCCATACACGGGCCGTAGCCGCTGAAGGCCGTGTAGATGACGTATATCGTCCCTTCCAGCACAGTGACGCGAGGGTCTTCGATGCCGGCGACTTCGTACTTCTGCAGCGGTCCGGACCCGGCCGGGGTCATCACCGGCAGGGGTTCGAGTTCGAACTGGTAGCCGTCTTCGCTACGCCCGAGTGCGAACAGCGAGTGGCCGTGCTGGCCCTCCACGCGCAGCAGGATGATGTACTCCCCGTCTATCTTGACCACCGAACCGTTGAAAACGGTGTTGCACGTAAACGGTATGTCGCCGGCCGTCAGGATGGGGTTGCCCTCATACCGGGACATGTAGTCCTGTTCAAGCAGGCTCCGCATGGTCAACTCGCTCCTGTCCAAATGAAGGCGGCCGCTCCCCGTCGAGGCACATCAGTCCTCTTCGGCGGCAAGCTCCGGTCTACACATGCACTCAAGCTCGCTCAGCGACACGTTGCCGCGGCATATGCAGCTATCGGAGGCCCCGTAGTATATGACAAGCTCGGTGTCATCGTCGTTCAGCACGGCACCGCAGGAGAACACCAGGTTGCCCACGTCGCCGATGCGCTCGTAGCGTTCCCGAGGCGCCAGCACGGGTATGTTGGAGCGGCCGATGACTTCGGCAGGGTTGTCACGCTCCAGGATTGCCGTGCCCAGCCGGAAAAGGGGGCCGCCGGGGGTGTTCTTGACGCCGTAGTAGACCAGCAGCCAGCCGCAGTCCAGTTCAATCGGCGGCGCGGCCGCCCCGATACGGTGAGCGTCCCAGTAGCCGTGCCGCGGTGTCATCACCACCTCCCATCCGCCCCAGTGTCGCATGTCGTGCGAGTAGCTTATCCAGATGTTGCCCCCGTCACGCGGCCGCTCCAGCCGGGCGAACCGGGCGTTGAACTTGCAGGGGAACAGGACGCCGTTCTTGGTGTCCGGCTCAGAGATGAGGGCGATGCGCCGGATGGTGCGGAAGTCCTCCGTGCTCGCCAGCGCCAGCCGGAAGCCGAACTCCGAGTGCACCAGATAGGTGATGTAATAGACCCCGTCGAAGGGCGTTATGCGTGCGTCCCGCACGCCGTCGGCTTCGTACTTCTGGAACGGCTCCGCGGCGGACGGCTCGAGCACGGGTTCGGCGTCTATCTGGAAGCTGAGCCCGTCCTCGCTCTCGGCCCGCAGGATGGCGCAGCGGCCGTCCAGCCGTTCCCCCGTCACCAGCAGTATGTAACGCCCCTCGTGCCGGATCGCCGCGGCATTGTGGATGTCGTTGGCCGGGATGGGCAGGTCGTCCAGCCCGAAGAGGGGATTGCGTTCGCACCGATGGACCACATTCCTGGGGAGCTTGCGGTGTCTGCGCATAATAGTATGGATTATGCAACCTGAGGCGGGGCGAAATCAAGCGTCCGTCCCTGGATTTGTGCGGAGGCGGGCTTTGATGTATAAACCGTAGTGGAGTTCCCACACGGTGCGCGAGTTCACGGGGGACGCATGGAGCACCTTCTGAAGCTGGCCAGGAAAGAGAAGATGGACGAGCTGGAGTCCGCCTGGATGGCGGCCGTCACCGACGATGCCGCCGACCTGGAGGGTCTGCTCCGGGTGCCTGAAGTGCTGGCGGCGAAAGGGCTCGAGGAGGAGGCCGAGTCGCTGCTTTGGTTCCTGGCGGACGCCCTGCGGGAGCAGGGCCACGACGCGCGCGCCCTGCAGGCGCTGCGCCGGGGCGCCCGGCGCCTGGTGCGCAGCGAGGTGTTGCGCGAACTGCTGACCGAACTCTACCGCGCGCAATATGACGACCGCACGGACATGGAGGCGATGGTGGAGGCGGCCCTCGGCGACCGCGACGTCCCCCTGGATGCCGGCCTGGAGGCGCTGGACCGGTTCCTCGCCCTCGGGCGGGGCTCTTACGTGCGGGACACCCGGCGGGGGGAGGTCGGGCGCGTGGCGGGCTTCAACGAGGAACAGGGCTGCCTGGTGGTGGAACTTCCCGACGGGGGGGAGAAGTGCTACGGGCCCGCCCTGGCAGCCCGGCTGGAGGTGCTGGAGCCCGATGACTTCCGCGCCCTCTGCGCCTTCGAGCGCGAGCGGCTCCAGAAGCTCGCCCACGAGGACCCCGAGGAGCTGGTGCAACTGGTGCTGACCGCCCTGGACCGCCGCATGGAACTGCGCCGCATGCGCATCTACCTGGAGCCGGTGCTCGATTCGTGGTCGAAATGGTGGTCCTCAGCGCGCCAGAAGCTGCGCCGTTCTTCGGTCATCGGTATGACCGAGAGCCGTTCGCCTTCGCTGTTCCTGCGCCGCAAACCCCTCACCCACGGGCAACGGCTGCTCAGGCGGCTCCGTTCGCTCGATGATCCGGCGGAGAAGCTCTCCCGCGCCCTCGATATCCTGCAGGAGGCACGCCAGGAGCTGGAGTCGGTCCGAGATGCGTTGCCCGAGGTGGTCGCCGAACTGCAGTCCATGGTGGAGCAGGAGCGCGCGGCCGGCTCCCCCCTGGTGCTGCCGGCAGTCGCCGTGCTGGCGGCATTTGCGGAGGAGTTCCCCGGGCCACAGATGCCCGAGCCGCCCGCGCCCCGGGAGCCGGACCTGCCGGACGGCAGAGCGCTGGCCCGGTCCGTGGATGACCCGCGCGTGGTCAGCCGCACGTTGCGTTTCCTGCAGGAGCGCGGGGCCGCCGGCCACCAGGAACTGGCGCTGGACCTGCTGCCCGCTGCCTCCCGGCAGGTCTGCAGGGTCGTGGCGCAACTGCTGCTGGAAGCCGGCGCGGTCCACGCCCTGGAGCGGGCCTGCCGAGACGTGCTGGACAGCCCTGAGCTGCGCGCGGGCGCCGTCGCCTGGCTCTGGCAGGAGTGCACAGCCGCCTCTCCGCGGGAGCCGTTCGACCGCCTTGATCGGGTTGCCGTCCTTTTCAAACTTCTCTCCGTCGCGGCCGCGTTGGAGCGGGATTCCACGCTGCCGGAGGAGGCGCGCAAACGGGCGACTTCCGACCTGCGCTCGGCCCTGTTCGCGCGGGACGGGGACGCCCTGCGCAGCGTGCTGCAGGAGGCCTCCGAAGAGCAACTCAAGAGCGCAGCCGGTATGGCCGAGAGGAACCCGGCCCTGACTGCCGCAATGCAGGCCCGCATCGTGAACATGCTGCGCGCAATAAATCCGGAACTCTTCGTGCGCCACGTGCCCCCGTGGGAACAGGACGTCATCTACACCACGGAGGCGGGCCTGGCGAAGCGCAAAGCGGAACTGGAACACGTGGTCAACGTGCGCATACCCGAGGTCGTGCGCGAGATAGGGGAGGCCGCCGGCTTCGGCGACATCAGCGACAACGCCGAATATCAGTCCGCACTCCGGGAGCGCGCCCGCCTGGCCGACCTGGCGGCCCGCATACAGGATGAGATCGGGCGGGCCCGCACCATCACGCGGGAGCTGGCCCAGGCCGACCACGTGACCGTCGGCAGCCGCGTGCGCGTCCGCAGGCTCTCGGACGGGCAGGAGCAGGAGTTCGTCTTCCTGGGCCCCTGGGACGCGGAGCCGGACAACGGCGTCTATGCCTACAATGCCGCCCTGGGCGAGGCGTTCATGGGCAAGAAGGTGGGCGATACCGTGACGTTCTCCGCAGGGCCGGAGGAGCGTCGCTGGGAGGTGCTGGCCGTTGAGCCGGCCCTCTGACGGCCCCCCCGTCGAGGCGAACCGGGGCCGGTGAAGAGGTCGCAGAGCAAAGCACATGGCCCGGAGTCAACGCCGCCGGGACAGCGGCAGCTCCAGGCTGTGCGATTCCAGCAACTCCCTGTCCGTCAGTATCCGCTCTGCCGGGCCGCCGGCGGCCAGGCGGCCGCCTTCCAGCAGGGCCACCCGGTCGCAAAGGTCCAGCACCGCGTCCAGGTCGTGGCTGGCGATGACAATCGTCATACCCAGCGAGTCGAGCAGTTCGATGACCTGTCGGCGGTGGCGCGGATCGAGGTTCGTGGTCGGCTCGTCCAGGGCCAGGATCACCGGTTCCATGGACAGCACTGTGGCGACGCATACGCGTTTCCGTTCCCCGAAGCTCAGGTGGTGGGAGGAGCGCCCGGCCGCGGCAGTGGCTGGACGAAGGGGGGCCGACACTCGGATCCTTCCACGTTGCTGACACCGAGCGGCATCCTGCGCGCTGATGTCAAGCGGCCTTTCGCCCGTATCATCGGGGATCATGGACCGGATACCGGGATTATGCGGCGTGCGGCCGATGTGGTAGAATCGCCTTCGCACATACAACAGGGGGGGCGCGAGTTTGGTTATTGACCGTGTGGGATCGCTGGCGGGTCGCCGGGAAGCGCCCCAGGGGATGTCTGGTGTCCGGAAACGGCTGCTGTGACTGCAGATCCCTCCGTAAGGCGCGCGCGCCGGCAGGAGCGGGTGCGCAAGCCGGGGGCACAAATGTGATCGCAACTCATGTGGAGACAGGGGGTTGAGGGCAACCGACGGCCGGAAAGCCGGGGCCGGGCCGTGCGCCCGCGTTGTGGCCGAGGCCCGCGCGGCGCAGACAGCCTGGGCGAGCGTGGGCCTGTGTGAACGCCTCGCCATCATCCGCAGCCTCCGGCACAAGATTGCCGGCGAGTGCGAAACCCTTGCCCGGGCCGTGGACCGACGGCAGCAGCGCGCCCCCGGCGAGACGCTGGTCGCCGAAGTGCTGCCCCTGCTTGACGCCTGCCGATTCCTGGAGAGGGAGGCCGGGCGCATACTCGCACCGAAGCGCCTCGGAGTTGTGGGCAGGCCCTGGTGGCTGGCCGGGGTGTCCGGACGCATTCAGAGGGAGCCTCTGGGAGTTGTGCTGATCATCGGCCCTTCGAACTACCCCCTTTTCCTGCCGGGTGTGCAGGCTGTGCAGGCACTGGCTGCAGGCAACGCTGTGCTGCTCAAACCCGGGCGAGGCGCCCGGGAGGCGGCCATGTTACTTGCGCGCTGCCTGGAGGAGGCTGGGGTGGACACGCGGCTGTTCACCGTGCTCGAGGAGTCGCCTGAGGCGGCCCGGGCCGCCATGCAAGCGGGCGTGGACAGGGTCGTTCTCACGGGCTCAGCGGACACAGGACGTGCCGTGCTGAGCCAGCTCGCGAACACCGTGACACCGGCGACGATGGAGCTGTCCGGCTGCGATGCCGCCTTCGTGCTTGAGGATGCCGACCTGGAACTGACCGCGGGGGCGCTTCACTACGGCCTGAGCCTCAACCGGGGCGCCACGTGCATCGCCCCCCGGCGCGCGTTGCTGGTCCACACCGTGGCGGACGAACTGGAACAGAAGCTGAAAGCTGAGCTGCAGCGGCGGGCCCCGGTGGGAGTGGACGAGACGGAAGTTCCCCGGCTGCGCGAACTTGTCCAGGAAGCCCTTGACGGTGGGGCCCGCCTGGTCTGCGGTGAGCTGGACAGACCGGCTGTCAGCGGCCCGTTCGTCCTGGCGGGTGTGTCCCCTCACATGCGTCTGGCTCAGGAGGACATCATGGCCTCGGTCTTGTGTATGATGCCAGTGCAAGACACCGGGGACGCGCTGGCGACAGATGCCCTGTGTCCCTATGCCCTGGGGGCCAGCATCTTCGGCTCGAAGGGAGCAGCGGAGGCTTTGGCACGGAAGGTGCACGCCGGTGTGGTTGTCCTCAACGACATGATAGTCCCCACGGCTGACCCGCGGCTGCCTTTCGGAGGCCGCGATCTGAGTGGATTCGGTAGGACCCGGGGAGCGGAGGGCCTGCTGGAGATGACTACGGTGAAGACAGTGATGAGGCGGCGCGGGCGCCACCGCCCCCACTTCACGGGGTCCGGTGACAGGCTGGCCCACATGGCGCGTTCCTATATCGCTGCGGCGCACGGCCGCGCTCTGACCGATCGGGCACGTGCGGCCTTTCGCACGCTGGGAGCCCTGTGGAGAGCATTACGCAGCCCGAACCCGGCACATGAGGAGGCCGCCGTATGAGCGATTCCCTGACTCCGGTCGGTGTCATCGGCGCAGGTCTGGCCGGGTTGACGGCTGCCTGCACCCTGGCGGCCCGCGGCTACCGGGTGGTGCTGTTCGAGCGGAACGACTGGCCCGGCGGCAAGGCGGCCGTGCACTGCGAAGATGGCTACCGCTTCGACATGGGGCCGACGATACTGACGGTTCCCTCGGTGCTGCGGCGCGTGTTCGCGGAAGCCGGGCGGGACCTGGCCGAGGAGGTGCGTCTGCTGCCGCTGGAGCCGCAATGGCGCTGTTTCTTCGAGGACGGTTCCCGGCTCGACCTTCATCGCGAGGTCGCGCGCATGGCGGCAGCGCTGGACGAGTTCGCACCGTCTCGGAAACTGGGGGACGGTTACCGGAAGTTGATGTCCTTCGCGCAGAAAACGCACGCCATCGGCCAGCGCTACGCGTTTTACCGGCCGGTTGGCTCCCTGCGGGACATTGCGGGAGCCGGTGGGGGCTGGAACGCCTCCCTGCTCGCCGACCTGCTACGCATCCATCCGTGGCAGACCGTGGCCTCGGCCGTGCGCAGCAGGCTGTCGGATGCACGAGCCGCCCAGATGGCAGACCACTTCACGCAATATGTCGGTTCGAACCCCTTCAAGTCACCCGCCGTGCTCTGCAGCATCGCTCACATGCAGATGGAGGAAGGCGTATGGTACCCGGAAGGCGGCATAGCGGCCGTGCCCTCCGCCTTGCACCGGCTTGCCGCCAGCCTCGGGGTTGAGTCGAGGATGAACTGTTCCGTCCGCCGCATTGAGTTGGAGGGTGGGCGGGTGGCGGGCGTGCAGACAGAAGCGGGCACCGTGAAGGTTGCAGCCGTCATCTCCAACTGCGATGCCGAGACCACTTACGGAGAACTGCTGCGCACCGAGGCCGGGGCACCGGCGTCCCCCTCATGGCCTGAACGTGCATGTTCCGGCGTGGTGCTGTACCTGGGACTGGACTACGTACCGGACCACTTGTCTCACCACAACTTCGTCTTCTCGCGGGACCCGCACGAGGAGTATGATGCCATCTACGAACGGGGAGAGCCCGCCCCGGATCCGACCTGCTACGTCTGCGCACCCGCCCGGACGGAACCGGGGGTGGCACCGCCCGGCTGCGAGGCGCTCTACGTGCTTGTCCACGCGCCCTATCTGCGGCCGGGCCAGGACTGGACACGGATGATGGAGACCTACCGGGAGACGATCTTTGGCAAGTTGGAAAGGACCGCGGGGCTGAGCGACCTGGAGTCGCACGTTGTGGCCGAGGCGGTCCTGACGCCGGCCGGCATCCGGGAGCGCTACGCGGCACCGGCGGGAGCCATCTACGGGTTTGCCAGTCACGGCCGGCTCAGCGGAGCACTCAAACCCGGCAACCGCCGTTCTGACCTCCCGGGACTCTACCTGGCCGGTGGCTCCGCGCATCCCGGCCCCGGTATGCCGATGGTCATGATGTCCGGCTGGATTGCGGCCGACACGTTGGATCGGGACGGTCTTGCCGGGAAGGCGTCTTGACGGCGCCCCCGGTGGGAGAGCTTTACAGGAGACATAGGCACCATGGCGAAAGAAACTATAGCTGTGATCGGCGCGGGCCCCGGCGGCCTCACCAGCGCCATGATACTGGCGAACCGGGGCTTCACCGTCAAGGTGTTCGAGAAACAGGACGTCGTCGGAGGACGCAACGCACGGCTCGAGCTGGGTGATTTCCGGTTCGACCTGGGGCCGACGTTCCTGATGATGAAGTTCATCCTGGACGAAATGTTCGAATCCGCCGGCGCGCGGTCGGAGGATTACCTCGAGTTCTTCCATCTGGATCCGATGTACAGGCTGATGTTCGAGGACTTCGACCTCACCTTCACCGACGATCGCGAACGCATGAAGGAGCAGATCAGGGCTGTCTTCCCCGGCAGAGAAGACGGCCTGGACGAGTTCCTGCGCAAAGAGAAGGCCCGGTTCGAGCATCTGTTCCCCTGCCTGCAAAAGGACTATGCCTCCCTGCGGGCCTACTTCGCCCCTGTGTTCATCAAGGCCATACCTTATCTGGCGGCAACCCGCTCCGTTTTCGACAACCTGAAGCGCTACTTCGAAGAGGAACAGCTCACGCTCTGTTTCACTTTCCAGTCGAAGTACCTCGGCATGTCACCCTGGACCTGTCCCGGCACGTTCAGCATCCTCCCGTATCTGGAGCATGCCTACGGGATATATCACGTCAAGGGCGGCCTCAGCGAAATATCCGGGGCCATGGCCCGCGTCCTGCAGGAGCGCGGTGGCGAGGTGCATCTGGGCACGCCTGTGGAACAGCTCCTTGTGGACGATGGGAAGGTCACTGGCGTCGAACTGCAGAACGGCGACAGCGTGCCGGCCGACGCCGTCGTCCTGAACGCCGATTTCTCCCAGGCCATGTGCGATCTGGTTCCCGCCGAGTGGCTGCGCAAGTGGCATCCTGATGCCCTGAAAAAGAAGTCCTACTCCTGCTCCACGTTCATGCTGTACCTGGGGCTGGATAAGGTCTACGACATGGCCCATCACAGCATCGTATTCGCCGGGGATTACCGCGATAACCTCCAGGACATCACCGACAGGATGATCCTCTCCGATGACATGTCATTATACGTCCGTAATGCAACGGTTACGGACCCCACGCTGGCACCGACGGGCAAGTCCGCTGTGTATGTGCTGGTGCCCGTGCCCAACTGCAGGGCCGAGATTGACTGGGACTCAGAGCGCCAAACCTACCGTGACAAGGTGCTGGACAGGATCGCGGCCCGCACTCCCATGACTGATATCCGCGACCATATAGAGGCGGAGAGGGTCATCACCCCCGCCGACTGGGAGTCCGAGCACGACATCTACGAGGGCGCTACGTTCAACCTCGCCCATTCCCTGGGGCAGATGCTCTCGTTCCGGCCGCACAATGCGTTCGAGGAGTTGGAAGGTTGCTACCTGGTGGGCGGGGGCACCCACCCCGGCAGCGGTCTGCCCACGATATACGAGTCGGGGCGGATAGCCGCGAACCTGATATCAGCGCGGTTCGGCGTACCGTTTCCGGCGCCGCCACCCCTCCCTGTGGCCGCGGGACCTTGAGGCGTGGCCACTCTTTTCCAGGCCCTCGACGGCAGACGGTCCGCGGGATGCGGTGTGTTCTGCCCGTCTTTCGCCGGTGAACCGGGTCTGCCGGTCCGGCCGACTCTCATCGCCGGTTCGCCGCATCCTGACCCGCTGTCCCGCCGCCACCCCGCAATGTCCGCCGGCGTCGTTTCCGTTGTGCGCAGGGCGTGCAGGTGCTGTTTGCCGAACTCATTCCGCTTCTGAAGGCTGCCTCTGCCCGGGCACCGTCTGGGACGTTCGGGGTGGGGCACCCGGAGCGGGGGCGCTCTCGCGGAGGAGTGGCTTTCAGCCGGCGCGACGGCGGTCTCCGCTGCCGGCCGGGCGGGGGGGCTCCAGCACTTCCACGGCGCCGTCGGTGCGGTAGATGAAGCCAACGCGGCCGCCCTGCTCTGGCGGGGCCTGCTCCGGCGTTGGCGCCTTCTCCATCGCTTCAGCGCTCTCGACGACTTCCACGTGGTCTGCATGAAGCAAACGGAGGATTGCCTCGCGCAGGACGCCGAGGCATTCGAGAATCTCACGACGCATGCGGCCGGCCGACTGGCCGTCCACTGCGCGTTCGGCAAAGCGGGCGCGCCAGGCGTCTATCTGCCACACCAGTGGGAACAGCGGGCGAGCGGCTTCGATGTCCGCCCTGCGCTGCTGCCGCTCGGCAGCGTCTCTGCCGGCGCCGTCGGCCGGCACCGGGGTGGGCTTGCCACGGTAGCGCTGCACCGCCTGCTGCAGGGCGCCCAGGATGTCGGTCATCATCGAGACGTCCTCGCGCCCGCCGGCCAGCGCCTCCAGTGCCCGCACATGCCGCTCTACCGAGGGTGGTGCCTCCCTTTCCTTTTCGGTCGCGTTTTCCGTATCCACTTTCTCGGGCTCCCTTTGCGGGGTATCGTCTGCCGCGCTGTGAAGGGGCGGTCCCTCCAGGAGGGCGGGGGTGGCGCGGGGCGGTTCTGCGCCGGATCGCGGGTCGCTTCGCGTAAGCATGACGGGGCCGTCCTGGTGGAACGAGGCGGCGGCGTACCTGATGAAGCGGCGCAGCAGCCGCTCGTCGAAGACGCCGGGCATCTCGGAGGTCATGGTGTTGAGCGCACAATGCCTGTCGAGGGCGCCTCCGTATGGGCGGTTGCTGGTCAGCGCGTCGAAGACGTCCGCCACGCGCGTGGCGCGGGCAAAGGAGTTGATGGAGGCGCCGGCGCGGCCGTCCGGGTAGCCGTCCCCTCCGGCGTTCTCGTGGTGCTGCACGATGACCCGCTGGGCCAGGGTCTGATGCCGCAGGAAGGGCCGCGCTATCTGCACGCCGTCACCGGGGTGGCGGGTGACGGTGGCAAACTCGCCACTCGTCAGGCGGGCGGGCTTGTGCAGTATCTCGTCGGGGACCATCACCTTGCCCAGGTCGTGCAGCGCGCCGCCCAGCACTATCTCGCCCAGCACCTCGGGGTCCTCCACCTCGAGCACCGTGTATGCGAACCCGCCCAGCAGGGCACTGACGCTGGCCGAGTGGAAGTGGGTGTGGTAGTCCAGCGGGGCGCAGCCGAGCATATGTGCCACGGCGTACTTGTCCCTGGCCAGCACGCGCACCACCGCTGCCACCATCCGGTTCACCCGCCGGTAGTGCTCGGCGCAGTCGGGATCGTCCATCAGCATCTCCAGCGCGCGTCCTGTGAGCAGGTAGACCCACTGGCCAAGCTGGTCTTCGGGCATTTCGTCCTGCTCGATGATGGCGTCCAGGTGTTCTTCCACGTAGTCGAGGCACTCCTGCCGGTGTTGCGCTCCGACGTAGCACAGCTCGATGCCCTGTTCCTCCAGCTTGCGCCAGGTGTTCACGTAGACGGGTTCGCCCGCCGGGCGAAACAGCGTGAGGCGGCCGTCCTCCTCGTCCGGGACGTAGAGGTCAAACGGCGGGAAGGTGGCGGGCTGGAGCAGGCGGGGATGGATACCCAGCGAATGCCCCTCGCTGTCCCGTATCTCGCAGTCCATGATGTGCGCCCTTGATGACCCTGGGGGGTGCCGCCCGCAGGGCAGACGGCCCCCCTTTATATACCTTTTCAACCATATTGTCACGACACGGCGACGGCATGTGCAAGCCACCGGGCCGCCGGGGCGCCAGAAGGCCGTCTACGGGCTCCAGAGCGCCCGAGGGCCCGGCATTTTTTTCCGCCGCCGGCCGGGTTTTCCGGCCGCTCGCTCGGGGCGACAGCCTCCCGCCCGCTCGTGCGTGTCCATGCTCCGTCTCTGCGAGAGCCTGCTGAGGGGGGGAAACGGACGCGCCCCGCGCCCACACAGAGCAGTTTTCGTGCCGCGCGTGACGGACGGGCCGGGTGCCGGTATGGTCTTTGCGTTCTGGAAGGAGACATAAGGTTCCGCGACCGCCTTGGCTTCCTGATGGAGAGGCGACATGACCGAAGTGACAACAGCGCGGGAGCGTGCGGAATCCCTGTACCGGGAAGGCAGGCTGGAGGCGGCGCTCGCCGAGTACCGCCGCCTGTTGGCCGGGCGGCCCGACGACGCGGATCTGCTCAACAAGATACGGGAAGTGCTGCGTTCACTCGGGAAGACAACTGAGGATGTTGATCTACTGCCGACGTCGCAGCAGACTGCCCCTGAACGCGAAGCCACACCGGGGGACCGGCAAGAGTTTGTGGATGAGATGGATGTGCCTGAAAGCCCGCCCGGGGCACGATGCAGCGGGCGCGAGACAACCGGGAGCGCCGAATCGGAAAAGCACGCCGCTCCGGGTGCAGCAGACCCCGCCGGGAGGCCGCTGGACGGACGTCATCCGGCGATTCTCCGTCCTTTCCGGGCGGAGAAGAGGCCGGACATATCGGAGACAGTCCGCAAGCATCTGTGCAACGCCTGCGGGGCGTGCGCCGGGATATGCCCCCGGGATGCCATATCCCACCGGGAGGACACGGCGGGGCACCTGTTCCCGGAGGTGGACCGGGCCAGGTGCAACGGTTGCGGCGCCTGCCTGCGCATCTGCCAGGGCGCCAATCTGGTCAGTGAGAATCGCCTCGCCTCTCTTGACAATCCCTTCCACGGCAACATCCGAAGCTCTTTCGTCGGGAGGGCCACCGACCACGGGGTGTACGCTCACTCCCAGAGCGGCGGGCTGGTCACGGCGCTGTCGCTGTGCGCGCTGGAAGAGGATGACGTGGGAGGCGTGCTGGTCGTTTCCATGCCGCCGGGCAATCCGCCGAGGCCGAGGGTGAAGATCGCCCGTACGGCCGAGGAGGTGCGCGCCGCACAGAAGTCGAAATACTGTCCCGTGCCGCTGCTGCAGGCCCTGAACCAGGTGAAAGACATACCGGGCAAGGTGGTCGTTGTCGGCCTGCCCTGCCATCTGCACGCTCTTCTCAACTTCGTCGCCGAGCTGCCGGAATACGAGGGAAAGGTCAAGTATCGGCTCGGCCTTGTGTGTGAGTTGGTTATGACCTATGGAGCTCTTGATTACCTCACAACAAGAGCAGGGCTGGAGCGGCGACAGAGAGTTTGCTTCATTTACAAGGACAAGCTGCGCACCGGCTATCCCGGTGATGTCTCGGTCCGCGGTGATCACACCGTCATATGGCCCGCAGAGTTGCGCATATCAATGAAGGACATGTTCACCCCCATCCGGTGCCGGCTTTGCTTCGACAAGATGAACGTTTTCTCCGATGTCACGATCGGGGATCCGCACGGTATTGAGGGCTGCGACCGGCGGTTGGGCGAATCGGTCGCACTGGTGCGAACAGATGCGGGGCAGTCGCTGGTGGAAACAGCCGTTCGTCGAGAGCGGGTAAAGCTGCGGACCGTACCGCCGGAAGGTGTCCTGCGCGGCCAGAAGATAGACTCCCGGAAGGTTCTCATCTGGTCGGGCTACCTCCGGGCCTGGTCTGAGATGGGTGGTGAGGTCCCGGCTGCGCTGCGCAAGCTCCCCGTAAAGCCCGTCGAAACGACGAACTGCAGGATGCACCTCCAGCAGGCGCTGGCCCTGAAGAGGACGGCTGACAGGGACGAGATATTCCGCCTTGCCCGGGAACGATTCAGTCGCTTCAAGCCGACCTCCAAGCGTAAGCGCAAGCAACGCCTCACCGTGGAGATAAGGGGGGTGGGCTTCGTTAACAAGGGCGCCGAACTGATGCTCCAGTCGGTGCTCCAACACTACGCCGGCCACGATGTGCGGTTTGCCATGGAGCCGCTAGGCCCTTATGGCAACCGGGCCAAGCTCGGCCTCCTCCAGAAGCTTACCGTCAACGGTGAGCACATCACCATTAGCTCCGCCACGCTGCGCAAGCTCTACGGGTTAGTGCCCGATGAGGAGGTGGACGCGGTCCTCGACGCCTCGGGCTTTTGCTACAGCGAGCAGTTCGGGCCCGTGAAAAGTGAACTCATGGCGCACTCCGTCCAGAGATGGAAGAGACAGGGCACAAAAGTCATCTTGCTGCCCCAGGCTTTCGGACCCTTTGAGAGCGAGCGTCTTCGGACGGCCGCCACCATCATTGTCGAGAACGCGGACCTGCTGTTCGCCAGGGATGAGGTGTCATTGGAGCATCTGCGCTCACTCGGCGTTTCCATGGAAAACGTCTACCGCGCCCCCGATTTCACCTGCCTCATGGAAGGCGTTGTGCCGGAGTCCTTCCGGGCAAGGACGGACGGCCTGTTTTGCGTCATTCCGAACATCAGAATCTACGAGAAGCTTCCGCAGGAAACCTCCCGCAGATACATGCCGCTGCTGAAGCAGTCTGTGGAAGCGGCGCGGCGTCGGGGACTGTCGCCCTTCATCCTCATCCACGAAGCGGGGCATGACGCGGATATCGGGCTGGCGTTGCGAAAGGAACTCGGGGATAAGATCGAAATCGTGCGCGAAGATGATCCCCTCAAGATCAAGGGCGTCATCGGAAAGTGCAAAGCCGTCCTCAGCTCAAGGTATCATGGTCTCGTGAGCGCCATGTCGCAGGGCGTGCCTTCGCTGGGGA
>PUMJ01000122.1 GCA_003551305.1 Candidatus Brocadiaceae bacterium
CATCTATCACGTGGCCCATCCGCAGGTGGTGACGCAGGCTGAGCTGGGGACCGCCGTGGCGAACGCCGTCTCGACCCGGCCGGCCCGCCTTTTTGTGCCTCACGTGCTGCTCTATCCCCTCTGCCTTCTCAAGGACGCGGCGGCGCTGGTGTCCGGGCGCCCTTCTCCTCTGAACACGCGGAGGATCCCGGAGTATGCCGCGCCCGGCTGGGTGTGTACGACGGAGCGGGCCGCGGACGAACTGGGTTTCACCGCCGAAGTCGGTCTGCAGGAGGGAGCGCGTCGGACCGCCGCCTGGTACCGGGAGAACGGCTGGCTTTCCGGGGGGCCTGACCGCAGACCCTGACGCGGCCCGTCTGCGTTTGTCCTGCTCGACCTCTCGACGCTATACTGCTGCAGCAACTACGGGGTGGATACGCCCGACGGCGGAGTCCCTGCGCCGCCTCGAGGTCCAACATAACAGCACCAAGGAGCATCGACTATGACGTTCAACGGTCTGGGAACGAACATGGACAACCTGTGGCGCCTTTCGGACGCGCGCTCGCGTTCCATCAGCGCGGAGAACCCCACCGGCGAGAAGGGCAGGGGAGGGATGGCCACGGAGGGCACCGGGGCGCGCGCCGCCCGCGACCTGGGGAAGGGCTGGAAGGTCTCACCCTGCATCCGCCTGGAACCGGGCGAGAGCCGGGTGCTGGCGGACGTGGACGGCCCGGGCGCCATCCAGCAGATATGGATGACCCCCGCCGGCAACACGCGGTTCATGATCCTGCGCATCTACTGGGACGGCGCCGAGCAGCCGGCCGTCGAGTGTCCTTTGGGCGACTTCTTCGCCTCCGGTTGGGGCCCGTATGCCCACGTCAGCTCGCTGGCAGTCTGCGTCAATCCCCGCAACGGGTTCAACTGCTACTGGCAGATGCCGTTCCGCGAGCGCTGCCGTATAACGATAATTAACATCGCGGATGAGCAGGCAACGCTCTTCTACCAGATCAACTACACCCTGACCGACGTCCCCGAGGACGCGGCTTACTTCCACGCGCAGTTCCGTCGCACCAACCCGCTGCCGTACAAGGACGTCTATACAATCCTCGACGGCGTAGAAGGGCGGGGCCACTACGTGGGCACATACACGGCGTGGGGCTCGAACAACAACGGCTGGTGGGGCGAGGGGGAGATCAAGTTCTACATGGACGGCGACGAGGAGTTCCCCACCATCTGCGGCACGGGGACGGAAGACTACTTCTGCGGGGCGTGGTGCTTCCGGGCGGACGGGGAGTACCAACCATTCACGACGCCCTACGCGGGCATGCCTCAGGTCATCCGCCCCGACGGGGAGAACGTCTCCCAGCAGCGCTTCGGCCTCTACCGGTGGCATATCACGGACCCGGTCCGCTTTCAGCAGGACCTGCGCGTGACCATGCAGGCGCTGGGCTGGCGCAGCGGGGGCCGCTACCTGCCGCTCCAGGACGACATCGCGTCCGTGGCTTACTGGTACCAGGAGCCGCCGGCCGCCCCGTTCCCGCCGTTGCCGGGCAGGGACGCTCTGGAGGTCATCTGAGCGCCGCCTCCATCCCGTGGAAGACAAGCAGCGGCTCGTGCATGGTGCCTTCGCGCGGCAGCGCCGGCAGCAGCAGGGGGGCGTCGCTGCCCGTGCAGACAAGCGGTGTCTCGGGGTTGCTCGCCACGGTGCGATAGCCGCCCAGCAGCGCCAGCACTCCGCCCGCGCAGGACCAGTAGACGCCGCGCTGAATGGCCTCTACGGTGTCGGCCCCGGGCTGGATGTCAGACGGCACGCCCACCCGCACCGAGGGCAACAGGGCCGTGTTCTGCCGCAGGGCGTCGGCCGCCAGGCGGAGCCCCGGCGCGATGGCCCCCCCGGCGAAACGCCCGTCGGCGTCCACCAGGTCCACCGTCACGGCGGTGCCGGCCGACACAACGATGCACGGCGCGCCGTGCAGCGTGAGCGCCCCCAGCGCCAAGAGCAAACGGTCTGTGCCGACCTTCCCGGGCTCGCGCACCGTTGTCGCCAGGGGGACGGGCAGCTCCTGCTCAAAGAATTCCATCTTCACCCCGAACTCGGACTCCCAGAGGCACCTGAGCGGTTCCTCGGCAGCGGGATGGACCGAGGAGCCGAGGCAGCGGGCGCGGCCCGCGCGCCGCCGCTCCGGCTCGGGGAAGTCGGCGAGGATCCGTTCGGCCAAATCCTCGACCGGCCTGGTGGGCACCCGCAGGAAAGCATGCCAACCGTCGGAGGAGCGGCGGGCGATCTTCACCGACGTGTTGCCGATGTCAACGCCGTGCAGCGGAACGCGCGGAGACCGTTCCTGCGTCATGCTTGACTCCAATGGCTGATCCAGGTGACCCCCACAAGTGTAGCACAGGGGGGCGGGGCGGCAAAACGCGGCCGCCATGGCCGGCCCGCGGCATCCCCCTGCTTGACTTGCCGTGGCCCGTTGCGTATCGTGAGAGGGTGTTCAAAGCCTCTTTGCTGCACGAGACGACTGCGCGTTTGGCGAGGCAACAGCGTGCCCGAGGACATCCCCGGCCTACTCCTCCGTCTGGCGGTCCTGGCCGTCACGTTCTTCCTCTCCGGGTTTTTCAGCGGTTCGGAGACGGCGTTCTTTTCGATTCCCCCCGAGGAGCTGGACCGCATGCGCACGGAGGGGGGCGTTGGTGGCGTGGTGGCCCGCCTGCGCGACCGGCCCAAGCGGCTCCTCATCACCATCCTGTTCTGCAACATGCTGGTGAACGTCGTCTTCTTCAGCGTCTCTTACTTTCTGACCACGGGTCTGCGTCCCCGCATCGGCGCCACCGGCGCGCTGCTGTTGGGTGTGGCCTCTCTGCTGGCTGTGCTGCTGGGGGCGGAGGTCATACCCAAGAACCTGGCAGTGGTGTCATATCGTCGGTTCGCCAGGCTGGCGGCGCTGCCCCTGTACACCCTGCAGAAAGCGCTCCTGGTGGTGGTCTGGCCCCTGGAGAAGGTGGTGGACTACGCCGCCATGCTGGCGGGGGCCGGGCGCGAACCGGCCATGCAGACCCGTGAACTGGAAACCCTGGTCGCCCTGAGCGCGCGCCACGGCGTGCTCGAACCCGCCGCCGGCCAGATGCTGGCTGAGGTGATGTCGCTCACCGACGTGCGCCTGCGGGAGCTGATGGTCCCCCGCGTTAAGATGGTGGCCTTTGACCTGGACGACCCGCCGAGCGAATTGCTCGAACTGTTCCGACGTGAGAAGCTCACGACCGTTCCCGTCTACCGCGGGCGCGTGGAGAACGTCCGCGGGGTCATCCACATCAAGGATGTGCTGTTCCGGGAGGAGGCCCGGCCGCTGGAGGACGCGGTGAAGCCCGTCCCGTTCCTGCCCGAGACCGCCACGGCGGAGGAAGCGCTGAACCGCTGCCGCCAGGAGGCATCCAAGACCGCGTTCGTCATTGACGAGTACGGCTCGCTGGCGGGCCTGGTCACGATCGAAGATCTGCTCGAAGAGATTGTCGGTGAGATATCCGATGAGTACGACGCCATCAGGCCGCCGGACGTCGCCCTGGCCGAGGATGGGCGGCTGCGCGTTCCCGGTCACCTGACGCTGCGGGACTGGGATTCTCTGCTGGGCATCGAGCTGCCCGAGGCGGAGGTGGACACCGTCGGCGGCCTGGTGATGGCCGTGCTGGACCGGCTCCCCGAGGAAGGCGACACCTTGCGCCTGGGTGAAGTCGAGCTGACCGTCGAGCGAATGGCCGAGCGCCGGGTGGACACGCTGCTGGTCAGCCTCCACTCCACGGGCGGCAGGGAGGGGCGCGCCGATGGCTAAGTACCTGATCCTGCTGGGCGCCATGCTGCTGGAGGCGTTCCACAGCGGCAGCGAGACGGGCTTCTACTGCGTCAACCGGGTGCGGCTCTGGGTGCGCGCCGAGCAGGGCAGCGCCGCCGCCCGCGCCCTCCAGCGGATGGCCAAGCAGCCGCGAATCGCGATCAGCACGTTCCTTGTGGGCACCAACATCGGGGTTTACGTAGCCACCGTGGTCTGCACGGAGTTGCTCCGCGGCACGGCGGTCGGCCACAGGGCGGACTTCTACAGCAGCCTCATCATGCCGCCCATCCTGCTCCTGTTCGCAGAGGCCATTCCCAAGGCCTTATTCCAGCACCACGCCGAGGGCTTGATGTATGTGGCTGTCTGGCCTATGCAGGTCTCCCGCATCGTTTTCTACCCGGTCACCATCGTGCTTCGCCACGTCAGCGCTCTGGCCCAATTCGTCCTCTCCCCGGAGAGCCGCGCCCAGCAGCCCCCCGTTACGCGCGAGACGTTCCAGTTTCACCTCAGCCAGGGCGCCGAGCACGGGAGCCTCTCCCCGTATCAGCGGCGCATCGCCGAGAATATCCTGCGCCTGCGCTCGGTCGAGCTGCGCGCCGCCCTCACCGCGCTCGAGCGCGTGGTCATGGTCGAAGAAGGAGCGGATTGGGATGAACTATGCCGGGTGCTGATGGAACACAGGTACAGCAGGGTGCCGGTCTACCGGCAAGAACGCCACCGCATCGTAGGCGTGGTGAACGTCCTGGATGTCGCCGCCGCCGAAGGTCAGCCCCGCGCGGGAGAGCTGGCCCGCAGGCCGCTCTACCTGGAGGCCGAGATGCCCGTCGCTGAGGCGCTGGCCGTTCTCAGGAACGCCCGCCAGCAGTTCGCCGTGGTCGTTGGCGAAGAGGACCGCGCTGTCGGTATCATCACCGCCAAAGACCTGGTCGAGGAGATAGTCGGGGAACTGCAGGCATGGTAAAGGATTAGATATGCGTAGGATACACCATCTGGCAGTCCTCCTGGCGCTGCTGGCGGCGGCACTGGCCACCGGGGCGGGGGGTGCCGAGCCGCAGCCGGCCGACGTGGAGCTTGAGCTGACGCCCTCGCAGCAGGCCGCCGGGGCGGCGACCGTCGCCCGTTTCCGCTTCTCCACGCCCCCGGACATGTACATCCAGAAACCCGGCTTCGGGGTGGCGTTGCTCGATGCCGGCGAAGCCGGGGAGGGCGTGCAGGCCGAGGACGTCGCTTACCCTCCCACGGGCGAAAGATACGACGAAATGCTGGAGGAGACGGTCGAGTACTGGGACGGCGAATTCAGCGTGGACCTCGTCCTGCAGATCGCTCCCGAAGTTCCCCGCGGCGACTACGAGCTGACGTTCCTGGCGGACTTCCAGACCTGTTCCCCGGGCATCTGCCTCATCTCCAGCGAGCGGCTGACCGCCACGCTGGCCGTGCTGCCGCCGGAGGAGGCCGTCGAGGTGGCCCTGCCGGCAGAGGCCGAGCAGGTCCCCCCGGAGGCCGTCCCGCCGGTTGAGTCCGCCGAGACCGTCACCGAGGCTTTCGCCCAACACAATGCGCTGCTGGCCGTCCTGCTGGCCTTCGTCATGGGCCTCGGCCTCACGCTGACCCCGTGCGTCTATCCCCTCATTCCCGTCACCATCAGCCTGGTCGGCGCTACGTCCGGCCGCAGCAGGCTGGACGGGTTGACGCGCTCGCTGGTCTATGTGCTCGGCATATCCGTCACGTACTCCGCCGCCGGGGTGGTCGCGGCAGCCACCGGCGGCATGTTCGGCGCCTTTCTGCAGCACCCGGCCGTGTATCTCGTCCTGGCCGGCCTGTTCGTCCTCCTGGCAGGGGCGATGTTCGGTTGGTACTCTTTCTACTTCACCTCCCAGAGGCTCCAGCGGCTCCAGGGCAGGCTCCACGGCAGGGCGGGCCTGGCCGGCATCTTTCTGGCGGGTCTCCTCTCAGGCGCCGTCGCGACGGCCTGCATCGCCCCCATAGTGACGGCCATACTGTTCTACGTCGGGCACCAGGGGAACCTGCTTGTCGGGTTCGGCATGTTCTTCGCCCTGGCCTGGGGCATGGGGACGCCGCTGATTGTGCTGGGTACCTTCACCGGGCTGTTGGAGGCGATGCCGAAGTCCGGCGATTGGATGGTGACGGTGAAGCACTTCTTTGGCCTGGCCCTCCTGGGTGTCGCCGTCTATTTCGTCGGCCAGAGCGGCCTGCTGGCCCGGCCGACGTTCCTTCTGCTCGTGGCCGGTTTCCTCCTGGTGATAAGCGTCTTCGTGGGCGCCTTCGACCGGCTGACCGCTGAGACGGGCGCCTGGCTGCGCGTGCGCAAGGCGGCCGGCCTGCTGCTGGTGGCGGGGGCGGCGGGCGCTCTGCTGGCGGCGGCCGGTGAGGGTCGCTTTGCCGCGCTGGCGCCTCCCCACGCCGCGCCGACCCGCCAGATCGAGTGGGTCGAGTCCGAACCGGAAGCCGTGGCGCTGGCCAGGGAGCAGGGCCGTCCGCTGATGCTGAACTTCTCGGCCAGGAACTGCACCGCCTGCGAGCGCATGATGCGCACCACCTTCCGCGACCCGCGCGTCGTGGGGGAGGCCGAGCGCTTCGTGATGGCCAAGATTGACCTGAGCGACCAGCGCGACCCCGAGGTCCGCCGCATGATGGGGCAGTACGGCATCCGGGGAGTCCCCTTCATCCTGCTGCGGGACACCGAGGGTCGGGACCGTACCTTCACAGAGTACATCGGCCCGGACCGGATGCTGGAGCTGATGCAGGCGGTTGAGTAAAGGGCAGGGGAGTCCTCATCCGCCGCGAGCCGTCTGTGGCACCGCCGTTCGCCGTGCGGCGAACCGTGGTAGCCCCCACCGGGAGTTGTCGCCGGCATCTACGTCCGTGTACGAGGGCGAGAACGATAGCCGTTGCCGTTATGCTTTGCAGCCTTTGCCGTTCTCTGCATCCTCGGCGCCCTCTGCGGTGAATGCCGTTGCCGTTCGGCTTTAATTTGTTGTCCCCCTTTGCCGCTCGTTTTAAATCTTGACAGGGGGTGGGCGTCCCCGCATAATGCCGGTCGGGTGTTGGGAGGCCGTCGCTCTTTCCCGATCGGCCGAGAGGTGGGAGGGGAAGGAGACGCCCGGGCAGCCTGTCCGCCGCCGGCGGGCAGGGGGCAGGCGTTGACGGCCCGGTATCGCCGCGGGCGCAGCAGACGCAGTGGCCCTTGCCCGAAAGGGGCTTGTATGAAGCGTCGTAGAGCCGTTCACCGTGCCGTGATGGCGTCTTGTGCGTGTGCGCTGGTGTTGGCGGCGTTCGGATGGGCAGTCGGCGGCGGGGTGGTGGGTGCGGTAGAGGAGGCACTTCCCGACCTGC
>PUMJ01000031.1 GCA_003551305.1 Candidatus Brocadiaceae bacterium
CCGCCACCCGATGCTCGAGGTCGGCGTCTGGGCCGGCGCCACCTTCCACGACCGGCCCCCCGAGTCCACCCGCCCCTACGTGAAGGCGTCAGCGGCCATCGAGTTCCTCCAGACCCGCCCGCAGGACAGGCCCTTCTGCCTCTGTCTCTCCTTCTCCGACCCCCACGCCCCCCACATCGCCCTGGAGAAATACCGGGAACTCTACCCGCTGGACGAGATGGAACTGCACCCCACCAGGGAGGGCGAGCTGGAGGAGAAGGCCAACCGCTTCACCGTCAAGCTCCGCGCATCCCACGCCGACGCCGCCACCGAACAGCAGCGGCGCAACTTCATGGCCGTCTACTACGGCATGATCTCCTGGGTGGACGAGCAGGTAGGCCGCGTGCTCCAGGCCCTGGAGGGGCAGGGGCTGCGGGAGAACACCATCGTCGTCTTCACGGCGGACCACGGCGAGTTCTGCTTCGAGCACGGCATGTGCAAGAAGGACCTGGTGCTGCTGGACAGCCTGCTGCACGTGCCCCTCTTCATCTCGTGGCCCGGCGGCCTGGAGCCCGGCGAGGTCAGCGGCACCCTGGTCGAGCAGGTGGACCTGATGCCCACGCTGCTGGAACTGATGGGCCTGGACGTGCCCTTCGGCGTGCAGGGCACCTCCTTCCTGCCGTGCCTGCGCGGCGAGGCCGACCAGCACAAAAGCACCGTTTACGGCGAGATATGCCCGCCCTGGCTCTACAACCCCTATCCGGACTACGAGAGCTTCGTCGAGTTCTGGACCGAGCACATGCAGGGCACGCCCATCTTCAACATCCCCGGCGACTACACGAAGATGGCGCGCGACGAGCACTACAAGTACATCTGGTACGGCAGCGGGGAAGAGGAACTCTACGACCTGCGGGCCGACCCCCACGAGTGGCACAACCTGGCCGCCGACCCCGAATACCGGGAGGCCAGACGCCGGATGCGCGACCGCCTGTTCGAGTGGCACGTGCGGACCGAAGACCCGCTGGACCCCCTGTCGGTGCGGCAACTGCAGGCCGAGTATGACGACTGGGCGAGCGGCCACGTGAGCCCGGGGCCGATGGCGGGGCCCTACTGGCTGGACCAGCGCTTCCACCCGCCCGAGAGGAGCTGAAGCCCGCCTCAACGGGACGGGAAGTCGGCAGCAAAGAGTGGCCCCCGTCGTCTGCCGCCGCGCCTCTCATCGGCGTTCATCAGCGTTCATCTGCGGTTGCTCGGCCGTTTGGCCGGGACGGCCCCGACGGAGTCTGGCGACAAGGAGCAGCCAGCTCACCCCCGCGCCCGCCGTGACAAGCATCCCCACCGCAAATGTCCCGGGCACGGTGCCCAGCAGCCAGCCCTTCACCCCGTCAGGTCGGACGAATCGCAGGCCCGTCTCATGCAACTGCGCCTCCACGGCCCGCATCAGCATGGCAGCCGAGAACACATAGAGCGCAAGCCCCGTGAACACGACGTTAGCCGCCCCCCAGAGCCACAGATTGACTCGGCGACGCCGGGGCATGGGCAGCCTGCAATACGCCCAGACGATCGCCGCGATGCCCAACACGAGGGCAAACGGGGCAAGCCTGTGTGTGCGGAACAGGCGGGCGTAGTACTCGATCCCATCCTCTACGACAAACTCCCTATAGATGCCGTGCGCGTACATCAACACTACCGCTGCAACCAGGACGATCGCCAGCGCTCGGTGCAACCATCTCTTCATGGTTCTCAGTTCCCCAGAAAAGGTAGCACGGTCAGAAACGAGTAGGAAGCCCCGGCACAGGCGCCGCCGCCGGCGGCGTCATGCGTTTGGGCCTGTGGCAGCATCAGTATGGGCCTCGCAGCCGTCCGCCCTCCAGCGCCGCCGCAACCATAGCTGCGTTCCGGCAAGCAGCAGGAAGAAGGCGACGCCCAGGATAACGCTGAGATCCTCCCGAACGCCCAGGATCTCCAGCTCGTCCACGTCCCACCGTTTGATAGCGGCAGCGGCCAGCATCGTAAGCAATATCCAAAGACACAAGAGGTTCGGGGTTGATATCTTGGCCAAACGGTCGGCCCAGAGCCAGAGGATCGCCCACAGCATGCCGAGAGGCAGGGTGGCCATGAGGAACAGAACCGCGACTGCTGCCACCCCAGGACGGACGAGCGCGATCAACAGCATTGGCATCGCTGCCAACATCAACCCCAAGATGATGAGCGCCACCCGGTTTGCGGCCTTCCCTGCATCCATCGGACTCTTTCCCTCACTATCTGACTCAGGCCCCGCCGCGCTTCAGTCGTCGCCCAGCACCGTCGCCGCCCTTGCCTTGCCGGGGTGCGTCTGCTCTGCGTGAGTTCTGAAGTTGGGCTCAATCCCCCGGTTTCCCACGTAGGTCTGGACTTAGAAGGGCGAAGCAAGCGCCCCGGCAGCGCACCGCCATGCTGCCGAACAGCGGCAGCGCGGTCAGTAACCATAGCAGCAAAGGCGGCCCAATAAGACCTGGGAACAGAACGCACATGAACCATCCTGAGCGGTAGTACACGACCGAATCCTCCTCAAGGCCCCACAGGCGCAAGAAGCCAACGGAAGCTACGAATGCCGCCAACCACACCAGCAACGCCATCGTGCCTGCCGCGTATGCCCGAAAAAAGGTCCGCCTCAGACGCCCGGATGCTAACCGACTGTAGCCTGTTGCACCGCACAAAAGCACCGCGCAGCAGGCCCACAAAAACAAGAGGCCGCTCGCGAGAGTATACCCCACGACAATCGCGGCCGGGTGCGTCCGGTGCCAGTCTATCGGGCCGTAATCCCAGGGCGTTATGAGAAAAGCCTCCGTGTAGATACCCACCATGCCAAACATGACCAGCGCAACAATGCAGACCCAGAACGCTATGCGGCGCCACACGGTCGTCTCCTCTCCTGCTCGCACACTGCCGGTCCACGTCGCCTCGCTACCCGGTGCTGCTGCCGTTGCCGTCCAACAGCCGGCTCCGTGCGACGCACAGCCCGACGCCGACCAGAAGGACTCCGAGCATAAGTCCCGCAGCAGCCCAGGGCACGGGGATCGGAAGCAGTTCGCGTCGGTAGTGCCATTGGAACGCCCTTCCTCCGGCGAGAAGAACCAGCAGCCATATGAAGATCAAAGAAGGCCTTGATAGCCTGGCGGAACGATCGGCCAGCAGCAAGGACAGTAGCCACAGCAGAAAGAGCGGCACAATCAGAACGGCTGCCGCGGCCGCCAGCACGCGAGGCATTCCCCATACGGTGGCTACAAGGACGACGGCCATAGCGGCCAGAATAGCGCCGGGTATGACGCGGACCAGCCGATTCGACCACCTCACGATTGCTCTCTTGATGCCCACTTCTACCCTCCCGCCGCCGCAGTAGAAGGCACCAGCATTACGTCCACGCGAAAACCTTCAGGCCGCCCCACGAGATTTCGTTTCTTTCCATCGCCGGCGAAGGTAGTACTGAAGCAAGGCAAGCACCACAAAGGTTATGGCGGCAACCGAGCCCGCGACCTCGATGGGCGGCTGCGGAACGCCCAACAGACGCAGCAGAATGGACAGGCCGATCGACCCTACGATCCACAGGAACAGGAGGTTGCCGGTGGAGATCTTCTGGAGTTTGTCCGCACGCAGCCAGAAGAACAACCACAAGAGGACCCCAACGGGAAGAAGTGCGACGACAGCCGTCAGCGCAATCCTCAGGGCAGCAGCACCCAGCGCCTCGTCCCAGGCCATAAGGACTATGGCTGCCTGGGGGACGAGCAGCACGATTATGGCTGCCACGGCCAGCCATGTCGCCAGGCGCCCGGTGCGCGAGATTCCCGACGCCGCTTCGGTGTCGCCGTCTGTCCGCGAGTTGTCTTGCCTCTCCCTCATGCCGGTTTCTCCTCACCAGACCGCATAGCAGCCCACCCTGAAAGGCCGTCCCATGACGCCCAGCAGGCTCGGTCGGCGGAGCCGGCAGGGCAGGACACAGCATAACGGTGCAGGCTGAGAGCATGCAGACACCCGACCCGGGCGCGCGATAGGAAGCGGCCCACGGCCGGCGAGTAGCAGCGGTGCCGGGCTGAGCGCGAAGGTCGAGGCGGAAGAAGCGGAGCGGGAGGGCCGCACGAAGGCCAACGACCCGAAGGGCGCCGGTAGGCGAGGAAGGGCGCAGAATCAGCATGTCGGCCCTCTGCTGAGGGGACGCCGGGGCGAGCGTGCGAATCCCCTCGGGTGGCCGGGCGGCTGACGGCAGTGGCTGCGCTCTCCATACAACCCCTCCCCAAAGACCACCATACATGCCGGCGACCACTATAAGCGCTCAGCAACCACCGGTCAATACTTTTTTCGCCGGGGTCTGGCCGGACGTACCCCGCGCGGTCCGGCGGACGCCCGCGACGAGAGGGCCGCGAGGAAACCTCCAGCGCGCCCGGCAAGACCCGCCACCATGACCAGTCGTCATCCGCGTTCGAGTGATACCACACCACTTCCCCCTCGTCCACGAAATCCCCGTCGGAGCTACACCCGACCCCCCTGCCCGTGCAGGCAGGACGGGACTCGGGCTTCGCCCTCGCGGCCCGTTTGCTCGCCACGCTCGCAAGCCGGGTTCAGGTCCCGCTCCTGGCGCGCCGGCGCGTCTATGTTGCGCTCCGCATGGCTTCGCGCCCTCGCTGGGCTCGGGGCTGCGGGCTTCGGCCCGCGCCGACCTCCGCCTCGTTGGCTCCGGTTGCGGTAGTCCCACAGGTAGCGCCGGTCGCCATCGGAGTCCCCGTCCTGGACGAGGTTGCCCGCCGCGTCGTAACTCAGGCTCACCTGCGCCTCCTGGCCCACCGTCCGGCTCAGAAGCTCGTTGACCGAGTTGTCCGCGCGTGTCTCGGCCACCCCGTCCAGTTCAGTCTCGTCCCAGTTGCTCAGGCCCCAGGACCAGACCCACGGCTCCGGTCTGGGTCGCACCCGCTGGGTGGTGGAAAGCAGCCTGTCGTGGCTGGGCAATCACCGCCGTGCCCGCTTCTGCTGCGAGTGCAGTCAGGAAAGCTTGCTGGGTTTTCATCAGCTGGCTGCCGTCCTGACCTGCACCAGGAAACTCGCGAAAAGCAAAGCCGCTTGAGAGAGGTTTTGCAATAGCCCCTTAACGGCAGGCAGCCGCGACAGCGATGGGTTTGCTGGCCTTCCCTCATCGTTGCACAGGGTCAGTTTTGCCTCGCTTGAGGACCCTGCAAGCGAGGCCCGTCGCCAGTGCAACCAGAAGGGCAACCAACAGCCATCCAGGCGGCGATGCAGGGCTATAGACGAATTGGGCCACACACTCGCCGACGAGCAATCCACCCATCACCGCGACCACAAGTTGCTTCCAGTTGATCCACATGGCAACGCCCCTCCCGATAGCCGCAAACACACCAAACTAGCAACTCCGCGGCGCATAGTGCCGGCGATGCTAAATAGAAGTCAGCATAGATGCAACATCATCTGTTAGTTGCTGCCATTGAACGACTTACGACAATATACCCCTGCCGGACATACGTTCCAGAGTTTGCCAGAGTCCTGTAACCTCTTGATCTGCCAGATTTTCTGCCTGTCGAAGACGGCAGGGAGCACCACGGAAAATGGTCACGGAAACAGTTCTGGCGCCGAGAGCCCGGCATTCCAAGGCATGTTGCGTCTTCGTGAACTCTCATTTAGGGCTCCTCCATGCCGGAAAACGCGCGGCACCAGACAACCTGGACGCTGGCGCAAGCACCGCTGTTCACAGCACCAGTATGATGGCGAGTTCCAGCAGGCCTATACACAGGGAGGCCCATAGGATGACCCGGCGCCGGCTATGGCCGCTTTGGAGCCGGCTAGCGAGGAACGCCCGCGCCGCCTCCGCACCGCGCAGCAGAAGCACGAAGTGAACGCAGAACACCTCCGGCCATCTGACAATGTAGCCAATCGTCCAGATTGTCGCCAGGACACACACGCCTAGTCCTAACTTGAGATCAGCGACAGGTGAGATGGCCACTTCGGTGGCACTGACCGCTCGAACCATCAAGACAGGCGATAGGCCCCTTACCCACGCTATAGCCGCCGCAATGAGGGCGGAGAGTGCGAGTGATTCCAGGACTATTCGACGCCTGAGGCGGTCGGGTCTCAGTATCACCGCCAGGAGGACCCCATTCATCCAGTAGGCCCAGAGTGCAACAACGGCAATCGCGCCTGCCACGAGTAGCCTCCAATCAGGACAAGGCACCGATTAAGTCCATTCCTGCATACTTCACCATAGCAGTGAGGAGAAGTGCAGGTCAAACCCGGCCTTGCCTCTGCTTACACTGACTTCTACCCACGCGCCGCCAGCGCCCGCCGCGCGCAGTTGTTGCGGATGGTCATGCACATTTCCAGGGTTGTCTCGTGTTGCCTGATGCACTTGCGTTTTTCGCACGTCAGGTTAATGCCCCTCTAAACCAAGCTACATGCTACATGGCACGTAATACCAACGACTACGCCGGCAGGCGGGTTTATCACAGCCAGGGCTGCGCCCGTACCCACGCAGATAAAGGCACACATGAGTTTGTGGTGAACTGCGTCGAGACGCACCCGTCTCAGGCAGTCATAGTAGTAACGGTCTCTCGTTTCCTTGCATCTCCAAAAGTCCATATTTCATTCTCGCAACGTCTTCAATCCGAGCGGGTCAACGTTGACCCAGGGCTGACTCATGCAGTAACAGTATAGGCTGAAGCCGTCCACGTAGCCGAGCGGGTCGCGGCTGATGAAGCGGCCCAGCGCCGGCGAGTAGCAGCGGTGCCGGTACTGCATGCGGGCCGAAGGCCCGTCCGCACCCGCCGCCGCGCCCGAAGGCGAGGTCTCCGTATCCAGACGCCGCCCCGTGAACGCATAAGGGCTCAGCACCGCCGAGAGGCCGCCCGACGCGCTCCAGTCCTCGCCCAGTACCGTCGCCGCACCCCTTCGGCTCCGCTCAGGGCAGGCTCCGGCGCCATAGCGGGCGCGCTCCAGCACGGTCCCTTCCCCGCGCGTCCGGATGTGACCGGTGTCCAGCATGTTCGAGTGATAGCATCCCGCTTCCCATAAGTCAAGACTTTTTTCGCGCGAAAAAGCCGGCGAAAGAACGAACGGCTTGAACCGCCGAGGGTGCGGAGAACGCAGAGAAACGGCGGAGAAAGGAAGAACGGCAACGGCTTCTACCACGAAG
>PUMJ01000179.1 GCA_003551305.1 Candidatus Brocadiaceae bacterium
ACGACCGATCAGGCGGTTGCAGTCATCGCCCGTGTCGTCGGCGTCGTGGTCGTCGGGGTCATACAGCTCGGTGTGGTCGTACATTTCCCTCTCCCGCTGCGCCTCCGGCGCACTTCTCAGAGGTAGTCGAAGGTCCGCACGTCCTCGTAGAGGGTGGGCCAGGTGTCGGTCTCCCGGCACCGCAAGAGCCGGCCGATGGCCTCCTCGTTCTCTTTCTGTGCCAGCCCCAGCACCTCCCCGCCCATCCGCCAGACGCCGCAGCGGAACGGCTCCCGCTTCTCGACGCCGATCAGGTAGACGGACACGCTGCGCGTGCCCTCACAGAATGCGGGGCCTTCCGCAGGGCCGTCTTCCTCAAGAGCGGCCCCGAGCACGGCCCGGTAGAAGGCGAGCTGGTGGGCGTAGCCGTAGCGCCGGGCGTCGGACTCCAGCCAGGTCAAATCGTCGCAGGTCTTCAGGTCGACGATCCCGCAGTCCGGGTGGAACCAGTCCAGGCGCGCCTGGCACGCTATGCCGCAGTAATCGGCGCGCACCACGCCCTCGGCCACGCCTTCGCTGAGCAGCTCCATGGCGATGGCGTTGGCCTCGACCCCGGCCGCCATCTGCTCGACCAGGGCGGCCTGATCGTCGGTGAGCACCTCGGCCTCCAGGGACGCGGCCCACTCGGCGTAGGCCTTCGTGCGGGAGCCGTAGGGCCGGCCGGTGGAGGGATTGACGGGACCGCCGACGGCGTAGGCGGCCTCGAAGCGGTCGCGCCCCTCCAGGATGAGGGTGTGGGCGGCGCGGCCGACCAGGTAGGCGGGACGGTCCGCGTCCTCGGCCAGCCCGAGCTGCTTTCTGCGGTAAAGCAGGGGGCACTTTCGGAAGTCGGCCAGCTGGTGGCTGGACAGGTAGTCTTCGGCCCGCGCGTGGTAGAGGTCGGCGGGCTCGCTGATCAGAACGTCTGCGGCGGTGGCGGTCTTCACGGCGATCCTCCTACGGGGTGATGGGTTCGGGCTGGGGGGCGTCGGGACGCTGGATGCGCTCGACGGTGAACGAGTCGCGTCCGAACTCCCTGGAGGCGAAACCGGTGAACAGGCGGCATATGTCGGTGCCCACCGGCCCCGAGGCGTCGACTACGCAGGTGCGCCGGGCCCGGCTGAAGCGGTAGTCGGCCTCCATGCGCACGCGGGCCTCGCCGTGCAGGCACTCGGCGCCTATCACGGACAAGAGCAGAGAGTCGTGCGCCTCCTTCATCGGTACGTCCTTCTCGAACCGGTAACGGTAGACGGTGCGTTTCACCTTCATCTCCTTTCAGCTCTGCGGGGCGTCTACTGATTACATACGGAAGGGACGTCCGAAGTGTGACATGGATTCTCAGATGTAGTCGTCGAGTCCCGCCTCCTCGAAGCGGGTACGGACCTCCTCGAGCCACCGGTAGACAGTCCTGCGGGAGACGCCGAGCTCATCGGCGATCTCCTGCATCGTGGCATCGGGCAGACGCCTGCAGAGGGTGCGAAGCCTCGGCGGCAGTTCCGGCAGCACTTCCGCCAGGTCAATGGCCGCGTCCCGTAGCTCTCCCGGCGTTCTCTCATTGCCGGCCATCGTGGAGACCATGTCGGTCTCCCCTCCCTCACCGTCCTCGACGCGCTCGTCCAGCGAGCGCTCTACATGCCGGGGGTCGCGCATCTCGGCCGTGCGGTGGCGGACCAGGTCGGCGACCCTGTTCTCGACCAGGCGAACGATGAAGGTGCGGCGGGAGGATCGGTCGGGATCGTGCTCTGGAAGGTGCTCGACCAGGTAGAGAGTAAGCTCCTGCTCGATATCATGACGGTCGGATTCGGTGAACCCGCCCCTGGTGACCAGCTGATGTGCCTTGATCCTGATGAGACGTTCCGCAAACGGCTCCATGCCCATGGGGCCCTCCTCGACCGCATCGAGGAGCCCGCGCGGGCATCAGCCGGTCGGCGCCGTCGGTACAGACAAAAGCGGAGGCCGCTGCGAGCACGCCGGTATCGGCGACACCCACAACGACCTCCGCTTTGCGGCACAGTACGCTGTCTGGTGAAGTGTGTGTGAGTCCGGACTGTCCTGCTGCTTTTAGTCCTCCTTCAAGTTTCGCACCGCCACGACCCGGGGGAGGCCGTGGCGCACTTCGATACGCCGGACACTGCAGGTCCCCAGCGCATCGAGGTGGGCAAAGAACTCGACCATCTCGTGTTTCAGCACGAAGTCTGCGCGGCTGCCGAGCCGCGGCGGGACGCTCGTGCTTCCGATCTTGTAGACGCGCTCGATCTCGGGGGGAGGATCAAGCACCGGTTCTCCATTCCGCACCTGCAGCCTCTCGATGGTGCCGAAGTTGACCTCCTGCATCAGCTCTACAAGGCGCCTGCAGCACGGCGCCAGCTCGCTCTTCCGCATTCGCTTCGCTCCTGACTTTCCATCTTCTTGCTGTTGCCGGGCAGCCGTGCGCTGCCCCGTCGATCCCTTCCCGCAGCGAAAAAGAAAGGGCCCGCCCTCCTGCACCCCGCGTCGGCGGAGCCGGAAGCGGACCCTAATCCGCTCTGACGAACGGCAAAGGCATCTCTACCCTTTAGGACCACACTGCTGCGGCGCTCTGGCGGACGCCGCGCCTCTGACCGGTACCTCCTTTCGCCTACGGATCGAGTGCTCTGCCGGGATCCCGTGCTCTGACCCGGACCACTATACACGTTTTCTGTATAGCTGTCAAGCCCCGGCTGCTTGGCCCTGCCTTCTCGGTGCATCCAGTTTTCCCGTGCGTACGTACGCTCCTCCTCGCATGGCCATAGTCTCTCGAATGCGGTGCCGCCCAGACTCTGCCGGCCGCCCCAGCAACGACATGTAATGGAGATCGGAGATCTCCGGGTAGGATCCTACGTCAATGAGTCGCGAACATTGTCGCCGTTGCCTCTGGGCAGGTCAAGGCGGAAAACGGGGCCGTCAGCTAAGCCTTTCGTGGGCGTCGCGTTAGCGTGTCGAGATGTTCGGACAGTTGCCGAGGGTAGGTGCTCTGGGATGGGCGGACAAGGCCGGTGACCGGCCGTAAGCGGCACGCTGTTGACGGCTTACCGAAAACGACCGCAGAGGGCGGACCGAACCGCTTTGCCGCTGCACCTGCTCCATTGCGATTCGCCCTCTCGACGCCCTGTGTCGCACGCTCAGCCGCAGACCTTTGCAGAACTCTCGTGTGTGATGAACACGCATTTTCGTGTTACGCGTGCGGGCGCAAGGGACGAGCCTAGTCGGTTTCGTATATGGCCTTGAGCGACCGCCACATGCGACGCTGGTCGGCCCATTCGAGCTCGGCGACGAGAGGTCGCAGGTCACGTTCGGTGATCGGGTCGCGCCCCTCGTGGACGCGCGGCAGGAACAGGATGTCCTCCTGGATTTCGGGCGCAAGGAGACGCAGGTTCATGATCTGGGTTACACGCGCCCGGGTTACGTGACCAAGGCGTGAGAGCTGCGCGTAGTCGCGGACATGTCCCTCCTGGATGAGCCGCTCGAAGCGAATTGCCAGGGCCATCAGGCGGGAGACGCGCGGGACGCGACCCGGCTCGACCTTTGCACGCTCCGAGCCGCTGCCATTCTCCATACGGCCGTGTCCGCTGCGCCCGGCCTTGACGTGGAACGTGCACTCAATGGTGATGCTTTCTGCCATGGCTATCCCTTTGCAGAATCACCGCCCTCGGCGAGGACCTTCATGCCGGTCGGGCGGAAAGTGATTGTCACCTTGCCTTCTTGCCCGTAGTAGACAACCTGCTCGAGCAGCAGGTGCAGAGCGCGAGCCCGCTCCCGAGGCGACAGCGAATCCCACACCGGATCGAAGAGCGACAGTGCCTCGGCCACCTCGCGCTCATCCACGCTCCGCCGACTCAGCGCGATGGCCTCCTCTCGCACCTCGGTGGCCCTGCGCTCGGTTCGGCGAATGAGTTCCTGCAGCTCGGCCAGGTGTTTGGTCGCCAACGCTGTACCGTCGCCGTTCTCGGCAGTCAGGCGTATGAGACCCCGCACCTCGTCCTCGTAGGTCTTCAGGCGTTTCTCGAGCGAGCGCCGCTCTGCCTCGAGCTGCTCCAGCCCCTCCATGCTCTGCTCCTTGGCCGCCGCCAGCGTCTCCCCGATGAGAGCCGGGTCCTTCCCGATGCGCCGCATCTGGTCGATGACGAACCCCTCGATCTCGGGGGCTGAAACCGACGGTGACGGGCAGGAATCGTAACCGTTCTTCTGGGCCCGGGAACAGATGTAGTAGCGGTACCGTCTGCCGCTCTTCTTCTGCGTGTAGCTATGCGCCATGGTCACGCCGCATGCGCCACACTGGATCAGCCCCTTCAGCAACGCGCCGTACTTGTTCCGTACGTGGCGGCCACCTGTCCGGCTGTTGCGGTGCATGAGCGCCTGAACGCGCCGCCATACCGAGTCGTCGACGATGGGCTCGTGTTCGCCGTCGTAGAGCTCCTCCTTGCAGCGCACCTTGCCCAGGTAGATCGGGTTGGTAAGCAGCCGGTAGAGACGGTTTTTGTTGAACGGCTTGCCGCGGCGGAGCTTGCCTTTCTGCGTCACCCACTCCTTGGTCTGCCAGCCCCGGCGCTTCAGCTCCTTGAGCGTCGTCAGCAGGCTCTCCTTCTGCAGGTAGAGCTCGAAGATGCCGCGCACTAGGGCGGCCTCCTCCTCGTTAACGGTTATGCGCCCGCCGTCGGGGTGGAGGTCATAGCCGAGGACCAGCATGCCGCCCGTCCATTTGCCCTTCCTGCGAGCGGCCGTCATCTTGTCACTGGTACGCTCCGCGATGATCTCCCGCTCGAACTGCGCGAACGAGAGGAGGATGTTCAGGGTCAGTCGGCCCATCGAGTGCGTCGTGTTGAACTGCTGCGTGACCGAGACGAACGAGACCTCCTGCTCCTCCAGCCTTTCCATGATGCGAGCGAAGTCGAGCAGTGACCGGCTGAGCCGGTCCACCTTGTAGACAACGATGCAGTCGATCCGGCCGCTCGCGACGTCCGAAAGCAGGCGTTCCAGAGCGGGTCTTTCCATGTCGCCGCCCGAGAAGCCGCCGTCGTCATAGCGATCGGCCAGGCAGACCCAGCCCTCGGCCTTCTGGCTGGCTATGTAGGCCTCGGCCGCCTCGCGCTGGGCGTCCAGAGTGTTGAAGTCGGAGTCCAACCCCTCTTCGGTGGACTTGCGCGTGTAGATCGCGCAGCGGATCTTCTGGTTGCTCATCGGTCTTTCCGGAGTCCGAAGAAGTGGTAGCCGTTCCAATGCGAGCCCGTGATGGCCTGCGCCACAGCAGTCAGTGAGCCGTAGACCTGCCCCCCGTAGTCGAAGCCGTCGTCGAGAACGGTGACGCTGACGGTCTTGCCCTTGTACTTGCGCGTCAAAACGGTGCCGGGGATGGGCAGCCGCTGGTCGGAGGAGTCCACGCCGCCGGTGACTTGCTCGCCGTCGGCGCAGCGCGCGGTCTTCGGCGCGCGGAGACGAAGGTCGGCGTCGTTGGCCAGATCTTCGGCACGCCTGCAGGCGCGCTCGGAGATGTCCCCCTCGGCGTTGGCCTGGACGCGCCAGGCCAGGCGCTTGACCAGGTAACGTCGGTTCCCGCTGCGGGTCTCCTCGCCGAAGACCTCGCGCCACTTCTTGCGCAGTTCTCTCGGGGTCATGCCTTCCAGCGCGGCCACCTCCGCCCTCACGCCCACGTCCATGCCTGCTCCTTCTGCGCTTGGCCTTTTCCCTATACCTGTCAATGACTTACATCAGGGCTTACGTGGCGCCGAGAGTCAAGGCCGTTTTCGCCGGATTCGGCAGATTCCTCGGAGAACGCAGGGCGCGCCTTTCGGCGCAGAGTGAGAACGCCTCTGGCGAAGATGGCGGCCAACTCGCGCAGCCGCTCCTCGGGGGCCAGCTTGTCCGGATCGATATGGGCAGGCACGCGCGCTCCTCCCGTCGGCAGCAGTAGAGCCCTGCCCGGCGTCTCCACCGAGCAGGCGTTAACCAGGCTTCTACTGATTACATACGGAAAGGAGGCATGGAGTGTGACATGGGTTTCTGAGTTGCCGGCTACGATCTGGCAGCGGCGCTGGTCGGGCTCAGGTCGGCCTTCATCTTGCGCAGCCGCGGCTCCCATAAAACTGCTCACACGACGCCTGTCCTGCGCGAGGTCCACGGGGCCCCGGCCCTGAGCCGGCCGAAGGGCCGGCGGGCGGCTTCGGTGGGCGACGGGTGGGCAGTGCTGTTTGACTGTCCGTGGATGGAAAGCCGCAGAAAAACTCAGGCCTGGCGGCATGCCCTGACTGCGGCAATGAGGTCTTCGGAGGGGCCGTCCTTGGTCAGATAGGCGGTCGCCCCGGCCTCGCGCATGGCCCTGGCCACCCCCCCGTCGGCGTGCATGGACAGGCCGATTATCTTCGCTCGCGACCCCCCCGAGAGGATCTCTCTGGTCGCATCAACGCCGCTCGTCGCGCCAAGGTTGACGTCCATGATGACCACGTCCGGTTCGAGCTGTCCGACCAGCTTTACAGCCTCCGGGCCGTCGGCGGCCTGGCCGACCACCTCGATGTCCGACTCGAGCTCAAACAACCCCACCAGGCCCTCGCGCATAATCTTGTGGTCGTCCACGATCAGGACGCGGCACAGCTTGGTCTTGCGACGCAGGGTGACGGTCGGGGCGCGACTCGTGGGAGGGGTCGCACGAGCATTTTCCGCACCCGGCTGTCCTTGCTCGCCGAGAGGCGCGGTCAACGTGACCCGGCTGCCTTCGCCCGGGGCGCTCGCAACGGTCATCCGCCCCCCGAGGTGGGCCAGACGCTCCTGAATGCTGTACAGCCCGAAGGAAGCCGCGTCCGACCGGCGCTCCGTGAGCATGTCAGGATCAAACCCGGCACCCTCATCCCGGACCACTATTCTGATCTGGTGGTCGCGCGCCCGCAGCAGCGCGACCTGCGCGTCAGCGACTCCCGCGTGCTTGACGACGTTGAACAGCAGTTCACGGACGCATTCGAACAGCAGGACGCGCACCTCTTCGGACGCCGGCTCGGCCACGGTGTCCGAGCGCACCTGAACCTCCAGGTGGTGCTTCTCCAGCATCCGGGCAGCCAGCCAGTCGAGGGCCGCGCCGAGTCCCACTTCGTGCAGCACCGGGGGGCTGAGGTCGGTGACCAGGGAGCGGCACGCGTCTATCGCTTCCCGCAGGATCGCGTATACCTCCTCGGCGGTCGTCCGCATACGCTGCTGGTCGTCATACCCCTTTATCCATCCGACCTGCATGCGGGCGGCGGCCAGCAATTGCTGGATGTGGTCGTGCAGTATCTGCGCCAGGCGCTTGCGCTCGCGCTGTTCGGCGCGGTTCAGCTTACTGGCCAGCGCCCGCAACTGCTCGGCCTGTTTCTGCACCTGGGCTGTGCGTTCGGTCACTCGCCGCTCCAGCTCCAGATTCAAGTCCTCCAGATGCTCCTCGTATCGCTTCCGATAGGTGGTTTCGATTACAACGCCCAGGTTCCTCAGGGGCTGCCCTTGCGCGTCAAAAGCCGTCTGACATCGGATCTGGACCCACCGTTCGCTGCCGTCCGGCATCGCAACTCGATACTCGTTCTCTATGTCCGCCCGGGTGCGACACACCGCATCTACAGCGCTTTCCACGTCGGCGCGGTCGTCCTCGTGGACTCTCGCCAGGACGTCCTGCACCGTAACTTCCCCCTGGGCGGGCAGACCGTAAATCTCGCGGGCCCGCGCCGAAAGATCGAGATCACCGGATTCTATGTCGAGGTCCCAGGTCCCGATCTTGCCGATGGTTGCTGCCAGGCGGAGCCTCTCCTCGCGCTCGCGGTGCGCCGTCTCGGCTTGCTTGCGCTCGGTAATATCGTAGTTGACCCCACAGGCGCGCACGGCTCGCCCGTCCTGGTCGCGCTCAACCTCCCCCGAAGCAGCCAGCCAACGCACCTGGCCGTCGTCGCGGACGATCCGGAACTCTTCCCTGAAATCTCCACCCTCCGCGTGCCACCGTGCCACGCGCTGCCGCACGCGGGGGCGGTCTTCCTCGTGGATGTACTCGAAGAAGGTGTCGCCGTCGACCGCCTCGTCCCGATTGCGCCCGAGCAGGTCGTGGAGCGTCTCGCTCCAGAACACATTCCCGCTCAGCAGGTCGAGGTCCCAGAGTCCGACTTCGCCGCCCTCCAGGGCCATGCGGAGCCGTTCCTCGCTTTGACTCAGCTTCCGTTCGACCTCGAGGAGGCGTAGAACAGCAACGCCGTGCTTGCCGACCACCGCGTCAACCTCTTGACCCTGGAGCGCCTCGACTATCGCCTCGGCACGCTCCAAACGCCGCCGCAGGGCTTCCACGTCCTCGCTCATGGCCTAACTTCCCTCCAACCCGAGCGCTCTGCGCACCTTGTCCCGGTCGCTCAGGTTGCCGATCAGTCGCAACTCGGTCCCGCGCCTGCGGACCAGCAGTGTGGGCGTCACGATGATACCCCGCTCCAGGGCGGCCGAGGAGTCCTCCAGCACGTCCACCACCTCTATCTCGCAGCGGCCCGCCAGCTCCGCATCGCAGAATCGGGTCAGGTTCGCCTTCGCGGTCCGGGAGTTCGCCTCATCCCCTGCCACGAACAACACCATGTGGTACTTGCCGTCACTCCCCGCCGGGGCACCCTGGTTCTGGGCGGTGCTCATGCCTCTGCCCCCCTGTTGTCCGCCCCTTCCCCGGAGAGGTCCAGCTCGAGGCCCCGGGAGGTGATCCTGAACCGGTGATGACTCAGGGAGTGGTCCACGCCCCGTGATTTCACGACCAGCAGAGACCGGGTGAGCTGGCGGCCGCGGCTCTCGTACGCCAAAAGCACGAGGGTGTCGACCAGCGAGGAGATGCCCAGACCGCTGAGCTCGGCAACCCGTTCCGCCTCGGTCAACTGGTTTGTGAAGACAGACGTGACGCCCCGCTCCTTGCACCTCGTCAGCAGGCGGACCAGGAAGTCGAAGGCGGCCTCCTCGCTGCCCATCCGTCCGCAGGCCGACATGGCGTCCACCACGAGGTGGTTCGGACCGAAGTCATCTATCGCGTCATAAATCCGCAGCAGGTGCTGCTCTATGCCCACGGACTCGGGCAGCGCCGTCAGCACCTTGAGCGCCCCCTCTTCCAACGCCGGTCGCAGGTCCACGCCCACGCTGAGCATTCCGGAGACCAGAGCACCTTCGGATTCCTCAAAGCCGACGTAGAGCAGCTTCTCTCCATTGCAGCAGACGGCCCGGGCGAACGTGCAGGCCACCGTGGTCTTGCCGCTGCCGCTGGGCCCCGCCAGCAGGACGCAGGTCCCCCTCAGGTACCCCCCTCTCAGCACCGTGTCCAGTTCCGGGTGTCCGCTCGAGACAAAGCCCCCGGGCGGCTCGTGCTCCAGGGACATGCACGAGACCGGCATTAAGACCACGCCGCGGGGCGAGAGGATGTAAGGGTGCTCGTTGCTCAGGAAGTCGGAGCCCCGGTACTTGATCACGTTGAGCCGGCGCGTGCGGACCTGCCCCTCCGTCCGCTGGTCAAGAAACAGCACGCAGTCGGCCATGAAGTCCAGAAAAGGGTAGACCTGCCGGCCGGAGGGGTCCGCCTTGACAGTGAATATGACAGTCATCCCCCGGTCCCGAAGCCAGTCGTGCAGGACGTACATCTCCTCGCGCTCTTGCTGAGGGTCGCCGAAGATGCGCATCAGCACGTCGATCGCGTCCAGGGCGATGCGCCTGGCGCCCAGGGACCGGGCCTGGCCCTCGATGATCGCCAGCAGACCCTTGATGTCGAACTCACCGGAACGGACGGCACCGTGCGGCACGTCGGCGTGGACGATGGCGAGCTTGCCGTCCGCTTCCAGGGCCGCGACGTCCAGACCCATGGCGGCGGCGTTGGCACGAAGGTCCTCGGCGCGCTCCTCGAAGGAGACGAACACACCCGGCTCGTCAGCAAGCGCCCAGCGATAGAGCAGTTCCATCGCCAGCACCGTCTTGCCCGTCCCCGGCCCGCCGCCGAGCATCGTGGTGCGGCCGACGGGCAGTCCGCCCTTCAGGATCTCATCCAGGCCCCGGACACCGGTGGAGGCTTTGAGGATGCCGGCTTCGCCCGGGGCCTGGCCCGGGGAAGCAGGCTGCGAAGGCTTCGGCGTCATCTGATCTCCCAAAGAGGCTGAACCCTGTCTGGAAGTGAAACACAACCAAGCATGATAAGGAGCACCCCGGCCGTCCCTCTCACCGGTTCCGCATGCACAGATGCTCGGACTTGCCCGTTGCAGGCTCGCCACTCTAAAGGAAGCCTAACGGATATGCCCTCGTGACACAAGACATTTTGAAAGCGTTCCTGTCGGGGTGCGGGCGCAAATGCTCCGTTAACCAGTTGTCGTAAGTCGAGGTGAGAGTCTGAGAGTTCTGGGCGGTTTCGCACCGTTCGGGCCGGCGTCCGGCGTCGGTGGGCGGCGGGTGAGAGTACTTGGCTGGGGGCGCGAACCGGGCGGGCTGTCGTAAGCGTTTGCGCAGGGGGCGCCTACGGCGTGAGATGCCAGGAGGAGGGGATGCAGGGACTGCGTTAACTCGGGGCGGGTTGTGCGTTCCCCGTACAAGAAACTGGCTCAGAACAGACCTGCCAAAGCACTTACCGGCTGGTTAACAGGCGGCCGAATCATCGCCCTCGTCGTGCTCGCCCTCCCCCCCGTCCCCGCTGGTGATGCGCCTGACCGCGTCCATGTCGAGGCGCAACTGGAGCCTTGATTCGGCCTCGTAGAACCTGACCTCCTGGATTACCTCCGGCAGCAGGCGCAGCCGCGTGTTGAACTCCAGCAAGCCCCAGGCCACGCGAAAGCGGCTCAGCAGTTGCCCGTCCTCGGCCTCCAGGTCCGGTGAACTGTCCGATGACGCCGGCTCAGCGAGCATCTCCGCCACGCCCTTCTCCAACTCGAAAGCAGAGATGGACGATCCCTTGCAGGGCGGCCGCCCGCCGGCATGCGAACGGCACCGGTAGTAACGGTAGATGAAGTTCCGATGGTGAGAGCCGTGCGTGCTCATGGTCCGGCCGCAACGCGTGCAGACCACTTTGCCGCGCAACGGCCAGTATGTGGGGTTCTGGCGCCGAGACCCGGTGGACGTCCTCCGTGCCTCCACCCGGTCGCGCGCCATGTCCCAAAGTTGCCTGGTCACAATGGGCCGGTGTCGGCCGGGCCGCACGTCATCGCCGTCCCTGAAGTACCCGATGTAGACCGGGTTGGCCAGAACGTCGAGCACGTGGCGCGGGGTCCAGGGATTGCCGCCGTGCTCTTTGCCGGAGCTCTTCGCCACGTAGCGTCTCGTCCGCCAGCCGGTCTCGTTGATGGCGGCCGCGATGTCCCGAGGCAGCATGCCGTCGGCAGCCATCTGGAAGATGGCCTCGACTCGGCCTGCCTCTTTGAGGTTCGGGACGAGTTGCTTGGTCTTGGGGTGGGCATCGTAACCGTAGGGCGGGGGGCCGGCGATGCGCCGGCCCTGACGCTTGAGACGCTGGCGGGCGTCCGCCAGGCGTGACTTGATCATCTCGCGCTCGAACTCGGCGAACGCCCCCATGATGTTCAGGAGGAACCTGTCCGTGGCGGCTGATCCGAGCTCAGGGGCGGTGACGATCAGCAGTTCGACATCGGCCTTGCGGAAGGCGTCGAGGAGCTGCAGGCTGTCCCACATGCTGCGCGTCAGGCGGTCGAGGCGGTAGACGGCGACCTTCTCCACCTTCCCCTGGCGGACGAGCTGAAGGAGCCGCTGCAGGCCGGGGCGGTCCATGTCCGCGCCGCTGTGCCCCACGTCGTCCAGGCGCTCCCCGATCCACGTCCAGCCAGATGCCGCCCGTGCGCGGACGAAGTCCTGACACATTCCGAACTGTACGTCGCACGAGGACAGGACGTTCCCCGGGTCGGCAGCGGATTGCCGGGTGTAGATGGCGTAACGGACCGCCTCGGGCATGGCTCAGCGGCTTTCGTCGTCGTGCCAGCCGATCTCCTGCTCCAGCTCCGAGATCAGCGGCCCGATCTGGATCAGCAGTTCGGGCATGTCATCGGTGACGACCGAATAGACCTTCTCCAGGTCCACAGTCCCGTACTCGTGCGCCAGAACGTTCCGCATGCCGATGATGAGCTTCCAGGGGATCTCGGGAGCACGCTTCCGCGTCTGCTCCGAGACCCGGCGGGCGGCCTCGCCGATGACCTCGACGCAGCGAACGACCGCGTCCTGGAGCATCTGGTCGTTGAGGAACTCGTCCAGCGAACGATCCGCCAGGAACCGGCGGGCCCGCTCGGCATGGATGCGCATGTCCTCGCACTTGACGAGGTCGCGCTGGCGGGGGTCAAGCGGACTCATAGATGGGTTCCGTCTGGCTGAGCGCGAAGCGGCGGAAGTACTTGTTTGGGGAGCGCTCCACCGACTTCCGCGTGAGCAGGTCCACGGAGCGGCCGAAGAGCTCCTCCATTTCCTGCTGAAGGGCAACGAACTCCAGACCCCCGCGGGCGCCGGGCCTGAAGGTCACGAGGACATCGAGGTCGCTCTCCGCCTGCGCCTCGCCGCGCGGGAAGCTGCCGAAGACTTCCAGCCGCTCCACACCGTAGCGCTCGCACACCTCGGCGAGCTCGTCCTGGTCAACTTGCAGGTCATCTACCAGCATCTTCCCTTCCCCCCCACCTGTCACGGGGCGCGTGCTGCAACGCCCTTATTCTAACGGCGCGCCGGACCCGGTCAAAGCGCGTTCGGCCACGGCTCTCACTTTGCAGGCGGCAGTTCGAGAGCCGCATTCTGGGGTTCGAGCGCAACTGGCTTGTTAACCTGCGGGGTACTCTCAGAGGGCGAATGTGAGAGTACGGGGCACTCAGGCGCGATGCTGGACTATCGGGCGGCAGCTCGCGTGTGAGCAGAGAGTACAGGGACAAGCACGCCCGGATGGGCGGTCTGCCGTAACTGCTTGCCAGGGCGGCACGTACGCCTAAGAGCGCAAAGCGGAGAGCCGCGGCCTTGCTGTTAACCTATGCGCTCTTGCGAGTTACGTGAAAATGGGGTTGGCTCCCCGGCGAGGACTCGAACCTCGAACCTAGTGGTTAACAGCCACCCGCTCTACCAATTGAGCTACCGGGGAACCGCGACAGGGCTCGCCCGAACAGTGGGACCCTGATGGCCCCTATTCTACGCCATACGCCGCCTAATGCAAGTGCCCAGGACCCGAGCGGCTGCTCCGCCGCCGCAGCCAGTACACCGCCTCCGCGTCGGATGTGATGTGTCGGTCCGTGCGTTGGCGTGCGCGCCGGGGCGGCCTCACCAGGCTCCTTCTACCGCCACCAGCAGAGCCGGCAAGTGGGCGTCAAGGTACGCGTCCGGGTCATCGGGAGGCGTACGGCGGCGATCGAGTTCATAAGTAACCATGGCCAGCCGGAGTTCTTCTCCGGCGTAAGTACCCAGCGAACCCGGCATAGCTCGCAGATTACGCACCGGCAGAGGCGAGACCGCGCTCATGGCGCGGGCCATTCGCTCGCTCCGCGCACCTCCGTCGGGGTCTATGCACGCCAGCGGCGCGTGCACCGATACGATGGCGCTCGGACGGTAGCGCTCTATGGCGCGCATGAGGGCACGCGATTCCGGTTCGGAGAGGGGCGTTTCGCCGTGGGCGGCACTCGGCTCGAAGTTGTCGGTCGGCCAGTTGCGGTTCAGGTCAACCGCGTTGGCGTTTCCGCGCGTCCCCGCGGCCAGACCGTCGGGGTTCGCCCGGGTTATCAGCACCACACGCCACCCGGCCAGACCCTCGGGGTGCGCTCGCAGGTACCGCTGCAGGCGCCTGACTAGATCCGCACTGGCCGGCTCGTCCCCGTGGATGCCGCCCATGATGAGTATGGTGCCTTCCTCCCCCGGGAAGACAATCGCCTTCATGGGCCGGCCAAGCACCGTCGTACCCAATTCGACGGTCTCCGGCTCAGGCTGCCCGGACCGCTCCGGAACCTGGTCGTGGACTTCCGGCACATGCGCCTGGGCCGGCTCGCGGCTGCCCGGCGGCCCTGCGGTGCATCCGGGGAGCGTCAGCATGAGAACGGCAAGAGCCGCAGCCCAGGCTCCACTCGGCATCGCTCGCAATGTCCGGAGCCTCATGTTCTCCCTCTCTGCTGGAACAATGGGTCCGCTGTGGTGCTCCGTGGAGCCGCTCGTCATGGCACGTCCCCTCGTTGAAAGCTACACCACCTTCTGCCTCAGGCAAACCGTCTCACACCGTTACGGGGCGGGCGGTGACCTGGTCGAGGAGGGAGCGGGGGCCGCTGACCTCCACTGACCGCTCCTCGCCGGGGAGCATGTCGAAGTCGTTGTCGGCCAGGCGCACCCCGCGCGGCGCGCCCAGGTGCACGTGCCAGGCGAAGGCGTCGGAGCGGAGCCGCAGCGCCGTCCCGTCCTCGGACGGCTCGCAGGTCATGCGCGTCTCGGGCAGCGCGAGGCGGTTGAAGTTGAAGCCGGTCAGAAAGAGGCGGTTGCGGGAGAGCACCTCTCCCCCGCTCTCGAAGCTTGCCAGCGCCATCCAATGCGCCTCCGGCCCGGCCGGGCGCGGCACGGCACGGATACGCTCGGCGGCGTTCGCGGGGGCGACCACCGGGACCTGGTCCAGGTCCAGGTCGCCGGTCGCCAGATTCAGCCAGCCGGCGGCCAGGCGGCCCTCGACGGGCCTCGGCCGGTCGTTGACGAGCCAGACGCCGACCTCGCCGCTATCTTCCTCGGCCAGGCTGACGAGCGTGGGAGCGAAGGCCCGACGCACGGCCCAATAGCTCGGTTTGCGGGAGAGGTAGTAGTCAATGACCGTCCAGCCGACCTCGCCCCAGCAGTCGGCGTACATCCAGAACAGGGCGCCGGCGGTCGCGAACTTGCGGCGGCGCCAGTGTTCGAGCGCGAACTTGAGGACCTCGGCCTGGATGACCTGCCCGGCGCGCAGGTATTGCTCCAGGGACAGCTCGTCGGCGGGCCGCCAGTAGCGCTCCAGGGCGGCACGGAGGGTGCCCTTCTCGAAACGGTTTGTGCGGAAGGCCCAGACCTCGGAGTCGCGCTCGAGCTGCCGGGGCGGCAGGTATCGGCGGAGCGTGTCGAGGTGCGGCGGGCCGATGACGCCGAACTCGCTCATGAACTTGCTGCGGTCCTCGGCGTAGCGCCGGTAGTCGGTGCGCTCCTCGATGGTGGGGGCCAGGATGGTGACGTCCCAGTTGTGGCGGTCGCCCGCCCACTGGCTGTTGGGGTCCTCGCCGCCCCAGGGGCTTGAGGGCCAGTAGGGGCGCGTGGGGTCGAGCGCGGCGCAGACCTCCGGCAGCAGTTCGTCGTAGATGCGCTCTCCGTAGCAGCGCTCAGCCGCCCCGCCGGCCTGTCGGCGCTGGTAGTGGATCCACTGGTTCTCGTTGTTGCCGCACCAGATGGCGATGCAGGGGTGGTTGCGCAGGCGGCGGACGGCCTTCTGCGCCTCGGCGCGGACTTCGGCCATGAATTCCGGGTCGTCATCCGGGTAGTAGGCGCAGGAGAACATGAAGTCCTGCCAGATGAGGATACCGTGCTCGTCACAGAGGTCGTAGAAGAGGTCGTCCTCGTAGATGCCACCGCCCCAGATGCGGAGCATGTTGAAGTTGGCCTCTGCGGCGGCGCCGATGAGGGCGCCGTAGCGCGCCGGGCCGACGCGGGCGATCAGCGAGTCGGCCGGAACCCAGTTGGCCCCCTTGCAGAAGACCTTCTCGCCGTTGACGGCCAGAACGAAGGAGGTGCCTTCCTCCCCGAGGTCCTCCTGGAGGAGTTCAACCTCGCGGACGCCGTAGCGGAAGGCGCGGCTGTCGGCAACGGCGCCGTCGGCCCGCAGCACCGCCGAGACGTCGTAAAGCGCCGGCTCGCCCAGCGGGCGGGGCCACCAGAGGTCGGGGTCCTGGAGGGTCAGATCGCCGACCAGTTCCGTCCCGCCGGGGGCGGCTTCAGCCCGAAGCGTCAGCTCACTGGCCGAGTCCCGGCTCAGGGTGATCGTGAGTTCCACGGGGAGCGGCGCCCCGGCGAAGCTCTCGACCTCCGCCCTGACTCCGATGCGCGCTGCGCCGCCTTCGTCGAGATGCGTCCGCAAGGCGAGGTTCCGCAGCGCAAGCGTCTCGTAGGTGCGCAGCTCGACGTCCCGCCAGATGCCGCAGGTCAGCAGGCGCGGGGCCCAGTCCCACTGGAACGTGAACTGGGGTTTCCGGATCCACATGCGGGGCAATTCCTCCCCGGCCGTATGCATGGTGTAGCGGTCCACCTCCTTGCCGTCGGCGGCCCGCACGCCGGCATCCACGCGCACGACGAGGCGGTTCATACCTGCCCGGACGACCCCGGTGGCGTCGAAAATATGGGGGACGTGGGCATTGTTGCTGCGGCCGAGGTGGCGGCCGTTCAGCCAGATGTCGGCGGTCGTGTCCAGCCCGTCGAAATGGAGTTCGGTACGCCGCCCGATGTGGCCGGCCGGAAGGTGGAAGGTGCGCGCATACCACCAGTCGGTCCGCTCCATCCAGCGGCAGGCGGGTGCATGGCGCCCGTAGAGAGGTTCTTCCAGGAGGCCGGCATCGAGAAGGTCCAGATGGACATCACCGGGCACGTCGGCCCGGACGATTTCCGGGCCGGCAGGACCGGTCTGGGGCCAGTCGAGGTCTTCGCCTTCGCCCGGTTCGCACCAGGCGAGCCGCCACGCGCCGTTCAGGGAGAGGGAGTGCATACTCAGGGCCTCGGATCTGCGGGTCTTGAGGAAGATGGTCACGCGCGGGATTGTAAGGCCCCGCCCGCGCGCCCGCAAACCGCCTGCGCGCTTCCTTGTGGCCCCCCTACTCCGAGTCCGCTCCCTGCTCCTGCGACTCGAACTCGAGGGCCGTTCCGTTGATGCAGTAGCGCAGGCCCGTGGGCGGGGGCCCGTCCTGGAAGACGTGTCCCAGGTGCCCCCCGCAAGCTCTGCACAGGACCTCGGTTCGGTGCACCATCAGGCTGTGATCGGCCGCTGTGCGCACGGCCTCCTCGGCCACAGGCTGCCAGAAGCTCGGCCATCCGCTGCCCGAGTCGTACTTCGCCTCCGAGCTGAAAAGCTCGTTGCCGCAGCCGGCGCAGTGGAAGAGCCCCGCCTCCTTGATGTCATTGTAGGGGTGGGTGAAGGCCCTCTCGGTGCCCTTCCTGCGCAGCACCCTGTACTGATCCTCCGTCAGCGCTTCGCGCCATTCCTGTTCCGTCTTGCGGACCTCCTCGCTCATGTCATTCCCCTCATTCCGGTTTAGCCGGGAGACAACCGTGTCTGATGGCGAGCCGCCGGTGTCACCGCACCCCGCCGTGCAGAGGCCCGGCGGGATGAGAATCGCCCACGTCGCCAGCAACAGCGCGGCTCTCACGGCTCCTTCCCCCCTTCTGCGCGGCGCCGTCACTGCGGCTCGATCCGCAGCAACTCGCCGTCCTCTTCATCGGTCAGCAAGTAAAGATAGCCATCAGGTCCCTGTGTCACCTCGCGCACCCGTCGCCCGATGCTCAGCCTCTCCTGATCCAGGACGTTGCCCTCCTGGTCCAGGCCGATGCGGCGGACATCCTGCGGCCGCAGCCCGCCGCTGAAGAGGCTGCCCTGCCAGTGGGGGAAGTGCTCCCCCGTGTAGCAGGCGAGGCCCGAGGGCGCGTGGGCAGGCGTCCAGACGACCTTCGGGTTCACCATACCCTCCACGTCATCTTCGCCGATTGGCAAGCCGGTGCGGTAGTCGCGTCCCAATGTCTGCAGGGGCCAGCCGTAATTGCGCCCGGCCTCCAGGAGGTTCAGCTCGTCGCCGCCGCGCGGGCCGTGCTCGTTGGCCCAAATGCGGCCGGACTCCGGCTCAAGCGCCAGTCCCTGGATGTTGCGGTGCCCGTAGGTCCAGATCTCCGGCAGCACGTCGTCCCTGTCTATGAACGGATTGTCGGGCGCCGGGCGCCCGTCTTCGGTCAGGCGCAGGACCGAGCCGAGATGGCTCTGCGTGTTCTGCGCCTGTTCCCGGGCCAGCATGTCACCGATGCGCAGGGGCGGATTGCCGCCGTCGCCGATGCTCATCAGGAGCGTGCCGTCCGGCAGCCACAGCAGGCGGGAGCCGAAGTGCTGGCCGCCGCGCTTGTCCGGCACCGCCCGGAAAAGCTTCTCGATGCTGTGGATTCGTTCCCCGTCGTAGACACCGCGCACCAGCCCGACGCGGTTCGTCTCGCTGGTCCCGGTGCTGAGCGTCATGTAAACGCGCAGCTCGGCGCCCGTGTCATCCGGGTGGATGGCGATGTCAAGGAGTCCCCCCTGGCCGCCGGTGAAGACATCCGGCATCCCCTCGGTGGGCACCTCCTGGAAACTGTCGCCGTCGAAAAGGTACACCCTGGCATCGTCGCGGACGGTCACCAGGGCGCGGCCGTCCGCCAGCCACGCCAGCCCCCACGGGTGCCTTACGCCGTCGGCCAGGGTAACGGCACGCCAGCCTTTTGCCTCGGGTGGCGGCCCGGTCGGCTCCGGCTGCGCCCCCGCGCCGGGCATCCCGCGCCCGCACCCGAAAAGTGCCAGCACGAGCAGAGTTGTCGTCCACACGAAGACCTTCATGATACTCTTTCCCCCCTTAGAAAGGTCCTTCATCTCCCCCGGGACGAGTTGCCCCCATGGCCTTCGCCCCACACCTTCATGTTGAGGCGAACGGACGTCAGTGTCAAGTCCGCCGGTGTTCGGCTGACTTGCATCCGCGGGCACTCCCGCTACACTGGTCTGCCACACTGACCGTGTGTGAGGAGATTAGGGGCGATGATCTATGTCGGATCGCAGTACTTCCGCGCGCCCACGCCGCCGGAGGCGGACTGGGACAGGGACATCGAGCAGGCGCGGCACTACGGCCTCGACTACGTGCGTTTCTGGCTGATGTGGAACTGGTACTGCCGCGCGGAGGGCGAGTTTGACTTCAGTTCGCTGCGACGTCTGCTCGACACCTGCCAGCGGCACGGGATGAAGGCCCTCATGCTGGTAAACCTGGAATCCGTGCCGGCGTGGCTGGTCAGGAAGCATCCGGAGGCGATATACGTGGACTCCGACGACGGCCTGTACCGACCCGAGTCGGTGGGCAACACGCCGGCCGGCGGTTTTCCCGGGCTCTGCTTCCACAACCGGCCCGTGGTCGAGGCGGGCAAGGACTACATCCGCGCGCTGGTCAGCGAGTTCGCCGACCATCCGGCCGTCGAGTGTTGGGAACCGCACAACGAGCCGATGTTTGAGGCGGGCCGCTACAATGACAGCATCTATTGCTACTGCGACGCCTCCGTGGCTGCCTTCCGCGACTACCTGCGCGACAGGTACGGGGACGTCGAAACCCTGAATGCCGACTGGCGGCGCAACTACGGCTGCTTCGAGGAAGTGGAACCGCCGCGGCGCCGGGGCATGTACAACGACTGGATAGACTTGCGCCTCTTCCACCTTGAGTCCCTCATCGAGACGCTCCGCTGGCGCGTGGGCACGATCCGCGAGAACGACCCCGACCACTACGTGATGATCCACACTCGCGGCGGCAGCGGCGTGACGCGCAACCTGGCCAAAGAGGGCATAGACGACTACCGCATGGCCGAACTGGTGGACAAGTACGGCACGGCCGCTTTTCCGCAGTGCGGGCCCGAACATGAGTACTTCCTCGCCATGGCGGGCGCGCGTTGCGCCGCCAGGGGCAAGGAGTTCTGGATGGCCGAACTGCAGTCGGGGCCCTACGGCATGGGCGTTCACCGCAGCGACGCCGAGCCGGCCTGCGAATACTGCGGCTCCTCCACCATGGAAGGCACCATAGACCTGACGCCCGGCGGGTTCGACCCGGGCCAGGTCACCGCCGAGCGGCTGGCCATGTGGTCCTGGTCCGGCATCGCGCAGGGCGGCAAAGGGGTGATGTACTGGCAGTACCGCAACGAGTCGTTCGGCCTGGAATACGGCTTCGGGCTGACGAAGCTGGACGGCTCGGCGCATCCGCGGCTGGAGGCTGTCAAGCGATTCAAGCACAAGCTGACGCGATACGGCGAGTTGTTCGAGCAGGCCGAGCCGTTGCCGACCGAGGTCGCCATCGCCTGGGACCCACGCAACGACATCGTCAACTGGACGGCCGTCGGCTGCACCGACGCCGTCAAGAACAGCATCAAGGGCATCCACCTGGCGCTCTGGCACACCGACTACCCCGTGGACGTGCTCCGGCTGGACACGGAGGTCGTGGACGAGGACTTCGGCCGCTACCGCGTTATCTACCTCCCCTTCTCCCCTTTCATCTCGTCGGCGTCGGCCGGCAAGCTGCGGGAGTTCGTCGAGGGGGGCGGGACGCTGGTCGCGGAGGCGTCAGCGGCCCAGTTCGACGACACGATGGGCGTCTGCCCCGTGGTGCCCGGCCAGGGGCTGGACGAGCTTTTCGGCTGCCGGCGCGTCGAGGTGCGCACCATGCCGGCCCGGCTTATGCCCCGGCTCACGGTGGAGGGCCACACCATGGCGGCCCGTATGCACAAGGAGGTGCTGCAACCGGGAGGCGACGGCGCCGTCATCGGCGAGTTCACCTCGGGCGAGCCCGCCGTCGTGAGCAACCAGGTCGGCCAGGGCCGCGCCATATACATCGGCACAAATCCCTTTATGGCCTACCGGGAGGAGCCCGACGCAGCGGCGCGGCGCTGGGTCGTCGCCCTGAACGAGGGCGTCCGACGAGCGGCGTGGACGGATGCACCCGGCGTGGTGGCGCGCGCGATGCAGAGCGGCGAACGGCGCCTGGTCTTCCTGCTGAACACGATGGACGCGGAAGTCTCCGTCACCCTGCACGTCGCCTGGGATGGCCCGCTGCCGGCGGCGCGAGAGATACTCGTGCAGAAGGCCGCTCGCTTCTCCAGCGCCGCAGAAGGACTCGAGATCCGTGAGGACCTGCCCTCCTACGGAACACGCATCTACGTGCTCGAAGCTGCCCGGAGCTGACCCGTGCAGAGGACCCTGCTGCGAGGAGCTACAGCATGCCCGACAGTGAGATCATAGTGGCCGGCCATATCTGCCTGGACCTGACCCCGAAGTTCGCCGGGACGGCGGCCCGCCCGCTGTCCGATATCCTGGTCCCCGGCTCGCTGGTGGTGGTCGGGGAGTGCGTCGTCTCCACCGGCGGCCCGGTGGCCAACACCGGCCTGGCCCTGCGCAAGCTGGGCGTTGGCTGCCTGCTGATGGGCAAGGTGGGGGACGATCCCTTCGGCGACCTGGTGGCGGCGAAGCTCGACGAGCACGACTGCGCCGAGGGAATCGTACGGGTGCCCGGCGAGCAGACCGCTTACACGGTCGTGGTCGCCCCGCCGGGCATTGACCGGCTCTTCCTGCACAACCCCGGCGCCAACGACACCTTCAGCAACGATGACGTGGACTTCGAAGCCGTCGGGCAGACCCGCATTTTCCACCTCGGATATCCCCCGCTGATGAGACGCCTCTACGAGGATGGCGGCCGGGAGCTGGTCGCCATCTTCCGGCGCGCCCGCGAGGCGGGGGCCACAACGTCTCTGGACATGTCCCTGCCTGACCCGGACTCGGTCAGCGGCCGGGTGGACTGGGACGAGGTGCTGCGCAAAGTGCTGCCCTGCACCGACCTGTTCCTCCCGAGCGCCGAGGAGGTGCTCTACTGCCTGGAGCCAGAGAAATTCTGGCGCCTGCGCGGCAAAGCGGCCGACGCCGACACCGGGCTGCTGGACATCCTGGCGCCGGCCGACTACAGTCCCCTCGGGCGACAGCTGATCGAGTACGGCGCCGGCATCGTGGCCCTGAAGTCCGGGCACCGCGGCATGTACCTGCGCACCGGGTCGCGGCAACGTTTGCAGCGCTTCGGCCGGGCCCCGGTTTGCGACCCGGACAACTGGGCGGACCGGGAGGTCTGGGAGCCGGCCTACCGGGTGGACGGGGTCGCCAGCGCCACCGGAGCGGGCGACAGCGCCATCGCGGGCTTTCTGGCGGCCTTCCTGCGGGGGGAGACACTGGAGCGCACGCTCCAGTACGCGACCGCGGTGGGCGCCCGGAACGTTATGGAGCACGACGCCACCAGCGGTTTGCTGGATTACGAGCAGACCACCGCCCTGCTGACAGATATGCCGAAGGCCGACCTGGACTTCGCCGAGGCCGGCTGGCGCTACGAGACCACCGAGCGCCTCTGGCACGGCCCCGCCGCCTGACCCTGAGGTGAAAGCCTCAGTTCCGCAATCAGCGCCGCCCCAGCCCGTGGCCACCCCACCGGCCGGGGGGCGCATGGTGCATGGAAGAACTCTCCGCGTCTTCAGCTCAGAACAACCGGACGCCTATAGATGCAGCGGGGCACGCCGCCGCTGCGCCGCTGATGTGTGCCGGGAATACGTGCACAAGCAATCTCGATGCCACAAATGGCCTTGTGGGAACCGGACCGAGAAAGGCCCTTGACATTCGCTATACACTCGGATAATCTTATTCTCGCGGGATCCAGATGGGCACGGCGCATTGAAGCTCCCCGCAGGAGAAGCGGGTAGCGGCGTGTTTTTCGCGAAACGAACCCAATCGCTCCTTGACGTGCCGAAGAGAACTCCGAGCGCCAGCAGCGGCCGGGGAGTTCGCCCTCGTGCTCACCCTCGTCCTCGTTGTCATGGTCGTTGTGTGCCGCCAAAGGCGGCCAGGCGCCGGTTACCCCGGCGCTTGCACTCACAATCCCGGCTACGCCGCGAGGGACCTGCACAGACGCGAAACCGGCGTGAAGTGACCCATCCGGGCGTTGCTGACCGCTTTGGGGGCACCGAGGTGCTTTCTGCGAAACGAATCCGTTTCCTCCTTGCCACACTGAGGGGAAGGCCGGCGGGGGGCTGGCGAGCCCCCACAATGGTGCTCGACCGCGGCCTCGTCGTGTTCGTCGTGGTTGATCCCTGGTTCTCGCGCCGGCAATCCCGGCTTACCTCGGCGAGACACCTGCTTCAGCGGAGCGCCGCCTGGTCGGCGCCCCCCTCCTGCCAGCGCAGGATGGCCTCGGCTATCAGGAGGTCTTCCTCGGTGGTGATCTTGACGTTGTCGTAGCGGTCCTCCACCACCCTGACCGACTCTCCCAGGCGCTCGACGAGTTCCGCGTCGTCGGTGGCGCAAAAGCCGTCCGCCGCCCCCTGCCTGTGGGCTCTCATGATGAGGTCCTTGCGGAACCCCTGGGGGGTGCGGGCGTACCAGAGGCGCCGGCGGGGCGGGGTGCTGACGATGTCACCCTCGCCGTTCACCTCCTTGACGGTCTCCGTGGCGGGTATGGCGGCTATGGCGGCGCCGTCGCGCGCAGCGGCCACGGCCACGCGTCGCACGACCTGCGGCGTCACCAGGGGCCGCACTGCGTCGTGAATGAGCACCAGGTCCAGATCGGGCCGCACCGCCTGCAGGCCGGCGCGCGCGCTGGCCTGGCGGGTCTCGCCGCCGGCCACCAGGTCACGCACGCCGAACTGTTCCCTCAAGTGGGCTGCAAGCTCCGCATTCCGGTGCTCCGCCGGGTGCACCACCACGACGATCTGTTCGCACCGTGTCACGCTCTGCAGTCGTTCAAGGGCGCGGTCGAGGATGGAGCGTCCGGCCAGCGTGAGATAGGGCTTCTTGCGCCGCCCCATGCGCACGCCGACGCCCGCCGCCGGCACAACGGCGGCGAAACGCGGGCACGGGGCGTTCGAGCTGTGTGGGCTGTGCTCAAGCATTGTCGGGGAAAGACGGCATGTTCATCGCCGTCGGGAAGTGGCCCCAGAGCCGGAATGGTCCGCCTCGACAGGACGGGCGAAGATCATTCGCCCCGTCTCGCGCGTGATGGTATTACGAACCAAAACGTCGGTGTCCCGACCGATCAGGTGGTCGGCGTCCTCGACCACGACCATCGTGCCGTCCTGAAGGTAGCCGACGGCCTGGCCCGGCTGCTCACCGGGCTTGATGAGCTTGACGGTGATCTGCTCGTCGGGCAGGGCGATGGGCTTGAGGGCATTTGCGAGTTCGTTGAAGTTGATGACACGGACGCCGTCCAGCGACGCCAGTCGGTTCAGGTTGTAGTCGGTGGTCACCAGTTTGCCGTTGAGCATCTTGGCGATGCGCACGAGTTGCTCGTCCACGGGACGGGAGTAGTCGGGCGCCAGCTCCTGCACGCGGATGTCGAGTTCCGGGTCCTCCTGTATCCTGTGCAGCGTCTCCAGCCCCAGGCGTCCCCGCTCACGCTTGAGCCGGTCGCCGGAGTCTGCCACTTTCTGCAGTTCATGCAACACAAGCTGCGGGACGATGAGCGGGCCGTCCAGCACACCGGCCTTGACGATCTCCGGCAGGCGTCCGTCAATGATGACACTGGTGTCCAGCACGGCCGGCTTGACTCCTTTCTCCTCACGGCGGAACTCCACGTAGGGGACTATCAGGTTGAACCTGTCCCGGCTCTCGTAGATAAAGGCGATGCCCAGATAGCTGTAGACGACTATGAAGGCGCCGGTCAGATGGCCCCGGATACGGTCCATCGTCTCGGTCGCGAGGGCCAGTCCCATCACCTGCACGGTGAGCGTCGCAAACAGCAGGCCGAGCAGGGCGCCGAAGACGATGGAGGAGATGAGGGCGATCGGCCCGCGGCTGACGAACCACTCGGCGACGATGACGGCCAGGCTGGCCACGATGCCCATTATGAGGGCCTCGAAAGGACGGCCAAGGTCCAGGCCGATAGAATAGGCGGTGCCGGCGGATGCGAGTATGAACACGGCCCTGAACACCCAGAGCACCATCGCCTGACCTCCCGCCGGAGTCCCGCTGCCCGGCCATCTGCAAACGCACCAGCATTATAGCGCGCCCGCCAGGACAGTCAAAATCCGGAGGGGCCTGGTACCCAAAATCGGCTGCTTCACCTCCTCCTGCCCTCCCCTTCCGGTGTTGAAGAAAGGCACAAGCCTGCAGTGACTGGCGCCCTTCGAAGGAGAAGAGCTTCGTCTCCCACGGAATCTCAGCAGAGGTGGTGTTTTGCGAAGGCGTGTCCCGACCCGTATTTCAGATACCGTTCGAATGCGTCGGCCCTCCCGTCATCCTCAAAGCGGATGACCAAGACCGGCTTCCAGGGCTTGCATTTGGCCGTGTGGTGTGAATCAGAAGAGTTGTGCTGCTTCAGACGACGTCGGGAATCCCCGGTGATGCCGATGTGTCGCTGCCCGGGGTGGGAAATGCTCTCAAGCCGATAAACGTATTTCATGGCCTGCTTGCGCCATCTCAAGCTCTGGCCCTGCTTCGCGCGAGGCTTCGCAGGGCTACGAAGGGCGACCGTCCACCTTCGCCCACTTGCGAACGCGCGAGCCTTGAGCCCACGGGGAGGGACCTGTCCTCCGTAGCGCTCCCACGCCGAAGGCGGCGGAGGGCGAAGGAGGATGGTCGGGCGGACCGGACACGGTTAGAACAGTTCGCCGCAGGGGCTGCCGCCCTGCCCGCGGCTGTCTCCGACGCCGTCCTGCAAACAGCGTAGGGGACGCTGGCCCTGCCAATAGCCCGCTGGCGCCACGAGGCGTTGGTTGCACGAGCCGCCCGGGCGAGAACGTGCTGGACCTGTTCGGCGGGAGTGGCTCGACGCTCATCGCCTGCGAGCAGAGCGGGCGGCGGGCATACCTGATGGAGGTGGACGCGCTCTACTGCGACGTCATCGTGCAGCGATGGGAGGAGTTCACGGGCCGAAAGGCCGAGCGCGTCGAGGAGGTTCAGGCGTGATGCGCGTTACGACGCAAGAACCGGGAGATCTCGGCCTTGCCGGCCCGGCCCTCGGCCACGTCGCGGACGAGCG
>PUMJ01000262.1 GCA_003551305.1 Candidatus Brocadiaceae bacterium
CACACGATCAGAACCTCCCGGTGGGTGGGTACCATGTCCTGGCAAAGTAACCCGGGCCGTTTGAAACCTGCATGCCGCCCGGGGGAAAATGGAAGGGTCTTTGGTGCTCCTGTGGGACAATCGGTCGAATGTCGGCGAGACAGAACAGGCTGAGCCTCATCATTACCTTGCTCATAGTGGGTTTGCTGCCGGCCCGCTTTCTCGGCGCTGAGACTCTGGACAGCGTCGTGCAGAGGACGGCGGCCGACCCCCGCCGCAGCGGCGCCCGCATCGGGGTACACGTGGTGGCCGCGGGCAGCGGCCGCGTCATCTACTCCCAAAGGGCCGGGGAGAGCTTTATCACCGCATCCAACCAGAAGCTCATCACGGCGGCGGCGGCGCTGGAAGTGCTGGGTGAGGATTACGCGTTCCACACGGCTCTTTACGCTGCTGGCCCCATCAGCGACGGGACGTTGCAGGGGGACCTGATATTTCGGGGCGGCGGGGATCCGACCATCGGAGGCCGCCAGGCGGACGAAGAGCCCGAGGCCGTTTTCGCCCGGTGGGCGGCCCGGTTGAAAGACCGGGGCATTGGGCGGATTAGCGGGGACTTGGTGGGGGATGACCTGTTCTTCGACCGGGAGCATTTCCACCCGAGCTGGCCGGCCGAGCAGGCGTGGAGGTGGTACTACCCACCCGTTTCGGCCCTTGCGATCAATGACAACAGCGTGGTCGTGCGCGTCAAACCCGGCCAGGAAGTGGGCCAAAGAGCGCAGGCGAGCCTGGAGCCGCCGACAGCGGCTGTGGAGCTGAATGTTACCTGCGTGACGGCTGCCGAGCGGCACACGGTCTGGTTTGCCCGCCACGCCGGCAGCCGCACCATTAGGGTCGGCGGCAGCGCGCGGCTCGGTTCATCGGGCTATTCTCACCCCGTCACCGTACCGGAGCCGGCACTCTACGCCGCTCGAACCCTGGCCGAGGCTCTCCGGAGCGAGGGCATCCTGCTGGAGGGGACTGTCCGTCTGGCCCGCGCCGAGGAGAAGGACCGCTGGCGTGGCGCCCAACGGCTGGTGGAACGCCGCGCAGACCTTGTGCCGGTCCTCCGCGCTGCCGTGCAGCACAGCGACAACCACTACGCCGAGCAGGCTATCAAGACCATAGGGGCCGAGTCCGCCGGCGTCGGTTCCTGGGAGACCGGGCTCGCCCAGGCCACCGCAATGCTGAGCAAGACGGGGCTGCAGGCCCGCGAGTTCAACCTGGACGACGGCAGCGGCCTCTCCCGGCAGAACCGCCTCTCCCCGGCAGCCATCACCTCGCTGCTGCTGCGGGGGCGGAGCTTGCCCCGCGGGGAGGTGTTCGAATCGCTGCTGGCGCGACCGGGCCGGCCGGGCACCCTGCGCGGACGGCTCACTGCCGAACCCTACCGAAGCTCCGTGCGCGCCAAGACCGGGTACCTGCACGGTGTGGGCGCCCTGAGCGGCTTCGCCACAACCCGGGCCGGCCTGCAGGTCGCCTTCTCCATACTCGTCAACGACGAAGTGAATCCGCCGGGCAGCTACTCGATGCGAGAGACGGTGGACGAAATCTGCCGCGCCATCGTGGACTACGCGCGCTGAGCAGATGTGCAAGCAAGAGTTGCGGCCTGCCGCCGGGCGGCATATAATCCGATGAGAGAGGGGCGTGTCCTATCACTGTGTGGTTCGACTCCGCAATCCGAGGGAGGCCGCAGGACCATGGAACTGACCAGTCCGGCGTTCGAAAACGGAGGGATGATCCCGGCCCGCTACAGCTGCGACGGCGATGACGTCTCGCCGCCTCTGCGGATCAGCGGCGTGCCCGAGGGGGCCCGCGCGCTGGTCCTCATCATGGACGACCCCGACGCGCCGATGGGGACGTTCGACCACTGGCTGGTGTGGAACATCCCGGCCGATACGACGGAGATTGCCGAAGGAACCGAACCCGAGGGCGTGCCGGGCAGGACGGATTTTGGAAATACCCACTACGGCGGTCCGTGCCCGCCCGGCGGCACGCATACCTACCGGTTCCGGCTCTATGCGCTTGACCGGGAGCTGGACCTGCCGAAAGGCGCACGCAAAAAGAAGCTGCTGCAGGCGATGGAGGGCCACGTACTGGCCGAGGCGGTGCTGCGCGGCAAGTACAGCCGCGCCGCAGCATCTTGACCGGCAGGCCGGGCAGCCCACCCTCCTCGATCCTCCGCGCCGTCGGTGCCAGGTCGCACTTCACCCTGTGAGACTGCACCCGGTCTGCCCCCGTCCGCCCCTGAACACGCGCAGCAGCGTCGAGCCGGCGGCGGAGCCGTATCCCCGTTGCTAAAGCGGCACGCCAATCCCCGTCCCGCGGCTGGCCCATGCGACGCGGGTTCATGACACGCGTGTTGCCCCCCTGGGACAGGGGCATGTGGGGGTGGCTCAACACCCGTCGTGTGCCGGGCACTTTCCGCAGCAACTCCTCGTGGCGCTCCACGGTGTAGTAGCCGTCCAGCGCGCAGGCGTGCAGGTTCTGCCGGGGGGTGCCCGGGAAACTCCTCGCCGCGGCCGCGAACTGCCGCAAGACACCCTCACCTTGACGCTCCCCGGCGGGCGAAATAGAATGTGAATAGAGGTTGAAGGTGGCTATGGCGCCTGGTGAAGGGGGTCAAAGGATGTATGAGCTGACCATCGAGGGCGACTTCGCGGCGGCGCACAACCTGCGCGAATACCAGGGGGAGTGCGAGAACTTGCACGGCCATAACTGGCGCGTGCAGGTGCAGGTGACCGCCCGGGAGCTCGACCGGCTCGGCATGGTGCTGGATTTCCGGGAGCTCAAGAGCGCCCTGAAAGAGGTGCTGGGGGAGTTGGACCACCGGTACCTGAACGAAGTGCCGCCTTTCGACCGGCAGAACCCCACAACCGAGAACATCTGCCGCTTCGTGGCCGAACGGCTGGCCTCGGCGCTGCCCGGGGGGGTGAGCGTGCGGTACGTGCGTTGCTGGGAATCAGAACGGTGCAGCGCCCGTTATAGGCCCGAGCCGGAGGCCGGAAGGACTGCGACGTGAGCCCGAAAGAACGAGACAAGCAGCGTCCGGGCCCGACATGCCAGGAGTGCGGCGAGAAGCGCGCTACCGTCCACGTGACCGAGCTCAAGGAGGGCCAGAAGTTGCAGCGCCACCTCTGCGAGACGTGCTATGCGCAACAGGAGGGGCCGAAGTTCTTGTCGCCCGGCGCCGTCTTCGCCCAGATACTGGCGGCCGTCTCGCCCGAGCTGAAAGAACTGAGCACAAAAGAGTGTCCCGAGTGCGGGCTCAGCTACCTGGAGTTTCGCCAGCAGGGTGTGCTCGGCTGCGAGCAGGACTACGAGGCATTTGCCGAGCCGCTGGAGCAACTGCTGGAGCAAGTTCACGGAGAGAGCCGCCACTGCGGCAAGGTCCCGCCCCAGGCGGGGCGGCGGGCCGTGGTCGCCAGCAAGCTGCGTTCGCTCAAACATAAACTCGAGAGGGCCGTCGAGCGGGAGGATTACGAGAGCGCAGCGCGTCTCAGAGACCGCATCAAAGCCCTGGAAAGCGAACGGGATGAACCTCTCTGACCTCCAGAGCAGACTGGTGGAGTGGTTGCGAGGCGGGCCGGAAAGTGACGTTGTCGCCAGCAGCCGCATCCGATTGGCCAGGAACGTGGCCGGCTTTCGCTTCGTGGGGAGGGGCTCCGCCACCGAGCGGGCGGAGGTTGAGGCCTTGTTGCGCCAGGCCTTGATGGAGCCCGATGTCCGCCCGGCTCTCCACTACGTGGAACTGCGGAACCTGGACCAGCTTCTGGTGGAGCTTCTGCTGGAGCGACGCTTGATAAGCAGCCAGCACGCCGAGGCCGACTGGGTCAGGGGGGTCGCTTTCGATCAGGCCGAGCGCGTCAGCATCATGGTCAACGAGGAGGACCACCTGCGCATGCAGTTCATGCGGAGCGGCTTGCGCCTGCAGGAGGCCTACGAGGAAGCGGACCGCTTCGACGACGTGCTGGCCGGCAAGGTCACCTATGCTTTCTCTTCGGAGCGGGGTTACCTGACCGCCTGCCCCACCAATGTGGGCACGGGCCTGCGCGCCGGCGTGATGATGCACCTGCCGGGCCTGGCCATGACCCAGCAGTTCCAGCACGTGGTGGATCTGGCGCAAGAGAGCAGCCTGGCCCTGCGTGGCGTCTACGGGGAGGGGACCCAGGGGGCGGGTGACTTCTACCAGATTTCCAACCAGGTCACCCTCGGCGTGGGCGAAGATGAGATAGTGGAGTCGGTCTCAGAGGCCGCCGGAAAGCTTGTGAGGATGGAGCGGGCCGCCCGCGAGGACCTGCGGGCCAACCATCCGGAGGAGTTCCGCGGGCGCATTCTGCGGGCGTTGGGCCTGCTCAGCTCTGCCTCCGCCATCTCCTCGGAGGAGACCCTCAGCCTGCTCTCACAGGTCAAGCTGGGGGTGGAAATGAAGGTGCTGGAGCAGACGCCCCTGGAGACCGTCAATGATCTGTTGCTCTTGACTTTGCCGGCTCATTTGCAGACAATGAAAGGTAGGCCCCTGGACACGTCGGTGAGGAACGAGTTCAGGGCTCATTACGTAAGAGACAAACTGTCAAGCGGTTAAGGCGGGATAGATGTACGATAAATTTACGGACAAGACCAAAAAAGTCCTCAACTACGCCCACCAGGAAGCCCAGCGGATGGGTACTCAGTACATCGGTACCGAGCACCTGTTGTTGGGGTTGCTGAACGAAGGCACCGGCACCGCAGCCACGGCGTTGCAGCGGCTGGGAGTCGAGCCGAACCGGGCGCGGATTGAGATCGAGAAGCTTGTCCGCGGTGGAGGCGAGCCTGTCAGCGGCAGCCAGCAGTTCGCCTTCACGCCCCGGGCGCAGAAAGTCGTCTTCGAGCATGCCCCGGAAGAGGCCAAGCGCCTCGGGCAAAACTATGTGCGCACCGAGCACCTGCTGCTGGGCCTTTTGCAGGAGGAGGACTCGGTCGCCGTGCAAGTTCTGCTCAACCTGGGGGTCGATGTCGACGACATCGAGGAAGCCGTGATGGAATTGGAGGAGCCCATGGACGAAGAAGAATCGGGCCCCCGTCCCTCCGGCGCCGAAAAGAGCAAGACGCCAGCACTGGATTCCTTCGGTCGGGATCTGACCCGCCAGGCCATGGGCGGGGAACTCGACCCCGTCATCGGCCGCGAGTCCGAAATCGAACGCGTCATCCAGGTGCTGTGCCGGCGCAAGAAGAACAATCCCGTCCTGCTGGGGGAGGCCGGAGTCGGCAAGACGGCCATTGTCGAGGGGCTGGCCCAGGACATCGTCAGCAGCAACGTCCCCCGCATACTGCGGGAACGCAGAATAGTCGTCGTCGACCTGGCCCTCATGGTCGCCGGCACCAAGTACCGCGGCCAGTTCGAGGAGCGCATAAAAGCCGTCATGCAGGAGGTGCGCAAGGCCAAGAACGTCATCCTGTTCATTGACGAGCTGCACACGCTGGTCGGCGCCGGTGGCGCCGAGGGCGCCATTGACGCCTCCAACGTCCTGAAACCTGCCCTGGCGCGCGGCGAGATACAGTGCATCGGCGCCACCACGCCCGACGAATACCGCAAATACATCGAAAAGGACGGAGCGCTGGAGCGCCGGTTCCAGACCATCATGGTCGACCCGCCCAGCCGCGACGAGACCGTCGAGATACTCAAAGGCCTCCGTGACCGCTACGAAGAACACCACTACGTGCGCATCGGGGACGACGCGATTGTCAACGCCACGGACCTGGCCACGCGCTACATCACCGGCCGTTTCCTGCCGGATAAGGCGCTCGACGTCATTGACGAGGCCTGCTCGCTGGTGCGCCTGCGCAGCATGACCACCCCGCCGGAGATCAAGGAAGTCCAGCGGGACCTGGCCCGGCTCCAGCTCGAAAAGGAGCAAGCCGTCGTCGAGCAGGACTTCGAGCGAGCCGCCCGCCTGCGTGATCGCATAGACCGCCTGGAGAAAAAGAAGAGAGCCTACGAGCGGGATGAGACCGACGGCGACAGCGATGTGGTGGGCACCGTGGACGAGGACGTCGTGCGGGAGATCGTCTGCCGCATGACGGGCGTACCCACACAGCGGATGCGCGTCGAGGAGGCGGCCCGGCTGCTGGAGATGGAAAAGGAGATCCACAAGACGCTGGTCAGCCAGAACGAGGCGGTCAATGCCGTAAGCCGTGCCGTGCGGCGGTCTCGTTCCGGCATGAAGGACCCCCGCCGGCCTGTGGCCAGCTTCATGTTCATCGGCCCCACCGGCGTGGGCAAGACGCTGCTCGGGCGCTGCCTGGCCAGCTTCCTGTTCGGGGACGAAGACGCCCTCATCCAGATAGACATGTCCGAGTACATGGAGAAGCACAACGTCTCCCGGCTGGTCGGCGCTCCGCCCGGCTACGTCGGCTACGAGGAGGGGGGCCAGCTGACCGAACAGATCCGGCGGCGGCCCTACTCGGTGGTCCTGTTCGACGAGATCGAAAAGGCTCACACCGAGGTCTTCAACATGCTGCTGCAAATCATGGAGGACGGCCGGCTGACCGACAGCTACGGCCGCCGGGTGGACTTCCGCAACACCGTCCTGATCATGACCTCCAACATCGGCGCCGAGGTCATCAAGGACAGCACCGGGCTCGGCTTCCGGCGCCGCTCTGAGGAGAGCGATTACCAGACAATGAAGGAACGGTTGATGGAAGAGGTGGAAAAGCACTTCCGCCCCGAGTTCATCAACCGCGTAGACGATATCATCGTCTTCCGCTCGCTCACTCACGAGGACTTGCAGCAGATTGTCCGCCTGGAACTGGACAAAGTTCGCAACCGCCTGGCGGAGCACGAGATGGAACTGGTGATCAGCGACGAGGCCGTCGAACTGCTCATAGACAAGGGGTCCAACCTCGAGTTCGGCGCCCGGCCGCTGAAACGCGCCATCGAGCGACACCTGGAAGACCCTCTCAGCGAGCGCATTCTGGCCGGCGACTTCGGCGAGGGGCGGGTCCTTGTCGGCGCGAAGGACGACAAACTCACCTTCCGCAACGACCAGAGCAAGAGCGAGGTCGAGAAAAAAGAACCGACGCCCGCCAGGCCGTGACCCGGCCGCAACCCGGGCGCAATCAGCAGGGCTTCTCGAAGGGGCGTGTCTCACGGGCGCGCCCCTTTCCTACGAGCAGGCTGCTCGCACGGCACGCCTCTCATCCCGGCCCGCCGTTCAGGTTCACCCAGAGCGCCCCGGCCGGCAACGCTGCCCGCAGCCTCTCCCCCGGGTGTTCGGTCGTGAAGTGTAGATGGCTGGAGCAAGCGCAGTCGCTGCAGCCGAAACCGACCACGGACTCTGCGCTTCGGTCCGCGACGAGGCGGTTCAGCGCGCACTCTTCGGCCGCCGGCCCCGTCCACGCCAGCACGCCCACGGGGCGGCAGTGCGGCCGCAGATAGTCCACGTGCCAGTGGCGGCGCTTGCGCCCGGGGCGCAGATGGCGGCTCACACGTGCCCGTATGCCCTTGCGCGCGCTGCCGACGTAGCAGTAGTAGCCGGGCGCGAACTGCAAGACTCCGAGGGCGCCGATGCGCCCGCCAAATGCCCGCTCCCCGCGCATGACGAACACGTAAGCCCCGCCCTGGGTGGGCAATGCCTCATTCATCTCGCCATCGCCGGGCATCCTGCCATATCCCCTTCCTTTGGGCGCGCACCCGGCGCTCGGCCTCCAGGTACTGCTCCCGCCGCGGGTGTTCGAACCTGCGGTAGGCCGCCGCCAGGCCCTGCCGAATCATCAAGAGGTTGAAGTCTGCAGACGTCTGGTCTTCCTCTTCGGGCAGGTGCACGTATGCCAGCCGGCGTCCATGGACGTCGAAGCGGCGTGGGCCCTCGTGCAGTTCCACGCGGCGGCCGAGCAGGCGCTCCCGCGTGAACTCCTCGGCCCGCTCCGCCCAGTAGCGCACCCGCTGCCGGGGCATCTCGTAGTAGCGCGCCTGAGAGGTTATCCGCTCCAGGCTGTGGGAGTTCAGGGCGTCAATACCCAGCAGGCGAACACGGCCGACCCCGCTCACCTGGATGGTATCCCCGTCATAGACGCGGGTGACGAGCCCCGGGCGGGGAAAAAGCGGCGCCGCCGAGGGGGGCGCGCGGGCGATGAGAGTGAGTGTTGCCACGATGAGAACGCCGGCCGTCAGCAGGGCCACCGTCTTGCGGAGGCGTCTGTTCATCCTTTCGCCTCGGGGCAGTTCAGCAGTTGGCCGCGCAGCGTCACCGAGCCGTGCCGGTGCGAGTGACACTCCACGTTGACGGCCACCGGCAGGGAGGCGATGTGGCAGGGCGCCTGCTCGACCAGTACGGCCAGGGCCGTCGTCCGGCCCCCGAAACCCTGCGGCCCGATGCCGAGGTCGTTAACTCGCTCCAGAATCTCGGCCTCCAGTCGCGCCAGTGCGGGCTCAGGGTTGGGTTCGGCCAGGTCGCGCAGCAGCGCGTGCTTGGCCAGCAAGGGGGCGGTCGCGAAGTCCCCGCCCAGCCCCACGCCCAGGATGAGCGGCGGGCAAGCGTTAGCGCCCGCACGACGGACGGTCTCCACCACGGCGTCCACCACGCCCCTGCGGCCCTTGGAGGGACTGAGCATGAGGATGCGGCTCATGTTCTCCGCGCCACCGCCCTTGGCCAGCAGGGCAATCCGGAGGTCGCCGCCCGGCGCTGATTCCACGTGAACGAGGGTGGGCGTGTTGTCGCCCACGTTGTCCCGCTGCAGCGGGTGTCGCACGGTTGAGGCCCTCAGCGGTCCCCCTGCGGCGGCGCGGCGTATGCCCTCGTCCACCGCCGCCTGCAGCGTGCCCCCGCAGATGACCACGTTCTGCCCCACCCGCACAAAAGCGACCGCCAGGCCGGTGTCCTGGCAGAGGGGCAGCCCTTCGGTAGCCCCCACCTCGGCGTTCTCCAGCAGGATGCGCAGCACGCCCCTGGCCGTTTCGCTGTCTTCTGTCTTGAGAGCCCGTTTCAGAGCAGCCTCAACGTCCGGGCGCAGCCGGGTGTTGATGCAGCAGTAGAGGCTCTCGACGGCCTCAGTGATATCGCCGGCGCTGACGGCGCAGATCCCGTCCATGACTATCCGCCTCCCCTGCGGTTGGGTGCGTTCCCTGCTCACTCTATGGCAGCCGTGCCGTCCGGTCAAGCGGAGCCATACCGGCTGGCGACGGACCGGCCGGTCCTCCTTCTCGTCCTGGCCGTCTTGCGGTGCCCCGGATTTCACCGTGGGCTGAGCTGCCGGCTTACCGGCAGCGGCCATCACGAACCCCTTTCGAAAGTACTGGGGCGCCCTTTAGGGGCGCAGGTCTCGGGGTGCGTTCGGATACCCCGGGCTGCGCCCGGCGCTGGTATGTTGCCTGCTCACAGCAGGGCCTGATCACAGCACATTGGAGCGGGACTGTCTGCGAAAAAGCTGCGTCCCAGCATGTCCGCTCACATGGCCCGCCTGGCGAGCGGCTCAGACGTAGCCCGGGGCAAACTGGGGGGGGCCCCGGGAGACGAGGTCTTGCGTCGGTTCGGAGCCCCTGACGGGAGCGATCCAAAGCGGGCTTCGCAGCTCGCCGCCTCGGTCCGACGTTCGCAGGATCGCGGGGCGCTCGCGTCGTATTCCGGCGCACAGGGTAGCAAAGGCTTCCACATCGGCACAGAAAGGGGATGCAATACTTCGCTTTCAGCGTTATACTCGGGGCAGGACGAGGAGTCGCGGCGCCCCGTGGCGGGGCGCGTAGCGGCAAGAACACACAAGTGCTGCAGGGGGATGGAGCTATGGACGCCGGTGAACTGTTCGACAAGTGGCTGGAGGGGACGGTCCACCGCAGTACGCAGGTCAACCCTGATGGCGTGCATCTGACGGTAGCCGAGGTATTGCGCATTCATTCGCGCGGCAGGCTGGATTTCGGGGGGAGCGAACTCAAGGCCGCCGCCACCCATTCGCTCTCTACCTCCGAGCACATGCCGGGCGAGCGCTACGCGTGGTGGCGCCTGGACGAGGGCGATTACATTGTGCGCTTTAACGAGCGGATCAAAGAAGGCGCCCCGCCCATGCTCATTGTCAGCCACCCCAGACTTCTGGAGTGCGGCTGCCGAATCGCCGGCGGTGTATTCGGTGCCGGGGAGATCAGAAGCGTTCTGTCCGTGCCTGAGGCCGGTGTGCATTTGAAGGAGAACGCCCGCATCGCGGTGCTGCTCGGGTAACAGCCTGTTGAAGAACCGGGTTTGGCTGCGCCGCAGCGCCCACGCCACCGCTAAACGGGCGGCCGTCAGCACCGGCTACCCGGGGGGAAGACGGTCAGCTTGCCTCGTCAACCGGCTCCGCCCGGCGGCCGTCCGAAGTGTTGGGACGGCGCGCAGCCATCTGCGGCAGGGCCGTTTCTCGACGATGCACAAGGCATCGCCTGCGTCACTGGCGCGAACGGAGCCCGCGAAGGAGTTCCTCTGGAACTCAAACCCCGCTTCCAGCGGCGCGCTTTGCATCCGACCGGGCAGCGCTCCCAACGCGGCCAGATCCAGTTTTTCACCAGGCCGTTAAGCGCCGGGGGCACTTGGTTGCGCGGCGGAGCGAGTGCGGTAGAATGAACGCGACATCATCAGGGGAGGTTGCGTGTCCGCACAAGCCGCCGTGATCATCCCGGCCCGCTACGATTCGAGACGCCTGCGGGGAAAGGCCGTGCTGCCCCGGGCCCTGCGCGTCACGGGCAAGTACATCATCCAGCACGTCTATGACCGCGCGGCGGAGGCACGTTTGGCCGACCTCGTCATCGTCGCCACAGACGACCGCCGCATAGCCGACGCCGTCCGGGAGTTCGGCGGCGATGTGTGCATGACGCGCCGCGACCACCGAAGCGGCACGGACCGCATAACGGAGGTGGCGGCTCAACTCGCCCACCCCATCATCGTGAACGTCCAGGGAGACGAGCCCGAGATACTGCCCCGCCAGGTGGACCAAGCGGTGGAATTGCTCCTTGAGGACCCCGATGCCGTGATGAGCACCTTGGCCACGCCCGTGCGCTCCTGCGAGGAATGGCGGGACCCGAACGTGGTCAAGGTCGTGCTGGACAATCAGGGCCGGGCGCTCTACTTCAGCCGCAGCGCCATCCCGTTCTACCGTGACCACGACGGCGCGCTGCCGGACGCGCCCACGCTGCCCCTGCACCACCTGGGTATCTACGGCTACCGCCGCGATTTCCTGCTCGGCTACGGGGCGCTGCCCCGCTCAGCGCTGGAGGAGTCGGAAAAACTGGAGCAACTGAGGGCCCTTGAAGCCGGCTATTCCATAAAGGTCGGCATCACCCGGCACCGACCCATCGGCATTGACACACCCCGGGACCTGGAGGCATGGCTCGCACGGCATCGAGCAGAGGAGGGAGGGCACGGATGAGGAAGGCTGACGAATTCGCAGGCAAGGTGCAGCGGGTGGAAGACTTCCTGGCCGTGCACGAACTGGCCGGCATCGTGCTGTCCCGTGCGGAGAACTTCGCTTGGTTAGGCTGCGGGGCCGACAACCTGGTGGACGCCAGCATCGAGACGGGCGAGGCTGCCATGATCGTGCGGCCCGGCTGTGTGACCGTCCTGGCCAGCAACATCGAGGCCGATAGGATACTGAGCGAGGAGTTGGACGAACTCGGCATTACAGAGGTACAGTCCTACCCCTGGCACCAACCCGAGCGGCGGCTGGAAGTCATACGGCGGCTGAGCACCGGCGCGCGGTTTGTCGCCGACGACGGCTCCGCCGGGCTGCCGCCGCCCCCGGACGGTTTCGCCGAACTGCGCTACACGCTGACGGGCGCCGAGGTCGAGCGCTACCAGGCGCTCGGCGAGGAGGCCACGCAGGCCGTCGAGGCCGCCGCGCGCGCCCTCGAACCGGGTATCACCGAGGCCGAGGCGGGCGGTCTGCTCGCCCGGCGGCTCCGCGCCCGAGGCATCACTCCCATCGTGCTGCTGGTGGCCGCCGACCAGAGGGTCAAGCACTGGCGACACCCCCTGCCCAAGGCCGTACCCGCCCGGCGCTGCGTACTGATGGGCGTGTGCGGGCGCCGACAGGGGCTGGTGGCTGCCCTCAGCCGCATGGCGCACTTCGGAGAGGTCCCCGGGGCGCTGCACGAACGCCATCGCACCGTCTGCGCGGTGGACGCGTCAATGATACTGTCCACTGTGCCGGATACCCCCGCCTGCGACGTGCTGGAGGCCGCGCGCCGGGCCTACGAGACGGCCCGCGTGCCTGATGAATGGTTGCTCCACCACCAGGGCGGCGCCATCGGCTACCGCGCCCGCGAATACGTTGTGACACCCGACTGCGAGGAGCGGGTGCTGGCCACCCAGGCCTTCGCGTGGAACCCCTCCATCACCGGCACCAAGTCGGAGGACACCATAATGGTCGGCCAGGAAGGTGTCGCCTTCCTGACCGCGCCCGGCGACGGCTGGCCCGTCGTGCACGCGGAGTTCGAGGGGCATACGGTTGACCGGGCCGATATCCTGGTACTGTAGCAAGGCGGAATCATTGTCCCCCCCATGGGAGCGCCGAAAAGAGCATGATGCGCAAAACCCACGACCACAGGTTTTCACAGAACGCCCGGCGCATGAAGGCGTCCGAGATCCGGGAACTGCTGAAGCTAACCCAGCGTGAACAGGTCATCAGCTTCGCCGGCGGCCTGCCCAATCCGGACACCTTCCCCATAGAGAATCTGCGCGTCGTCATAGACCACGTTATGACCGAGCATCCCCGCGACGCGCTCCAGTACGGCCCCACCGAAGGTCACAACAAGCTGCGCGACAGCATCGCGCGCGGGATGGGAGACGTCTATGACACGCCCCAGAGCATCCACAACATCCTCATCACCCACGGTTCCCAGCAGGCACTCTCTCTTGTGTCTCACATCATGTTGAACCCGGGCGACACCGTTGTCACCGGTGCTCCCTGTTACCTGGGCGCCACGCTCTGCTTCAGCGCGTTTCAAGCGCGAGTGGACTCCGTCCCTCTGGATGGAGACGGCATTTGCGTCAACCTGCTGGAGGACAAGCTGGACTCTCTGGCGGCCGCGAAGCGCACCCCGGCCTTCATCTACCTGGTGCCCACTTTCCAGAACCCCTCCGGCGTCACCATCCCCCTGGAGCGGCGCCGCCGCATTTACGAACTCGCCTGCCGCTACGACACCCTCATCGTCGAGGACAACCCCTACGGCTTTCTGCGTTATGAGGGCGAGCCAGTGCCCCTCATCAAGAGTCTGGACGAGGAAGATCGGGTCATCTACCTCAGCTCTTTCTCGAAGATACTGGCCCCCGGCTTCCGCATCGCCTGGATGGCCGCCCCCGAGTCCATCGTCAACAAGGCCGCTCTGGCCAAACAGGCCCAGGACCTTTGCTCGAACACCTTCGCCCAGTACTGCATCTTCGAGGCCATGTACCACGACATGCTCTTCCCGCACATCGAGCAGATCATCGGCCTCTACAAAGGCAAGCGCGACCGGATGCTGGGCGCGATGGACCGGTGCTTCCCCGAACGCGCCCGCTGGAACCGTCCCGAGGGCGGGCTTTTCGTCTGGGTCACCCTGCCGGAATTCGTGGACACCCGCGACATGTTCGCCAAGGCCATAGCCAGCGATGTCGCTTATGTCGTCGGGCACGCCTTCTACCCCGAGGGTGGCGGCCAAAACACCCTGCGCCTGAACTTCAGTCACGCCTCCGACGAGATGATTGACGAAGGCATCCGGCGGCTGGGCGCCGTCATCAAGGCCGAAATCGAGGAGAAAGAGCGCGCCCTCGAAGACGAGTTGATCGGCGGTTTCTGAGCGTCCGGCTCGGCGCCGACACAAGATCCCCAACGCAACGCGAGCCCCACACGATGCCGAAGGTCAAAGCACTGGCACTGGAGGAGCACCTGGCCGAGCGCGCCCCCGCCCCCGCCTACGCCCTGCACGGCGACGACGAAGCCCTCATCTCCCGCAGCCTCAGCCTGCTGCTGCACGCCCTGGCGCCCGAGAGCGAGCCCGGCAGCACGGTGCGCACCTTCCCGCAGACGCCAGAGCCGGCGGCCGTCTTCGACGAGCTGCGCACCATCCCCTTCATGGGCATGGAGGGTCGGCGCGTCGTCGTGGTGGAGGACGGTGACAGCTTCCTGAAACAGAACGGCGACCGCGCGGCGGCATACCTGGACCGGCCGTCAGAGTCCGGCGTGCTTATACTGCGGCTGACCCGGGCGGACTTCCGCACCAAAGCCATGAAGGCCATTGCGTCGGCCGGCGTGGCCGTGGACTGCTCCCGGCTGCGCTGGCGGGAGGCCCAGCGCTGGGTGCGCTCCCACGCCGGCGAAATGGGCAAGAAGATAACCCCGCAGGCCGCCTCCGCCCTGGTCGAGGCCCTCGGCCCCAACCTCGCCGCCCTCGGCAACGAACTGGACAAGCTGGCCCTGTTCTGCGAGCCGGAGGATACCGTGGACGTGCAGGCCGTCGAGGCGGTGGGCGTGCGGGGGCGGGAACAGTCCATCTTCGAACTCGGCACCGCCGTCACGCAGGGCGAGCGCTCGCGCGCCCTGGAGTTGTGCGAGGAACTCCTCCAGCGCGGGGAGGCCCTGGAGGCCGTCATAGCCGTGCTCGCCCGCCAGGTGCGCAACCTCTGGCAGATCAAACGGCTCAAGGACGATGGCGCCTCTCAGAACCAGATAGCGGGCAAGCTCGGGGTTCCTCCCTTCGTCGTCCGCCGCGACCTGCCGGCGGTCGGTCGGCTCTCCGAGCGCTGGTTCAGCCGGCGGCTGCGCCTGCTCTCGGACGCCGACTATGAGCTCAAGACCGCTTCCCTGCGCACCGGCGAGGAGCGGGTTTGGGTGGAGAGCCTTGTGGCCCGGCTGTGCGAGACATGACGCAAGCCGGGCCGGTGAGGGTTACGTCTCGCTTCCGCTTGCCGCCTCGACCAGTTCCAGATGCTCCGCCTCGTCAAAATCATCGAAGGGATCGTCGAACTCCCCCTCGCACTCCTCGGCTATCGCCTCACGCGGCTTCAATATGAGCGCCTGGTGGCGCTGACGTATCAGCTCCAACCGGTTCTTCCTCGACATACCTTCTCCGTCCATACGCATAACACCTCCTGCAGAGCACAAAGTCCCTCAGCAAACCGACTACGAATTTTTTGGAATCATGAAGAGCCCGCGTAGAACGCGCGCGCTCTAAGACCTGAACCGGTCCTGTCAGAAGGCCCCGGCGTCCCTCCTCGGGGCCGATGGTGGGGCAAGATAGTGAAACCCCGGCAACCGCTTCGGACCGCACCCGACGGTCCGCACGCGACAACGAAGCGCCATTATACGCCCACGGCCACCCCTGTCAAGCCCAAAAGGTTACTTTGCCAGGACATGGTACCCACCCACCGGGAGGTTCTGATCGTGTGGGTTCAGTGGGGTCGCGCCAGCTTCTCGCCTTGGCCGCCCGCTTTTTCCGGTTGGCTCAATCCTCGCATGCCGGCTGCCGCTCCGGGTCTGGCCTCCGCCCGGTGAAATCGCTCTGCTTTCGTGTACAATAACGCTTGTAACGTCGCGGCAATAACTCGGCTCTACAGCCCGGGGCCCACCAATGATCAAAGAGCAGAACGTGCTGAATCTGGTCCGCTCGGACAGCTACCGCCAGATGACCACCGAGGAACTGGTTGTTCATTTCTCCATCAAGCCGGAGGAGAAGGAAGATTTTGTCGCTCTCCTGCACGGTCTGGAGCGACAGGGGGAGCTTGTCAACGTCAAGGGCAACCAGTGGGTCAACCCCCGCAGCGCCGGCCTGCTGGTCGGGCGCCTGCAGTGCAACGCGCGGGGCTTCGGCTTTTTGCTGCCCGTCGAGGAGGAGCAGGAGGACGTCTACATCGCCGAAGAGGACATGGGACAGGCGATGCACGGCGACCTGATCGTCATCGAACTCTACCGCAAACGTGACCGAAAACGGCGCCGCAAGCTTGGCCCGGCCGGTCGGGTCATAAAGGTCCTGGAGCATCGCAATCGCCAGGTCATCGGCACGTTCGTGCCGGGCAAGAAATTCGGGCGCGTGGCGCCGGACAATCCCTCCCTGTTCCGGGATGTGTACGTGGCCCGCGGGGACTGGATGGGCGCCCGGGAGGGCGACCAGGTGCTGGTTGAGATCACCGACTGGCCCACCCTGCACAGGAACCCTGAAGGCGAGATACGGGAAGTGCTGGGCAAGGTCGGTGACCCGGGGGTGGACGTGCAGTCGGTGATACTGGAGTTCGGCCTGCCCCGCGGGTTCGAATCGGAGGTGCTGCAGGCGGCCGAGGAGCTGCCGGAAAGCCCCCCTCGGGATGAGATAAGCCGCCGCCAGGATCTGCGCCACCTCACCACCATAACCATAGACCCCGAAGACGCCAAAGACTTCGACGACGCGCTCTCCTTCTATCGCGACGCGGACACCGGCCGCCGCGTAGTGCTGGTGCACATCGCTGACATCTCCTGGTTTGTGCCGCCCGAGAGCGTGCTCGACCTGGAGGCCCGCGAGCGCGCCACCAGCGTCTACCTGGCCAACGACGTCGTGCCCATGCTGCCGCCCCGTCAGAGCAAGGAGACTCTGAGCGTGGTGGAGGGGCAGGACCGCCTTGCCAAGACCGTGCGACTCGAGTTCGACCGCCACGTCGGTGTTGTCAATTACGAGGTATTCCATTCGGTCGTCAACGTGGACCGGCGCATGACCTACACCGAGGTGCAGGAAGCGCTGGAAGGCGCCGAGGCGGATGAGCCGGCGGCGGCCGCCGCCGCAGAGAAACTCCCGGACGAAATATGGAGCCTGCTGTCCGAACTGGACGAACTGGCCGGCCAGCTGCGGGAACGCCGTCGCCGGATTGGCTCTATAGACCTGGACGTCCCCGATTACGACGTCTCCGTCGGGGAGGATGGCCGCGTGATCAGCGTCTCGCTCATCGTGCGCGACCGCTCCCATGGGCTGGTCGAGGAGTTCATGCTGGCGGCCAACCGTGCTGTGGCCGACTTCATGCACACGAAGAAGCTGCCCGCCCTCTATCGGATCCACGAGGCGCCGGTGGAAGAGGACGTGGATGAGTTCGCAGACTTCATCCAGACCATCATGGGGCGCAAGATAAACGCCCTGGACCGCCAGCAACTGCAGAACCTGCTGACCGAGGTCTCCGGCTCGCACCTGGCCGATGCGGTGAACATGCAACTGCTGCGCGCCATGCAGCGCGCCCGCTACAGCCACTCACTGAAGCCCCACTTCGCCCTGCACTTCGACCGCTACTGCCATTTCACCTCGCCGGTGCGGCGCTACCCCGACCTGCTGGTGCACCAGGTGCTGGACGCCTTCCTGCGCGATGGAGTCAGCCCGGGCCGACTGCGTTCACGCTGGAAGGAGAAACTGACCCCCATCGCCAACCATTGCAACGAGATGCAGGGGCGCGCCGACGAGGCCGAACGCGAGATCGTCAAAATCAAGCTGTTGCGCTACCTGGAAGACCACCGCGACGAGGTCTTCGAAGCCGTGGTGACCGGCCTCATCGAAATCGGCCTGTTCGTCCGGCTGGAAGACTTTTCCATCGAAGGACTTATCAAGGTCCAGGACATCAAGGACGACTTCTACAAACTGGACGAGCGGAAGAAGGTCCTGGTGGGCACCCGCCACGGGCGGACCTTCAGCCTTGGTCAGCCGCTCAGGGTCGTCATTGACGACATCGACATGACCCGCCGCCGCCTGGACCTGCTGCTCTACGAGTGACAGTGAACCCCGGGCCGCCGAACCGACTCAGGCGTCCACCGGGACCTTCTGCCCCCTCTCGGCGCTCTCAACCGCGCCGAAGACCATTGCCAGGCTCTTGATGTTGTCCGAGGCGGCGGTCTCCGGCCTCTTACCTGTGCGGACGCAGCGGATGAACTCCCGGATGACGGCGTCGTGGCCGGTCGTCTCCATGTGCGGCACGGGGACCTCGACCTCATCCAGACGGGACATAAAACCATCCTGCTCGGCCACCACTTCAGCGCGCAAGGCGTCGTGACCGTCCCAAGTGACGGCCCCCTTGTCCCCGATGATGCACCAGTCCCCCTCCCAGCTCGTCGGCAGTCCCTCCGAGCACCAGCTTCCCTGGTAAGTGTAGACGATGCCGCCCGTCATCTCGAAGATGGCGACGGCGCTGGCGCCGTGAGCGTACCACGAGCCGGCCGGGTTCCACTCGTGGCAGTAGACCGAGGTGGCATCCGCGCCGGTCATGCAGCGGGCGGCGTCGAAGGTGTGGATGGCCATGTCCACCAGCAGGACATGCCGCATCTGCTCGCGGAAGCCGCCGAAGTGCGGCCCCAGGAAGAAGTTGCTCTGCACGGTAGTGACGCGGCCGATGCGGCCGGAGGCCACGAAGTCCCGCAGGGCGCGCACCTGTGGCAGGTAGCGCCGGTTCTGTACGACGGCGAGCATGCGGCCTTCGCGGCGGGCCGCCTCGACCATCCGCCGAGCGTCCGCCATGTTGTCGGACAGCGGTTTCTCCGTCAGCACGTGGCAGCCGTGCTGCAGTGCGGTGAGCGTGACCGGACAATGCGCCTCAGGCACAGTGCAGTTGAAGACCACGTCCGGCCGGACTGCCCGGAGGGCCCCCTCGAGGTCCGTCTCGACGAGGGCGTCGGACACGTCATGCTCTTGGGCCGCCCGCTGGGCGGCCTCCCTCCGGATGTCGACCAGGGCGCTGAGCTCCACCTCCTCCTGAAGGCCGACGGCGCCCAGCCATGCGCGGCTTATGGCACCACAACCAACCACTACGACGCTGAGTGTGTCTGACACGGAGTTCCTCCCTTGTGCGAACGGGGGGGGGGTGACGGAGGTGCCGGCTGCCGGTTGACCGGGAGGGGCACTCCACGGCACGGGCAGAGCCCTGTCACGGGGTGAAATCCCAAGCGCCGCACGTCCGGCAGCAGAAACGGGGCCCGCCGCAACGGACCACGTGCGCGACCGGACACGCGAAGCCGGTGCTACTCGGCCAGTGTCACGCGGCTGACCTCCTCGATGGTCGTCATCCCGTCGTAGATGGCCAGCAGGCCGCTCTGCCGCAGGGAGCGACACCCGAGCTTGCGGGCGGCCGAGCGGAGTTCCTGGGTGCTGGCGCCGTGCAGCATCATCTCCCTCAGTTCGTCGTTGATGACCAGGATCTCGTAGATGCCCATGCGGCCGTAATAGCCGATGTTGTTGCAGCGGTCACAGCCGCGGCCGCGGTAGAAGTTCTTGCCCTTGACGTCCTCCGGGCGCAGGCCGAGGGAAAGGATGGCCTCCGGTGTCGGCTCGTATTCCTCCTTGCACTGGGTGCATATGCGACGCACCAGACGCTGGGCAACAACCCCTTCGAGTGTGGCGTTGATCAGGTAGGGTTCCAGCCCCAGGTCGATCAGACGGGTGATGGCGGTGGCAGCGTCATTGGTGTGGACGGTGGTGAACACGACGTGCCCGGTCAGTGAAGCCTGGATGGCCATCTGGCCGGTGTCCTCGTCGCGGATCTCGCCCACCAGGATGATGTCGGGGTCCTGGCGCAGAAAGTGCCTCATGGCCCCGGCGAAACTGACGCCTATTTCGTCGCGCACCGGCATCTGCATGATGCCGTCGATTTCGTATTCGACCGGGTCCTCGACGGTGAGGATCTTCACTCCCACGTCATTCAGCTCGCGCAGAGCGGCGTAGAGGGTCGTCGTCTTGCCGCAGCCGGTGGGGCCGGTGCACAGGATGATGCCGTTGGGCCTGTGCATCAGTTCCATGATGGCGTCCATATCGTCCCGGCGCAGGCCGAGTTCATTGATGTCCAGGGCGACCATCCGGCGGTCCAGCACACGCAGCACCACGCTCTCCCCGAACATGGTGGGCAGGGTGGAGACCCGCAGGTCAATGGGGTTGCCGGCAATGTTCAGCTCGATGCGGCCGTCCTGGGGCAGGCGCCGCTCGGCGATGTCGAGGTCGGCCATAACCTTGATGCGGCTGGAGATGGCCACGTGCAGGTGCTTCGGGGGCGGCACCATCTCGTAGAGGACGCCGTCGACGCGGTAGCGGACCTTGAACTCGTCCTCGAACGGCTCGAAATGGATGTCGCTGGCGCGGTCCTGGATCGCCGTCAGCAGGATGAGGTTCAGCAGCTTGCGCACCGGGGCGCTCTCGGCCATCTCCTCGATGCTCTCCAGGTCGATGGACTGGCTGGTCTCCTCGGGCAGGTAGTCGGCCAGTTCCCGGGCGGCCGTCTCCAGTTCGCCCAGCAGGTCGTCCATGCTCTCTTCGGTGCTGTAGTATTTCTGGATGGCGCGGTCCACGTCGCTGGCGCTGGCCACGGCGCCTCGCACCTGGCAGTCCACCAGGAACCGCAGGTCGTCGAGCGTCTTCAGGTGGGTCGGGTCGGCCAGGGCGACGGTCAGCACGCCGTTGCGGAACCGGACGGGCACAACGCGGTAGACCCGTGCCACCGAGGGAGAGACCCGCTCGATGACTTCCTCGGGAATCTCCACCCCCTCCAGCTCAACCACCTCGATGCCGGCCTGGGTGGCCAGGGCCAGCGTCAGCCCCTCCCGGCTGACGTAGTTCCGCTCCACCAGTATCTCGCCGATGGCCCCGCCCCTGTCTTTCTGGATCGCAAGGGCCTCCTGTATCTGGCTCTCGGTGACCAGGTCCATATCCTTGAGGATCCGGCCCAGCAGCTTTGTTCTTTTTTCCGTGTCCTGTGCCATGATCTTTTTTTGCCGTCCCGTATTGAAGAAACAGCTCTGTTCTAAGCCGAGCCCACCTGTTGAAGCTCCTGGGCGACATCCTCGGGGTAGCGGCAGCGGGTCAGCACCTCGGTGCGTTCGATGATGCCTTGCCGGTAGAGTCGCAGCAGATGATCGTCCAGAAGCTGCATGCCGCGCTCGCGGCCCGTCTGGATGGCCGAGTCTATGCGGAACGTCTTGTTGTCCCGTATAAGGTGCCTGACCGCCGAGGTGACCAGCAGTATCTCGAAGGCGGCCACCAGCCCCCCGTCCACGCATGGCACCAGGGTCTGGGCCAGCACGGCCAGCAGGCTGTTGGCCAGCTGGATGCGCGTCTGCGCCTGCTCCCCGCCCGGAAACTGCTCGACGATCCGTTCCACCGTGGTCTGGGCGCTCTGCGTATGGACGGTGGAGAGCACCAGGTGGCCCGTCTCGGCGGCCATCAGGGCCAGCCGCGTGCTCTCCAGGTCCCGCATCTCACCCACCAGGATCACGTCCGGCGCCTGGCGCAGGGCCCGCCTCAGGGCCACGGAGAAGCTGGGCACATCAACCCCCACCTCCCGGTGGCTCACGATGGATTTCTTGTGTTCGTGGCGGAATTCGATCGGGTCCTCGATGGTGATGATGTGCGCCTTGCGCGTGCGGTTGATGTGATCTACCATTGTGGCGAGACTCGTCGTCTTGCCGCTGCCCGTGGGGCCGGTGACCAGCAGAAGCCCCCGCGGTCGGAAGAGCAGCTCCTGCACTCCCGCGCCCAGGCCGAGTTCCTCGAAGCTGCGTATCTTGTTCGGAATCAGTCTCAATACCACCGCGATGTCGCCCCGCTGTCGGTAGGCGGCAACGCGGAAGACGGCCTTCTCCCGGAACTGGAAGCCGAAGTCCGTCGAGCCCTCCTCCTGCAGCTCCTGCTGGTAGCGCTCGGGGGTTATGGCCTTCATCAGCGCCACCGTGTCCTCGGGGCTGAGCACTTCGGTCGGCAGCGGCTCCAGCGAGCCCCCCAGCCGCAGCATCGGGGGCCGACCCACGGTGAATATGATGTCCTCCGCCTCCCTGCTCATTGCTGCTGTGAGTACTTTTTCAACCTGTATCATGGGCGCTGCTCTCCGTTTCTGGGGACTGTGCCTCGGGGTTCGTCTCAATCCTCCTCGCTGGCCGCGCCGGCCACGCGCAGGACTTCTTCGATGGTCGTAATGCCCTGGATAGCCTTCCGAAGGCCGTCTTCCCGCAACGTCAGCATCCCGTAGGAGCGGGCCTTCTCGCGAATCTCTCCGGTGGGGGCCTTCGAAAACGTCAGGTTCCGCAGGTCGGGGTTCATCTCCATCAGCTCGAATATGCCGAGCCGCCCGTAATGCCCCGTGCCGTGGCAGCGGTTGCATCCGGCCCCCTGGTAGAAGGTGATGCCCTCGACCTCCTCGGGCGTCAGGCCCACTGCCTCAAGCAGCCGCTCCGGCAGGTCATGAGGCTGCTTGCAGTTGGGGCAGATGGTGCGCACCAACCGCTGGGCCATAATCGCCTGCACGGATGAAGCCACCATGTACGGGGGAATGCCCATGTCAATAAGCCGGGGGATGGCGCTGGGGGCGTCGTTGGTGTGCAGCGTGCTGAAGACCAGGTGGCCGGTCAGGGCCGCGCGGATGGCGATCTCGGCGGTCTCCTCGTCGCGGATTTCGCCGACCAGGATGATCTCGGGTGCCTGGCGAAGCATGGCCCGCAGGATGGCGGGGAAGGTCCGCCCGATGGCCGTCTGCACCTGAGACTGGTTGATGCCCGCGAAGGTGTACTCGATGGGGTCTTCAGCGGTGATGATCTTGGTGTCCGGCCGGTTCAGCTCGTTGAGCGCCGAATACAGGGTCGTGGTCTTGCCGCTACCGGTGGGTCCCGTCACCAGGAAGATGCCGTTGGGCCGGCGGATGATGCCCCGAAAATGCTCGAGGTCCGAGCTATGGAAACCCAGTTCGGCCAGGCTCACCTTGGCCGACTCCTTGTCCAGGATACGCATCACGATGCTTTCGCCGTCCGTGGTCGGGATGTCACTGACACGGAGGTCGAGCGCGCGCCCCTGCACGCGCATGGGAATACGACCGTCCTGGGGGCGTCGCTTCTCGGCCAGGTCCATCCCGGCCATCAGCTTCAGGCGAGCCACAATCGAATTTTGCAGCCGTTTCGGGGGCGATTCCACCTCCTGGCAGACGCCGTCAATGCGGTAGCGGATGCGCAGCCGCTCCTTCATCGGCTCCACGTGGATATCGCTGGCGCGCGCCTGGACCGCGTCGTTGACCAGCAGACTCACCAGCCGCACCACCGGCGCGTCAGAGTCGTCTCCCCCCTCTTGCTCCCCTTCATCCTCCTGCTCGGCAAGCTCTCCCTCGGTGAACTCCCGCAGCATGTTGTCCACCGTGGATTCCTCGCCCCCGTAGTAGCGCTCAATGGCCTCCTGGATATCCTCCTCCGGCGCCAGGACCGGCTTGACGTCCATGTTCAGGATGAACTTCAGATTGTCCATCGCGCACAGGTCCAGGTCGCCGATGGCCACCGTCAGCGAGGAAGCCCCCCTTTTCAGCGGCAGGATGTTGTGCATGGTGGCGGTGCTGCGGGGCACCGCGTCCACTGCCTCAACCTCCGGCCGCAAGTCGCGCAGGTCAACCACGGGCACGTCGAACTGCTCCCCAAGGCACTCCAGCACGTCCTGCTCGGTCACGTAGCCGAACTTCACCAGGATCTCGCCGAGCCGAAGCTTGTCACTCGAACGCTGCTGGTACTCGAGCGCCCGCTCGACCTGTTCCTTCTCCACCAAACCCTTCTCAACCAGAAGCTGTCCGATAGTCTTTCTCGTTGCCATCCGCGCTTTCTCCGGGTTCACAGGTTTTTGCCCATGATCATTATAGGTCACCCCCCCGCCAATGACAAGAAGCAGATTCCCAGGGGCATGCAATGTTGGCGCACAGGGGCAGGTTCGCACGTGTTCTGCCAGGATATTGCCTCCTCGGACGGGCTCGTGGGGGCAACTCGCCGTACGGCGAATTCGCCGCAGGACAAAGGGTCCGCTGAATACTTGTGCTTCGGTAGAAGCGGGCGGGATGCCGGCGCCGCTGGCGCAGCACAGCCACGGGGCGGGGTCCGCAACGCCACACTATCCACCGTGCGGCGAACTGCCCGGGGACCTCACGCATGGGACAACGCAGTGGACAGTGTGGCAGGCCCGACAATTGAATGAGGCTGCTGCGCGCGCTTGACAGGGCGGGGTCGGGCGGGTATTATTGCTCATAGTCTTCTGAACGGAGATGCATGTGCACCACGAACGCACCCTGAAGAGCGTTGAGAACATCAACGAAACCGCGCAGCCGGTGCGCGGTGGTGGTGCGTTCTGGTACTTTTATTTTGGCTCCGAGCAGGAGGCTGATTGACGGGCTTGTAGCCTGATCTGCTGAAGACGTTTCAAGGCCCCGAAGTCAGCCGACTTCGGGGCCTTTTTTTGTGACTCGAGTGCTGGAGGAACACTGGCATGATTATCGTGATGGACCCGTCGGCCGAGGAAGAGGACATCCAACACATGGTGGACAAGGTGGAGAGGGCGGGGCTGGAGGCCATCCTCCTGCGCGGGGAGAAGCGGAACGTGATCGCCGCCATCGGGGACGAGCGTGACGCCGTCACCGAGGGTTGGACGGCCGTGCGCGGAGTCGAGCGCATCATCCCGATCCTCCACCCCTACAAGCTGGCCAGCCGGGAGGCGTCCCCCGGCTCGACCCCCGTGCGCCTGAACGGCGCTGTGCTGGGCGAGACGAAGGTGCAGGTGATAGCCGGCCCCTGCGCGGTGGAGGACCTGGACACGACGCTGGACATCGCCCAGGCCGTGAAGGCGGCCGGGGCGGTGGCCCTGCGCGGGGGCGCTTACAAACCACGCACCAGTCCGCACTCCTTCCAGGGCCTCCAGGAGGAAGGCTTGAAGATACTGAGCGAGGTGGGGCGCCACGTGGGGCTGAAGGTCGTCACCGAGGTGCTGACGCCCGAGCAGGTGGAGCTTGTGGCCGAACATGCCGACGTGCTGCAAGTGGGCGCGCGCAACATGCAGAACTTCATGCTGCTGAGAGCGCTGGGGCAGATCGGTAAGCCCGTGCTGCTCAAGCGCGGCATAAGCGCCACGGTGGAGGAGTTTCTGCTGGCGGCCGAGTACATCCTCAAGTGGGGCAACAACCAGGTCATCCTCTGCTGTCGGGGCATCCGGACCTTCGAGGACCACACGCGCTTCACCCTGTCCCTCAGCAGCGTGGCCTACCTGAAGGAGGTGACGCACCTGCCCGTTATAGCCGACCCGAGCCACGGGACGGGCCGGCGCAGCCTGGTCGGCCCGATGTCGAAGGCCGCCGTCGCCTGCGGGGCGGACGGACTGATCATCGAGGTGCACCCCGACCCGGAGAGGGCGGCCGTGGACGGGCAGCAGACGCTCACATGCGATGGGTTCGCCCGGCTGATGAAAGAGCTGGGGCCGGTGGCCGAGGCGGTCGGTCGGGAGGTCTGAGCGGGGCGCCTCAGCTGACCAGGGCCATGTTGTCGCGGTGGACGACCTCGTCGTAGTCGCGCTGGCCCAGGACGGCCTCTATCTTCGAGGAGCGGCAGCCCTTGATGCGGCGCACCTCGTCTGCGGAGTAGTTGGCCAGGCCGCGGGCGATTTCCGCTCCGTCCCCGCCCTTGATGTGCACGACGTCCCCCCGCTCGAACTCCCCCTCCACGGCCGTCACGCCGATGGGCAGCAGGCTCTTGCCTCGCTCGACCAGCGCCCGCCGGGCACCCTCGTCCACTGTGAGGGCGCCTCGGGGCCTGGTGGTGAAGCGCAGCCACCGCTTGTAGCTGCTCAGCCGCTCGGCGTTAGGCACAAACAGCGTCCCGACCTGTTGCCCGTCCAAGAGCTTGTCCAGCACCCGCGGGTCGCGGCCGTCGGCGATGACGGCTGCCTCCCCGGCCTCCACGGCGATGCTGGCGGCCTGCAGCTTACTGGCCATGCCGCCCATGCCGCCGGGGCTCGTCTCATCGTAG
>PUMJ01000184.1 GCA_003551305.1 Candidatus Brocadiaceae bacterium
CTCCTGGTGCTCTTGCCGATGGCCCTCGGGCTGGGGCTGCGCCTCTCGGGCGTGTTCGGCGACAGGGAGGGTGTCGTGCTGCGGGGCTTCGTGGTGCGTTTCACCGTGCCGCTGTTCGTGTTCTTCTCCATCTACGAGGCGCGCCCGGAGAGCCTGGCGGCGCTGCTGCCGATGGCGGGGGCGTTCGTGCTGGTGACGGCCGCCCTGTTCGGCGTCGGCTGGCTGGCCAGCCATTTTGCCTCGAGTCCCGAGCGGAAGGCGGCCGTGCACGCCTGCATCACCTTCGGCAACTACGGCTGGATGGGGCTGGGCGTTATGGCGGCCCTGCTGGGAGAAGCCGGCGCGCAGCGGGTCGTCTATTTCATCATGCCCTGGTGGCCGGTCTTCTACGGGCTGGGGCTGCCCATAGGGTTCATTCACATGCGCGGCACCACCAGCGGCGTCCCCGTGGGCAAGGCGCTGCGGGTGGCGGCACCCCCGCTGGTAGCTTTGGCGCTGGGGTTGGTCTTCAACGTGGCCGGCCTGCCCCTGCCGCCCCTGGCCGGCACGGTCCTTCGGCCCTTCGCGGACATGACCATCCCTCTCATCCTGCTCAGCGTGGGCATGATGCTGGACTTCAGCCACCTGCACCGCGCCGTCGCCCCGGCCCTGCTCATCGCGGCCGTCACCCTCATCATCGGGCCGCTGGTCGGGTGGGCAGTGGCGGGGGCGCTGGCGCGGGATTCGGTCACGCGCAGCACCATCATCCTGGAGGGTGCCATGCCGGTGGCCACGCTGACGCCCATCCTGGAGGAGAACTTCCCGATGGACAAGGACCTGGTCAGCAGCGCCATCGTGCTGAGCACGAGCCTGTCCCTGCTCACCGTTCCCGTGGTGGCGTTGTTCGCCATACCGTGAGGGCGGGAGGCGCTTGCTGCTCTTTGCCGGTGAACGGGGGCCGTGGGCGGCGGTGGCCCCCGGCCGCAGCAGGGCGGCTTCGCGGACCCCGGCGCCGGCCCGCTGCAAGAGCGGCGGCTGTGTGGTAAACTGACGCACCTGCAGCATCAGAGACTGATGGAGGAGGTCCCGATGAGCGGGATTTTCGGCGTGGCATCGCGAACGAACGGTATGGACGCGCTGTTCTACGGCACGGACTACCATTCACACCTCGGCACGGAGTTCGCCGGGCTGGCCGTGCAGGGCAACCAGCTTGACCGCACCATACACCGCATCTCCCACGGACAGTTCAAGAACCTGTTCTACGACTTCTACCGCGAACGCTCGGGCGAGCTGGGCATCGGGGTGATCAGCGACTATGACCCCCAGCCCATCGTCGTGCAGGCCCGCTTCGGCACGTTCGCCCTCGTGACGGCCGGTCTCGTCACGAACGCCCAGCCCCTGGGCGAGCGCCTCGTCGAGCAGGGAGTGACCTTCAGCGAGATACTGAACGGCCGGCTCAACCAGACCGAGCTGGTGGCGAAGCTCATCGCGCTGAAGCCCGATCCGGTGGCGGGCATCGAGCATATGTTCGACCGCGTTGAAGGTTCCGTTTCGCTGCTTCTGATGATGCGGGAGGGCATCTACGCCGCCTGCGACCGGCACGGGCGCTTCCCGCTGGCCCTGGGCGCGGGCGACTCGACCATGGCGGCCGCCAGCGAGACCTGCGCCTTCCCCAACCTGGGGCTCAGGGTCACGATGTTCGTGCAGCCCGGGCAAATCGTCTTCTTCAACGCCGACGGCGTGCAGGACTCCTTCGTCGGCAGCGGTACACGCAAGACCTGTTCCTTCCTGTGGATATACACCGGCTACCCGGCATCCACCTACGAGGGGGTCTCAGTGGAGGCGGTGCGTGAGCGGTGCGGGCGGGCGCTGGCCCGCCGGGACCCTGTCGAGGCGGACCTGGCGGCGGGCGTGCCGGACAGCGGCACGGGCCACGCCGTGGGCTACGCGATGGAGAGCGGCCTGCCGTTCCGTCGTCCGCTGGTCAAATATTCCGCCGGCTACGGCCGCAGCTACATACCGCCCTCCCAGGAGGTGCGCGACCGCATCGCCAGGATGAAGCTGATCCCCATCGAGGACATCTGCGCCGGCAATCGGCTCATCGTCTGCGAGGACAGCATCGTGCGGGGCACCCAGTTGAAGAACCTGACCATCCGGAAGCTCTGGGACGCCGGCGCCGCCGAAGTGCACATCCGCGTGGCCTGTCCCCCTCTGATGTTCCCCTGCCGCTACAACCTGTCCACCCGTTCTGTCGAAGAGCTGGCCGCCCGGCGCGCCATCCGCGCCCTGGAAGGTCAGGCGCCCGATGACATCTCCGCATACCTGGACGAAGATGGGCAGAAATACCACGACATGGTGGAGTGGATCCGGCGCGACCTGAACTGCACCAGCCTCGCCTACCTGCACCTGGCCGGCATGCAGGAAGCCATCAGCCTGCCCGACGCCGGTCTGTGCACCTACTGCTGGAACGGTCAGGGCTGAGCCGGCGGCGGGGGGCACGCCCGCTCAGAGGGGCCAGGCCCACAGAAGCATCGGCAGGCTGACGGCCTCCACCCGGGAACCTCATTTTACCGCCAGGGGGATACCGGTCAGCAATAGCGGCAGCTACTCATCGGCGTCCGGCACGATGCACGACATCATGTGTTCGTAGAGGTCCGGCGTTGCGCCTTCGCGGGCCACCATCTCTGCGATGGTGGCCGCCCCTGCGCGTTCCAGCAGGCGGCTCATGCGCCGTATCATGTTTGTGTTGGCCCGGAAGGCCTCGGTCGGGCCGAAGTGTTTGGCCGTGATGTCGGCGCCGATCCAGCCCTCGTAGCCGACCCGCTCCAGGGTGTAGAGCAGCTCGAGCCAGTGCCAGAAGTGGACGCTGCCGGAGATCATGTCCCAGTCGCCGCCCTCGCCCGTGTTGTCGTTGCTGTGGATGTAGAACAGGCGGTCTTTCGAGGCCAGCAGGGCGGCCGCCTCCGCTGGAGACTCGCCGGCGGCGAAGGAATGGCCCACGTCGAAGTTGGCGCCCACGTTCGGCAGGCCCACCTCCGCGCAGATGTGCAGCACTCTGCCCACGTTGCTGAGCAGCACCTTTGCGTGGGGCTCGTGGGGCTGGAACTCGAGGCAGAAGCGGACGTCCGAGCGGTGCTCCACCACGGCGCGGACCGTGGCGATGTAGCGCTCCCAGGCGGCGGTGTAGTCCACCTGGAAGGGATAGTCGTAGGCGTCCGCCAGCGGGCAGGTTGTGACCAGGCCCGCGCCCAGGTGGGCCGCCAGGTCCATGCCCTCCCGCAGGCGGTCGATGGCCGCCTCGCGCGCCCCCTCGTCTGCCGCCGAGAGCGCCCCGTGGCGGAAAAGCTCCGCGTCCTTGGTATCCACGTTCACGGCGGACAGCTCGAAGCCGTGCTTATCCAGAAGCCCCCTGACTTCGTCCACGTCGGCGAAGTCGGCCGGATACTTGAGTTCGACACCGGCCAGGCCGTCAATCCCGGCGGCCATGCCGAGCCTCTCCTCCAGGTCGCGGGCGGGTTGATACTGGGTGAAGCGGTTCTTCTGCGCGCCGAAGAAGGCCAGGTTCGCGCTGAGTTTCCAGCGGGGCATCTCGCGTCCTCCGCTCAGAGCAGCGAGTAGAGATAGGGGATGGTCCGCGCGGGGTTGCGCGCGCTCATAAGCTCCTCGATGCGTCCGGGGTCGAGCCGGTCCACGATCTGCTCCAGCTTGCGGGTCAGACCCAGGGCGGCGGAGTAATTCTCAACCGTGTCCACCTCCTTGGGGAAGACGTCGAAGGCGAACCAGTCCTCCTCGTAGCCCAGCTTGCGCAGGGTGTAGAGCAGCTCGACCGATTCCCACAGGTGGTAGGCGCCGGGCAGCAGGTCCCAGTCCCAGCGGCCGTCGTTGTCGTTAAGGTGGACGTAGAAGAGCCGGCCCGCGCGGGCCAGCAGCGCGGCCGACTGCGCCGGGCGTTCCCCGCCGTAGAGGGCGTGGCCGATGTCCAGCGTCACGCCCAGGTTGTCCAGCCCCGTCGTCTGGCAGAAGGCGGCCGTCTCCCCCGCGGTGCCGAAAACGCATCGGGCCCTCGGGTCGCTGCGCTTGAACTCGATGCAGACCCGCACCTCGGGGTTGGCCTCGCAGGCGGCGGCGAAGGTTTCGGCGGCGTAGCCGTAGATGCGGGTGTAGTCGAGCTCGAAGGGCGTGTCGGCCCCGTCGTTCAGGGGGCAGGTGGTCACGCGCCGGCAGCCCAGCTCGGCGGCGTAGCCCATGGCCCGGCGCAGGTCGTCGGCGACCTCCCGGCGTTCGGCGGGGTCCTCGGAGGTGAAGGAGCCGCGCAGCCACCGGCCGGTGCGGCGCGAGCGGAAGTTGACCGCCGATACGCCCAGGCCGTGCTCTTCGAGCAGGTCGCGCAGGACGTCCGGTTCGGCGAAGTCGGCCGGGTAGCACAGCTCGACGCCGTCGCACTCGGCGATGCGGCCCGCCATGGCCAGCTTCGTCTCCAGCGGCCGGTTCTCCTGGTAGACCATGTAGCGGTTCTTGATCGCACCCAGAAAACCTGTGATCACCGACAGTCTGTTCATCGTTCTTTGGCCTCAGTTGCCGAGCAAGCTCCGGGCGATGCTGCCACCGGTGCGCAGTGCCCGTTCGCCCTGCATTGTCCGCCCGCCCGGCGGCCGCGTCAACCGGGCCGAACGGGAAGACGGCCGGAACTCGCCGGCCTCGCGCGGGGAGTCCTCCTCTGCCTATCCTGTGCGCCCGACGAAAAGACCCTTCGGCGCCCTGTGCCACGGGGGCCTCAGGACGACCTCAATCTGCCCTCAGTAGGCTATCTCGATGGTGCCGCACAGGGGGCCATCCAGGGTGAACTCCACGTACGGGCTATCCTCGACCTCGGTGTTGGCGAAGTCGACGGCCTCACCGTTTTTCGACACGGCCTTCGCCTTCGCCCCTTCGGGCAGGAGAACGCGGAAGTCGAATCGCTGCCCGCTGCCTGTTGCATGCAGGGTCAGCGTTCGGGCCTCGGGCTCGTGCTCGAACTCGTAGGCGACGTAGCCGTCGGAGGCCCCGTAGCGCGCCGTGGCGGCGGCCTCCTGCACCCCGGCGGCCGCCCAGCGGGGTTCCACCAGGGCGTGGCGGTACCGCGTGGAGCCATCGCGCAGCCCGCACAACCCCTCCATCATGGCGGACATGACGGCCGCCTGGGCCCAGTTGTCCGGAATGCCGTGTGAGGGCGTGCCGTCCGGCTCGTAGGTGCAGTGGAAGCGCGGCCGTCGGCCCCGATCGCTGCCGCCCTTGCGGGATTCAAGCTGTTCGTACATCAGGTCGCGCACGCGGCTCAGGATGTCGGCGCCGTATTCCTCGAACCCGTGGTGGAAAGCGGCCCGGGCCAGCTCGCCGGCCACGATAATGATGATGCCGCCGTTGACGTAAGTGCCGGCCTCGATGCCGGAGAAGCCCTTCGGCCAGCAGGGGTGCACGGAGAGCCACTCGGCGAAGTGCGTCTCCTTCAGCTCCTCGCGCAGGCGCATATACTCCTCGATGATGCTGACGCACTTGTCGTGCTCGGGCAGGCCGCGGTTCATATCGTAGGGGTTGGACAGGCTCAGCACCTTGCAGCCGTCCACGCCCCCCTGGTCCATCTCCAGCGGAGTGACCGGCACCCAGTGGTCGTAGTAGCGGCCGTTCCAGCAGTGTTCGTTGGTGCGCCGGCGGAACTGGTCGGCTTTCCGGTCATACTCGGCCGCCCTCTCCTCGTGGCCCAGGGCCTCGTGCATGCGCGCCACCTGGCGGCAGGCCTGGTACATGCCGGAGTTGTCGCCGTGCATGATGCACATGGGGGTGTTGGGATGCACGTTGAAGACGGCGTCCTGCACATCGGCTTCGGTCTCGAGGTGCTCCCGGTCGAACCCGAAGAATTTGAAGTCCCAGGTATCTATGGTGTATGCGCGTTTGACCAGGCCGTGCTCTTCGCTCCAGCGCATCGGGTCGTTCATCACGTAGTCAATGGCCTTCTCGCAGCCGGGCAGCCGGCGCGCCATCCAGGCGTCGTCGCCCGTGGCCTGCCAGGCGGTGTAGATGCCCTCGATGAGCAGGTACTCGACGTCCGCCTCGACGGGCAGCCGGTCGTAGCGGACGTCCTCCGCCTCGTCCACCTCGTAGAAACGCTCCCCGAAGACCTCCATCCGCTCGGTGGCGAAACCGGCGGGGCGGATGTAGTCGAAGATCATCCCGTCCGGGCGCTGCAGCTTCAGGAAGTGATCCGGCAGCGAGCCGGTCTCCGGCTCCCAGTACTTGAAGGCCTTCATCACGTGGACGTCGTCCCTGACCCAGGGGACGTAACAGGTCATCGGCTTGCCGTGCAACACGTACATGGAGCGGGAGCGCCGGACCATGGCTTCCAGCCGCAGCCACATGTCGCCGAAGCGGCCCTCCTGAGACCGGATGGCGGTCCGGGCGTCGGTGCGGAAGCAAGTGTCCGCCAGGAGGCCCTCGTCCTCGTTGACCAGCGTGACCCGGTGGTGGCCCAGGGCGCCCCCGACCGTCATGTCCACGGTGAACTTGCCGCTGACGTCAGCGGAGGCGTAGTGCCGCCCCAGCCCGTCACGCAGTTCAACCGTGGCTTCCTCCGGGGCGCTGCCCGTCAGCGATACCGTCTCCAGCGGCTCGAACACGGCCCTGTCCCGACCCGTCAGATCGACTGAGACCCTGTGCATCGTCCTGTCTCTCCTCCCATGCGCACTAATCGCCCGGTCCGGACAACGGACTCAACTCTACCGGCACGGGGCCCGGATGACAAATGGCAGCGCCCGTCACCGCCCCACGCCCTGGGGCCGCGCCGTCGGTTTTTGAATCGGCCGTCACCGTGCGGGTATACTTGCGGGCAGGTATGGCCCGTGCGTCGAGACCTCTGCGGGGGGAGAGCTGACCGTGGTGTACCGTCCCACACTCAGCCGGCGGGAGCTGCTGGCCCTGCTTCCGGGGGGGCTGGCCGCGTTGATGGCGCCGGGCTGTCGCCTGCCCCAACGCCGCCCGGAGCCCGTCGAAGACTCGGTTTCGGACGTGACGGGCGATGCGGACGAGGCCGTC
>PUMJ01000256.1 GCA_003551305.1 Candidatus Brocadiaceae bacterium
CCTTGACATGCCCGTTGCCCCTCGTTATATTATCGCTGCATTCGTCATGTGGCAATTCTTGTAGAGGGAGCGTAGAAGTGGCCGCGGAAGGCACGGTAAAATGGTTTGACAGCAAGAAGGGCTACGGATTCATTGACCCCGACGAAGGGAACGAGGACGTCTTCGTCCACTATAGCTCAGTGGCGATGGACGGTTTCAAGACGCTGGCTGAGGGGGAGCGCGTCAGCTTCGAGATAACCCGGAGTGAAAAAGGGCTGCGTGCCGCCAACGTGCGACGGCAGTGAGCGCGCCGGGGGCTTCGCCTCCAGCCGCCGGCACGCCGCAGTCCCGGGTCGCAGGCATATTGGCACATGCTCCTTGCGCCCCGGCCGCACTGATGTCATAGTGGGACATCTCCTCCTGGATGGAGCAAGGATAGAGACGTGTCTGTGACCGAGAAAGCCGTGATGCTGGCCCGCGGTCTGGGCACCCGCCTGCGGGAGCCCGGGGACGAAGCGGCCCTGGATGAGGAGAAGGCCCGCGTGGCGGGGCGTGGTCTCAAAGCGCTGATGCCCCTCAACGGCCGGCCCTTCCTGGACTACGCTGTGGACAGGCTGGTGCGTGCCGGAGTCCAGGCGGTCTGCCTGGTGGTCGCCCCGGAGGCCGATGAACTGCGCCAGGCCGCCCGCCGCATCAGCCGGGCCGCAAGGGTCTCCGTCTCATGCGCCGTTCAGGATAAGCCCCTCGGCACGGCCGATGCCGTGCTCGCCGCGGCCGGATTTGTCGGACGCGACCCGTTTCTCCTGACAAACGGTGACAACCTGTTCCCGGTTCGCGCACTGGAGAAGCTGACCCGGGCCGAAGGCGACGGCTGCATTCTGGGGGCTTTCGACCGGGATGCCCTGGTCGCCGGAGGGAACATTGCCCCTGAGCGCGTCCGGAGTTTCGCTGTCGTCCGATGCGGGCAGTACGGACGGCTGGCCGGCATCGTGGAAAAGCCCGACCGGCCGGAAGACTACGCCAGCAGCGGTCGCGTGCTGGTGAGCATGAACCTCTACCGGTTCAGCCCGGAGGTGTTCGAGTTCTGCCGCAGCGTCGAGCCCGACCCGCGCCGGGGCGAACTCGAACTGACCGCCGCCGTGGACGCCCTCGCACGGTCGGGGCGGACACCGTTCCGCGTGGTTCTGTGCGAGGGACCCGTCTACGACCTTACCCGACGTTCGGACGTTCCCGCCCTCGAAGCGGCGGTGAAGGTCGAAGAGCTTTGTTTCTGAGCAGTTGGCCGGCAAGGAGCCCGTCGGGACGGGAGAGCAGATGTTCCAGGGAGACCTGCACATCCACACGAGCGCCAGTGACGGGCGCCTCTCGCCCACCGAAGTCGCTGCCCGCGCGGCCGCCCTCGGCCTCGGCTTCATCTCCATCACCGACCACAACACCCTCTCCGGCCTCGAACCGGCCCGGCAAGCCCTCCGTGACACCGACGTGCTGCTGGTCCCCGGCGTGGAGTTGAGCGCGCAGCCGGAGGAAGGCGGTGAGCTTCACCTGCTCGGCTACGGCTTTGAGGCCGAAGCGGAGGCGCTTCGGGAGGTCTGCCGCCAGATCACCCGGCGCAAGAACGAGCAGATGTGGGGCATCGTGAGGCGGCTGCGCCGGGCGGGCGTCGGCATCAACGAAGCAGGACTGCCCGCCCTGGAGGATGACGAATACGTCGGCCGGCCGCTGCTGGCCGCGATGCTCGTCGAGGACGGCGTTGTGCGCTCGACCCGCCAGGCCTTCACCAGGTTCCTTGGCACCGGGGGCGGCGCCTATGTGCCGATGAGGCGTTTTGACCCGCAACGCTGCATCGAGGCCATCCACGAAGCCCGGGGGCTTGCCGTGCTGGCGCACCCCCGCCTGGAGACCGTGGACAGGTGGATCCATCCTCTCGCCCGGATGGGGCTGGACGGCATCGAAACCTACCGCCCCCGCCTCGCCGGAAACCAGCAGCTCTACATGGAAAAGGCCGCCGAACACTTCCAACTGTTCGTCACGGGCGGAAGCGACCTGCACGGTCGGGACAATGAAAAGCCACTCGGTTCGTTCCGTGTATCCGGGCGGCAGGTGGAGCACTTTTTCGGTGCGCTCACCACCCGCGCAGCCTGCGGCCCGCTCGTCAGTTGGCCGAGCACCGATACCGGTTGACGTCAGTGCGCTTAGCCTCTATAATACGTACACTGGAAGGAATTAATGAGTAATCCGTAAGAGGCATGGCCGGGGGAGGCAGTATGAAGGTCAGGGCTATTCTACTGGCGGCGTTTGTGTCCGTGCTGGCTGGCGGTCTGGCGCTGGCCGATACAGTGACGCTGGAGGACGGCACAACACTGGAGGGCACGGTGACCGTGCGGGGAAGCCGTGTGACGGTTGAAACCTCCAGTGGCACCCTCACGCTGCCCGCCTCGCGCGTGGCGAGCATACAGAGTGGGCAGAGTGGGGCGGAGCAACACAACCCGCCCCGTGCAACGGTGCAGGAGCAGCAGCCGCGCGCGGAGGGGCGTGCCCAGCCGCGTCAAACGGCCGGGGATCGTGGCGCACAGCAACAGGAGGAGTCGGATATCGTGCGCGTGGCCGACGTGCTGCGGCGGCGCATTGACGTGCACTTCGACGGCGTTCCCATCAGTGAAGTGCTCAGCTACATCCAGGAGGTCACCGGTGTCAACCTTGTCATGACCAACACGGTGAGGCAAAGCGTCGAACCGGTGTACCTGCGACTGCGCGATGCGCCGGTGGAGACGGTGCTGGAGTTCGCCCTCGAGCAACATGGCTTCGCCTATGACATCCGCCCCGGCGAGGTTCTGTTCATCGGCGAGGAGAACGAGGTGCGCCGTTATGTCATGCGCGTCTACCCGGTGATGGACCTGCTGGTCAACCGCGGCGACCTGAGGGATGTCGGCCTTCCCGGTGCGCGCGATTTGGGCCGCGGAGTGGACAGGACGGATGACTTCGGCCTCGGCACCGGCAGGGATAGAGGCGCCACCCGGCAAAGAGGTCGGGGCGGCACCGGAAGGCAAAGCGGCTTTAGCCCGCAGTTCGGTACCGGGCAGCCCACCGGCCAGGCCTTCACGCGAGACGGGAGGGCCGACACGGATGACGAGATGGCACGGCGCGCGGGCAACCTTATCCTGCTTATGAAACAGACGTGCGGATACGGGACCTGGAGAGACCCCAACTGGCCGGGCATCTTGGGCACAGACGATCCCGGGATCGGCCAATGAGGCGGTGAGCGTGCGGCACGCGGCGCGTGCCTGCAGACGATGGTCGTGTTGAGAACGCGCGGGCAAGATCGGTCCGCCCCGCGCGCATTTTTTTGTGCTTTGTGCCGGAGCCCAGATTGTCGGATTCCGCCCTCCTGAACCAGATATGGGCCACACTTACCGACGGCCAGCCCGTTGTGGTGACCTCCCACGTACGGCTGGACGGGGACGGGGCGGGTTCGTCGCTGGCCCTCTGCCACGCCTTACGCCTGATGGGAACGGATTGCCGGTGCGTGTTCCCGCCGCCCAAACCGCCCGTGTTCGAATTCTTGCCGGGCATGGACGAAGCCGCTGAGTCCGCTGAAGCCCTGCCCGAAGCTTACCACCTGGTTGTCGTAGACTGCGGAAACCTGGGCCGCCTGGGCCCCCTCGGCCAGGACCTCACCGGGGCCGTTGACACAACGAACATTGACCATCACGACACCAACACCCGCTTCGGCGGGTTGAATTACGTGGACCCCTCGGCCAGTTCCTGCGGGGAGATGATGCGCCGTCTGCTGAATGCGGCCGGCCGGCCCCTGACGCTGGAGATCGCCGAATGTCTCTTCACCGCCGTCGTCCATGACACCGGCCGCTTCTCTCACCAGGACACTACCCCGGAAGCCTTCGCCGTCTGCGGGGAATGCGTGGCGGCCGGGGCGCGCCCTGACGAGCTGATCCAGAACATCTTCATGTCCCCCACCGCCGCCCAGGTGCGGTTGCAGCAGATGGCGATGGCGACCCTCCGGTTCCATGCCGAGGGGCGCGTCGCCACCATGGTCGTCACCGAGCGGATGTTGCGCCGGACAGGCCTCCGGGCGGTGGACACCGAGGGCTTCGCCGAGATACCCATCTCGGTGCGGGGCGTGCAGGCATCGGCACTGTTGAAGGAAATGCCAGATTGCGATTATACTAAGGTGAGCATGCGCAGCAAGGGCGACGTAGATGTCTGCGCGGTGGCGGGCGCCTTTGGCGGCGGCGGTCACACGCATGCGGCCGGCTGTGAGGTCAGCGAGCCGTTGGATGACGTGCGCCGCGCCGTCGTCGAGGCGCTCTGCAGCCGCTTGCGTGCGCCCGCCAGTTGAGACGGCGTCCGGCAGGATTCCTCCCAGCGGAAGGCGACCATGAGCGGCCTCCTGGACTCAATAGACAGCTCGGCAGAACTTCGAAACCTCAACCGGCAGCAACTGCAGCAGCTTGCCGCCGAAGTGCGCGAACTCATCATCCACGTCATCTCGCGCAACCGCGGCCACCTGGCCAGCAATCTCGGCGTCGTCGAACTCACACTCGCCCTCCACCACTGCTTCGATTTCGGCCGTGACCGCCTGGTCTGGGACTGCGGCCACCAGGCATACACGCACAAGATCGTCACCGGCCGCCGCGACCGGTTCGAAACCCTCCGCCAGGAAGGCGGCATCAGCGGCTTCGCCAACCGCACCGAAAGCCCCTGCGACACCTTCACCTTCGGCCATACCGCCACCAGCATCAGCGCCGCCCTCGGCCTGGCCAACGCCGCCAGCCTGCAGGAGCGGGACGAACGCGTCGTCGCCGTCATCGGCGACGGCGCCATGGCCAGCGGCATGGCGTTCGAGGCCCTCAACCACGCCGGCGCCCTCGAGCAGGACCTGCTGGTCGTGCTCAACGACAACAAGATGAGCATCTCCCGCAGCGTCGGCGCCATCGCGCGCTACCTGCGCAAGGTGCGCGCCCGGCCCCCCTTTGCTGAAATCCGCCGGGAGTTTCAAGACGCCCTGGCCATGATACCGCTGGTCGGCCCCCGTTTTGACACCCTCGTCAACAGGCTCAGCGACGCGGTCCAGACCGCCATCACGCCGGGCGGCCTGTTCGTGGAACTCGGTTTCCACTATTACGGCCCGGCGAACGGGCACGACCTGGGCGAGCTCATTGATACGCTCGAAGACCTCAAACGAGTGAAAGGGCCGGTCCTGCTTCACGTGCTCACAGAGAAGGGCCACGGGTTCAGCCCCGCCTCCGAGAACCCCACCAAGTTTCACAGCAGCAGCCGGTTCGAACTGGCCAACGGAACGCTGCGCGACGTGGAGCCCCGTAGCGGCGCGAACTATTCGAGCGTCTTCGGCGAGACCATCTGTGAGGTCGCCGAAAACGACGGGGCCGTTATGGCCATCACCGCCGCCATGCCCGACGGGACGGGCCTCACCCGGTTCGCCGAACGCTTCCCCGACCGGTTCCACGATGTCGGCATCTGCGAGCAGCACGCCGTGGGTCTGGCCAACGGCCTCGCCGCCGGCGGCCTCAAGCCTGTCTTCGCCGTCTACTCCACCTTCCTTCAGCGCGCCATTGACCAGGTCAACCACGACGTCGCACTTCAGGGATCCCCCGTCGTGTTCTGCATAGACAGGGCCGGGCTGGTGGGCGCCGACGGCCCCACCCACCACGGGCTCAACGACATCGCCTATCTGCGCACCATCCCCGGTATGACCGTCATGGCGCCCGCCGACGGGGAGGAACTGAGGGCTATGCTCCGCCTGGCCCTCAAGCTCGGTCGTCCGGCGGCCATACGCTATCCCCGCGAGAACGTGCCCGACCAGGACGGCGCCGAGCGCCCCGTGCGCGTGCAGCCCGGCCTGGCCGAAGTCCGCCGGGAAGGCGCCGACGGCGTCATCATCGCCCTGGGAGCCCTGGTGCGCCGCGCGCTGGAGGCGGCCGAACTGCTGGAGCGCACCGACGGCCTGCAGGTGGGCGTCATCAACGCCCGTTTCGTCCAACCCCTCGACGAGGAAACCATCAGTGAGGCGGTCCGCTCCCACGGCGCGGTGCTGGTGGCCGAGGACGGCCGCGTGAGCGGCGGGTTCGGCTCCGCTGTGCTCGAACTCCTCTGCCGAGACGGTATACCCGCCGACAACGTGCGGCTGGCCGGCGTACCCCTCGAGTTCGTCCAGCACGCCTCACGCGACAGCCAGCTCGCCCGCTGCCGACTGGACGCGGCGGGGCTGGCCGAGCGGATGCGCAGCCTGGTGCGCCGGACCGCACCTGCCTGAAGGCTTGAAGCCCCGCCCCGGCTTGCGGTAAACTCCCCCGAACTCACCCACGGAGCAACGTCACATGCCCTCCTCCCGCGAGCTTCGCCTCCGCTACGTCGCCTCCGCGCAGCGCGTCGTGGTCAAAGTCGGCACAAACGTGCTGGCCGCCCCGGGGCGGCCCCTGGATGACGAGCGGGTCTGCGCGATCGCCGAACAGGTCGCCCGCCTGGTGGAGAGCGGTCGCCAGGTGACCCTCGTCAGCAGCGGCGCCATCGGGGGCGGCATGTCCGAGTTGAAGATGCCCACCCGCCCCACCACCCTGCCCATGCTGCAGGCGGCCGCCAGCGTCGGCCAGGGTAAGCTGCTCGCCCACTACGAGCGCCACTTCAGCCGCCACGGCCTCCACGCCGCCCAGATTCTGCTGACGCGCGAAGACCTCGACGACCGCCGACGCTACCTCAACGCCAGCAACACCATCCACGCCCTTATGGAGATGCCCTGCGTGCCGGTCGTCAACGAGAATGACACCATCAGCACCGAGGAGATCCAGTTCGGCGACAACGACCGTCTCGCCGCCCTCGTCACCCACCTTGTGCGGGCCGACCTGCTGGTGCTGCTGACCAGCGTGCCCGGCCTCTACGCGCAACGACCCGGCCCGGACGGCCCCGGGCGCACCCTGGACACCGTCGACCGCATAGATGGCAAGCTGCACCGGCTGGTCTAC
>PUMJ01000153.1 GCA_003551305.1 Candidatus Brocadiaceae bacterium
CACCACAGATTGACGGGAGGTGCGGGCATGAAGGTGACGCGGATAGACGTAAGAGGGCTGAAGGCGAACCGGCGGGCCGAACTGACGCGCGACGGCGCCAACGTCATCGCCGCCGTCCGGGTCGAGGGCAAGGTGCACAGCCACGTGGTCGGCGCCGGCAGGCGCGACGACCTCTACGAGATGGCGCGGCGCGTCCAGCACGCCCTCGACGGGCACATCGGCACGAACAGTGACGTGGACGACTACTGGCACGCCATCCAGCGGCTGGCCGACTGAAAGGAGGTCGCGATGAGAACATGGAGAGTATGCGAAGACTGCGGGCTCGAATGGCTGGCCGACGACACCCCGGACGGCTGCCCCGGCTGCGGAGGCGCCACCACCGCGAAGAGCGCGGCTGCCCCGACCGCCGAGGAACTCTACCGGGCACGCAGCGCCGACGTCGCCTCGCTGATGGCGTGGCTGGAAATGGAGGTCGAGGAGCACGGCCGGTTCGCCCGGAAGGAGGGATACGGCTTCGGACACGCCGGCGACCTCAGACACCTGCGCACGAAGCTGATCGAGGCGCTGGCCTTCATGGCCCAGCAGGACGAGAAGGACATCAAGGACGCCCTGGCCGAATCGGCCCACTCGCCCGACGAGGCCGAGGGCGAGACCACCGACTGAAGGGAGGTCGCGATGAGACGCTGGCGAATCTGTCTGGATTGCGGAACCGAATGGTTGGCCGACGAGGTGGCCACCGGCGGCGCCTGCCCCGACTGCGGCGGGCCGACCACGCCCATGGAGCGGAGGCCCAGCATGAACGAGACCAGCACGTTCGGACTGCCCGAGGAGAAGCGCGACCGGGTCGAGGCCCTGATGCGGGACATCGCCGATAACGCCCGCGAGACGCTCCTGGCCGACGGCGATGAGCTGTTCTACGAGAAGTCCCGGGAGTTCGCCGCCGGCGTCGCCCGCGGCATCCTGGCCCTCGGCTACCGGCGGGACTACCACGAGCTGCTCGCGCTGGTGGACGAGCTGTTCAGCCGATGAAGCCGAAACCCCGCCCCGGCGGGGTCGCCGCGGCGTTGTGGCCGCGGCCTGACGATGGCAGCCCCATCGGGCCGGAGAGGAAGGAGCGCGTATGGAACCGCACAGGCGCAGGGAGGCCGCAGACCGGCTTCGCAGGGCCGCCGAGGTTCTCGAGGCCGATGCCCGGACCGAGGTCATCATGCCGGGCTGGGACGATGAGTTCATAAGCGACCGGGAGCGGGGCGTCCGCATCGCGGCCGAGGCCGTCCGCGCCCGCGGCAAGGGCCCCGACCAGGGCACACGCGTCCACGCGCGGGACCTGGGGAGCCTGGTCCGGTACATCGCGGACATGCTGGAGGAGTAGCCATGCCGCCGCTCGAGCCCCATCCCGACGACGCGGCCTTCCTGGAAGAGCTGACCGAGGTGGCCTTCGAGGTCGCCGGGCGGCTCGGCCTTCCCCTGCGCGTGGTGGAGCACAAACGCCGACCGCACCCGGGCGGAAGGACCGGCCTCTGCTACTGGCAGGAGGGCCGCGTCTCGCTGGTGCTGCGCTACCGGGAAAGGAGCGAGTGGTGGACGCGCCCGTGCGACCCGGTCGATGTCTGGTGCATGCTGGCCCATGAGCTGGCGCACCTGGCCGACCCGAACCACGGGCGGAAGTTCAAGGAGTGGGACCGGCGCTGCCGCGACGCCGTGGCCCGGACGTTGTCCTCTCGCGGCCGGTGGCCACGGGTGGTGGCCGCCCTCAGAACCCGTAACGCGACGAAGGGGAAGGTCATGAAGGCAGAAGACGTCAAGATCGGCGAGATGTATGCGGTCAAGGTGTCGGGCAAGATCGCCCCGGTGGTCATCGACGATGAGCACCCCGACGGGGGCTGGGTCGGCACGAACCAGGAGACCGGGCGGCAGGTGCGCATCAAGACCGCCCGGCGCCTGCGCGACGTGTGGTGGGGCGGCCACATGAAGCACGTGGTCCCCGTCAGCGTCGGTGAGCGCAGGATGCTCGGCGACGAGGTAGTCGAGGTGGTAGAGGCCGACAGCAGCGCCGACGATGCGGCCGCCACGGTCAGGCGCCTCTCCGACGGCAAGACCATCAGCGAGGTGCCGCTCGAGGACCTGGTGCCGATGGCCGGTGCGGACCCGGCCGAGGCCCCCACGGCGCCGGAGGGCGACGCAGAGCCCGAGGGCGAGCCCGAGGCCGAAGAGGACGAGGAGGCCGCCCCGGAGGGCGAGAGCGGGCCGGGGGAGGCCACTATGAGCGGCCTCGACGCGGCGGCGAAGGTGCTCGAGGAGGCGGGCGAGCCGATGCGCTGCAAGGAGATCGTGGAGCGCGCCTTCGAGGCGGGCTACTGGGCCTCGGAGGGCAAGACGCCGTCGGCCACGATCTACGCCGCCATACTGCGCGACATGCAGAAGGAGGGCGACGAGTCCCGGTTCCGCAAGGTGGGGCGGGGGCTGTTCGCGCTGGCCGAGTAGCATTACCCATCCTCCTGAGCCCCGGCCACGTCGGTCGGGGCTTCTTCTTCGGCTCCCGGCTTGGTGTTGACACCGTGAGGGGCACGGAATACAATGTATGTACTCTGGGTATACGCCAACGGGAGGTCGCCATGGTCAAGACCCTGACCAAGCACGGCAACAGCTACGCGCTCATCATTGACAAGCCCATCCTGGAACTGCTCCATATAGGGCCGGACACGCCCCTGGACATCCGCACGGACGGAGACGTCTTGGTCCTCGTGCCGCAGAGAGATCCCGAGCGGCAGGCCAGGTTCGAGGAGACCCTCGAAGAGACGAACAGGCGGTTCGGACGTGCACTGAAGAATCTGGCGGAGTAGCCCATGCCCCCGGTGTTCCTGGACCTCTGGGAGGTCTTCCGCATCCACCAGGACCAGCTTGAGCGCTACGGCGGCAAAGCCGGAATCCGCGACGTAGCGTCGCTTGCCTCGGCGGTCGCCGTGCCGCAGGCCGGCACCCATGAGGGCCACCTGCACCGTGACCTCTTCGAGATGGCCGCCGCCTATCTGTTCCATATCGTGCGCAACCATCCGTTCGTGGACGGTAACAAGCGCACGGGCGTTGTGGCCGCCATCGTGTTCCTGCAGTTGAACGACACTCTGGTTCAGGCGGACGAGGCCGAACTGGAGGCGCTCGTCCGCGACGTGGCCGAGGGCCGGGCCGGCAAGGCCGAGATCTCCCGGTTCTTGCGTCGTAACGCGCATCACGCCTGAACCTCCTCGACGCGCTCGGCCTTCCGCCCCGTGAACTCCTCCCACCGCTGCACGATGACGTCGCAGCGGTTCGACGGGCTCACCGTCCTGAGGGAAGTCGAAGGATAGAGCGCGTCCACCTCCATCAGGTATGCCCGCCGCCCGCTCTGCTCGCACGCAATCAGCTTCGGGCCCGACCCTCCGAAAAGGTCCAGCACGTTCTCACCCGGGTACTGGGTCGCGGAGGTACCCGGCGGATGGGCTTGTGGCAGAGCGGCTTTCCGACTATGCTGTCTCCCGGATGGCCTGCGAAACAGCGGCAGGCAAAGCGATGGCCCCTGCGGCGAACTGTTCTAACCGTGTCCGGTCAGGCCGACCATCCTCCTTCGCCCTCCGCCGCCTTCGGCGTCGGAGCGCTACGGAGGAGAGGTCCCTCCCCGTGGGCTCAAGGCTCTCTCCGTCTTCAGTAGTCCCACTCATCCATGATCTCGCGCAACTTCTGCTCAAGAGCCAGGACCTCATCCCGAACCCTGTCAACTGTGTTGTCGCCAAGACTCCTATCCAATCGCCGCACAAGCTCTCGGACGTCATCGCCAAAGTGGAGCCCGTGGTCGTACACATAGCTCTTGAGCTTTTTCCGACACTCTGAGATCTCCTGCGCTGCTGGGCCATAGTCCACACTGCGTTGGCGCTTCAAACTACGTAGACTCTCCTGCGCGCGGTTGCAGTCAGCGACAAGAGGCCAGAGTTGCTCATGCGCCTCAAGTTTGGGCATGTAATAACCCGTCCTGGTCTCAAGCTTAGCCTCAAGCCTCTTGATCCGCCGTGAGCTGACCCACTGGAAGATCGTGCTAACCACTGCGACAGCGATCGCGGTAAGCAGGGCGACTCTCCAGTCTGCACCTGCTGCCAGTCTTACACCTGGTACAGCGGCAGCAACTCCCTCCATCACGGCAATCAGCTGCATGGTGGCCTTCACGGATCTCCCGACCCTGGCTGTCTTCCTGCCGACTCATTGCCGAAGGCAGCCCCCGCGTGACCCCTGTGGATTAGCCGAACGGCTCCGTGAGGGTTCCTGCACCAAGTCCCGACACAGCCACACTCCTCGCAGGCGGTCACCCGCCAAGCGTCGGCGGTGCAGCAAACCAACATGTTCTCGCCCGGCCGGTTGCAGCAGGACGTTCAGTCAAGCCCTGTGCCGGTGGCCGCCCGGAACTCCTCACGCCCGCGCGGATCATACCGATAGTAGTAGACTGCTTCCCGTTGGTTGATCGTTCTCGCGTCTATGGCCGCCTGTGGGATACCCCATACTACGGACAAAGGCCACATAAGTAGGTTCAAGGTCCCGTAGATCCATTGGCCGGAGGCGTCTGTGCCCGAGGCCAGGTAGAAGTTGCCAATGCCTGGCAACAGATTCAGGACCCCTGCCGTAGTGGGGCTTTTCACACCTGGTGCGTCCACATCCAGACCGGCAGCCTGTATCTCACGCAGGTGAGCATGGTCCGCACGGGACAGCGACTCACAGGCCGTCGAAGCAAAGAGGATTACACACAGCAAACTTACGGCGAGAAACCGGAACATAGCGGGGCCTCCAACAAGAGATACACAGAAGCGACAAATGCATCTTCAGAGGGGCGCGACGACAGACCGTCCACAGCTTACCCTGCCTCAGTTTGAGCATGTCTTGGGGACACGACATCCCAACCTACTCAGAAGTCGGCAAGGATACTACAGCAAATGTGGGCATATATCAAGGGATTTCAGAGCAGTCTCACCGCATTTGGACCGGCCTGACTTTCACCGAGGGGAGATCATGCAGCATTTGGATTTTCAGATGGTTGTGCCCTGTCTCAGTTTAGCAGCGTGCTCAGGGAACCTCTGTAGGTTCTTTGAGAAGGAAGACCCAAGGAGATGGGCAAGAGGAGACAATACTCGATAGGCTCACTCCGCTGGTGAGGCAAGGCGGATTCGTGGCTTGCTGGGCGGGCAAGCCCTCCACATTCGCCGGGCGGCGAACGGGCGAGCTTCGTGACCCCGCTGCGGGCGGGTACGCTTAGTGACCCTGGTGGCAGATGCGGACGAGGAGGCTGGGCCCGCTCACGCCATGCCGGTGAGCATGCGGTCTATGGCCTCCCCCGCCGGCACCATGGGGAAGACGTTCTCCTCGCGGGCGACGCGGAAGTCCAGCAGCACCGGCGCGTCGTCAACCTCCATGGCCCGCTCGAGGGCGCCCGCGACCTGGTCGGCCCGGTCCACGGCGATGCCCACGGCCCCGTATGACTCGGCCAGGCGGACGAAGTCCGGGTTGCCCTCCGAGAGCACCGTGCCCGAGTAGCGCCGCTCATAGAACAGCTCCTGCCACTGCCGCACCATGCCCAGGTAGCCGTTGTTCAGCAGCGCTATCTTGACCGGCAGGCGGTTCTGCACGGCGGTCGCCATCTCCTGGATGTTCATCTGCAGGGAGCCGTCCCCGCTGATGAGGAAGACCGGCCGGCCCGGCCGGCCGAACTGCGCCCCCAGCGCCGCCGGCAGCCCGTAGCCCATAGTGCCGAGCCCGCCGGAGCTGAGGAACGTGCGCGGCCGGCTGTAGCGGTAGTGCTGCGCCGCCCACATCTGGTGCTGGCCCACGTCCGTGACGATGACGGCCTCCCCGCCGCTGACGCGGTCTATCTGCTCGACCACGGCCTGGGGCTTGATGGTCGCGCCGTCCGGGCTGTAGCGCAGGGGGAACCGGCGCTTCCACTCCCGTATGAGCTCGTGCCAGGCGGAGCGGTCCCGCAGCTGGACCAGCTCGAGCAGCCCGGCCAGCACGCCGCGCGCGTCGCCCACGATGGGGATGTCCACCGGGACGTTTTTGCCTATGGAGGTGGCGTCTATGTCCACGTGGACGATGCCGGCCGCGGGGGCGAAGCCGTCCAGGCGGCCGGTGATGCGGTCGTCGAACCGCGCGCCGATGGCGATCAGCAGGTCGCAGTTCGTCACCGCGTGGTTCGCGTAGGCGGTCCCGTGCATGCCCAGCATGCCGAGGGAGAGGTCGTCGGTCTCCGGGAAGGCTCCCAGCCCCATCAGGGTGGTCGTGACGGGGATGCCGGCCTTCCGTGCGAGCGCCGACAGTTCGGCGTCGGCGCCGGAGGTGATGATGCCCCCGCCGACGTAAAGGACGGGGCGTTCGGCGTCGTTAATGGCGGCGGCGGCGCGGCGGACCTGGCGGGCGTGGCCGTTGCCGCCGGCCGGGCGGTAGCCGGGCAGTTGCATCGTCGTGTCCAGGGGGCCGTCCCACTCGGCACCGGTCACATCGGCCGGCAGGTCAATGAGCACGGGGCCCGGCCGGCCGGTGGAGGCTATGTGAAACGCCTCGTGCACGACGCGGGCCACGTCGCGCACGTCCGTGACCAGGTAGTTGTGCTTCGTGATGGGGCGGGTGATGCCCGTCATGTCCGCCTCCTGGAAGGCGTCGTTGCCGATCAGGTGCGTCTTCACCTGGCCGGTGAGGGCGACGACGGGGACGCTGTCCATGAAAGCGGTGGCGAGGGCGGTGACCAGGTTGGTGGCGCCGGGGCCGCTGGTGGCCACGCAGACGCCCACCCTGCCGGTGGCGCGGGCGTAGCCGTCGGCCATGTGGCCCGCGCCCTGCTCGTGCC
>PUMJ01000213.1 GCA_003551305.1 Candidatus Brocadiaceae bacterium
CCGCCACGGCGGCCGCGCAACCGGCGGGCCCCCCGCCGCACACCACGACGTCGCACTCCGCCAGCACGGGCACGTCACCACCGCACTGCGGCCCTCCGGGGTCGGACATCGGCGTTTCTCCTCTTCTGTTCGGGCGCTCAGAGCTGCAGCAGCCAGGGCAGGTTGAAGCGCGCGAGCGTTATCTTGTGGTGGTCTATGTCGGATTTGGGGTTGGCGCTGCGGCCGCGCTCGAACAGCAGGTAGATGCGGCCCCGCGGGTCGGCCGCCAGCGACGAGTAGGCCGACGGGCCCCCGTAGACGAGACGCTTGAGGGACCACGTCTCGGCGCGGTCGAAGCTGGCCCATACGGTCATGCGCACGCGGGTGCGGCCGGGGTTGTCCGGCGTGCTGAACAGCAGCACGTCCTTGCCGCTGGCGGCCTCCGGCGGCAGGCCCACCAGCCCGGCGTTGCAGCCGTAGGCGGGGCGGGTGCCGTACTTGAAGTAGAAGGGCTCCCCCACCTCGCGCAGGGTCTCACAGACCTGCCAGTCCACCCACCGGTGGCCGCCGTCGTGGCTCCAGGCGATGCGGCGGCGGGCGTCCACAGCCATGTGGCAGCGGCTGTTGTAGTAGATGCGGCCGTCGGCGAGTTCGGCGAGGGTGCCCTCGCCGGTGCCGCTCTGGACGGGCTCGCCGACCTGCCAGGTGCGGCCGGCGTCGTCGCTGTAGATGGAGGTGTTGTAGTTGAGCGGCCAGTATTCCTGGGCGTTGTCTCCGTGGGGCGGTTGCACGCGCGCGGGCATCAGCAGGCGGCCCTCGTGCGGGCCGTGGTGCAGGGTTATGCCGGACTCGGAGGCGCCGACGGAGGCCGGGGCGTTGTCGGGGACGCCGTGCCCCATGGTGTTCGGCAGAACTTCGATCTCCTCGGCGTGCCAGGTCTTGCCGTTGTCGCCGCTGCGCAGAACGCGGCGCTGGCCGGGCTGGACGATCAGGACGTCGCCGGAGTTGTCGTCCACGACGACGTTGGCGCTGCCGCCGGGCTCCAGTCCCTGGGGCTCGCTCCAGGTCTCGCCGCGGTCCTCGCTGCGGCGCATCAGCCGGCAGGAGCGAGTGAAGGCGAGGACGGACCCGTCGGCCGCGACGGCTACCTTGGGGATGCGATCGCGGGGGGCGCTGTCGAAGATGTCCTGCATGTCAAAGAACGGCTGCTCGGCGCCGGCGGTCATCTCGGCTTCTCCTCCAGGGGGCCATGTGCTGAGGGGCCAGATCATCGGACGGGGGCCATAGTAGGTGGTTGCGGCACGCCGGGCAAGGGGCGCCGACGGGAAGCGGACGCTCCCGCTTGCGTGCGGCCGGCGCAGGGCCGAAGATGGAACACATGCTTCAGAACACGTTCTGCCACATACACGGCATCGGGCCGAAGACGGAGCGCCGCCTCTGGGAGGCGGGCGTGCAGCGCTGGCAGGACGTGGCCGGCGGCGCCGCCCTGCCGCTGACCGGCTGGCGGGCTGATGCCGTCTCGCGCGCCGTCGAGGAGTCTCTCCGGCGGCTCGCCCGCCGGGACGTGCGGTGGTTCTACGACGCCCTGCCCTCGGCCGAGCAGTGGCGGCTGTTCCCTGAGTTCCGCGACTCGGTCGCCTACCTGGACATCGAGACCACCGGCCTGGGCGGCCCCTATGACCACATCACGACCATCGCCCTCTACGACGGCCGCGCCATACGCCACTACGTCCGGGGGCAGAACATGGACGAATTCCCCCGGGACGTGGAGGACTACCGCCTCATCGTCACCTACAACGGCAAGCAGTTCGACGTGCCGTTCATCCGGGACGGCCTGGGCGCTCCGATGCCGCACGCCCACATAGACCTGCGCTACGTGCTGGGCAGCCTCGGCTACCGGGGCGGCCTGAAGGGCTGCGAGCGGGCCCTCGGCATCGAGCGCGGGGAGCTGGAGGGGGTGGACGGCTTCTTCGCCGTGCTGCTGTGGCGCGAGTGGCGCCGCACCGGGGACAGGCGCGCCCTGGAGACGCTGCTCGCCTACAACGTGGCCGACACGGTGAACCTGGAGCGCCTGATGGTGACGGCCTACAACAAGAAGGTGAACGGCACCCCCCTGCCGAACACCCGGCCCCTGCCCGTACCCGAGCCGCCGCCCTCGCCGTTCCGGCCGCACCCGCCGACGGTCGAGCGCCTGCGCCGCAGCCGGGGGCTGTTCTGAGGCGCGGCCGCCGGGGGGCCGATTGTCCTCTGCAGACCTTGTGCATCCGCCCATGCCGCTTCGTCACCTGAGGCCGGACTGCGGGCGGGGAACGCCGACCGGTCGAGAATCCGCTTGCACTGAGCGTGCGACCTGCTACGTTTGGTACCAGCAATCGGTGCGATATCAGGCGGCGTGCATCGACAAGCGGCTCAGCGGGACGCGGCCTGCCGGGTTCGGAAAGGCGCGGAGCGGGCGCCTCTACCCCGGATAGAGCGGTAAGGGTCGGGTCTTGAAGGGCGTCCGGGCGCGGGACGGAGCGCCGGCACGGGCCCGCGCGGCGGCGCGACACAATGAGCCGGCGGCGGGAGGCCGAGCCATGTCGTGGGAAACGATGCTGACGCGCAGGGTGCTGGTCCTGTTCATTCTCCTGCTGGCGGGCGCGGCGGCGGCCGAGGGCTGGCCGCGCTACCGGCGTGATGCCGCCCGAACGGGGACCGCGACGGGGTCGGTGCGCCTGCCCCTCCAGTTGCAGTGGACGTTCGAGCCCGACCGGCCGCCTCAGCCGGCCTGGCCGGACCCCCGCAAAGAGCCCCATCGCCAGCCGTTCGACTACGCCCCGGTGCCGGTGGTCTCGAACGGCCTTGTCCTGCTCGGCTCGACCACGGACGATTCGGTGCGGGCCCTTGACGCGGAGACCGGTCGGGTCCGCTGGAGGTTCACCACGGGAGGACCGGTCAGGTTTGCACCTGACGTCTATGAGGGCCGCGCCTACGTCGCGTCGGACGATGGCCGCCTCTACTGCCTGGAGGTCCGGACCGGCGAGCTGCTCTGGGAATTCCGCGCCGCGCCGGGGGACGAGATGGTCCTGGGCAACGAGCGGATCATCTCCCGCTGGCCCCTGCGCAGCGGGGTGCTGGTTGACGAGGGTGTCGTCTACGTCACCGCGGGCATGTGGCCCACCGAAGGGGTGATTGTCTATGCCCTGGACGCCGAGTCAGGGGCGGAGCTGTGGAGGAACGACACCACGGTCAACTACATGGCGCAGCCGCACGCAAGCGCGTACGCGATGACGGGGGTCGCCCCGCAGGGATACCTGGCGGCCGACGGGGACGTGCTGCTGGTGACGGCGGGACGCGCTGTGCCGGCGGCATTCGACCGGAACGACGGCCGCTTTCTGCACTACCGTCAGAGCCGGCATCAGCGGCTGGGCGGGGCGTGGGTGACGATGGACGCCGAACGCGATGTCTTCATCAACATGACTGTCAGCGGTGACCATGCCTACCGGCTCTCGACGGGAGATCTGCTCGACTCGCGGGCCTACCGCATGGAGGAGTTCCGCTACGTGCCTGAGGGATGGGCTCGGGTCGGGGAAGTGGCCTTCCGCGGCGGGGCCGGTCGCATCACGGCGCACCGCGCCGAGGAGGTCCGGGGCGAGCGCGGCGTCGGGGGACACTACGAGAGCACCGAGCATCCGGCGGTCTACCGGCGTGCGGTCCGGCGTGCCGGCACCGCCGAGGAGGACCTGCCCGCGACGCTTTGGTCCGCCCGTGTGGAAGGGTACGTGCGGCGGCTGGCAGTAGCCGACGGCCGGCTGTATGCGAGCACGGACGACGGCCGCATCCACTGTTTTGCGCCCGCCGGGGCCGGGCGGGCGGAGGCGGCGGTTCTGGTCCGCCCCGCCGAGCCCGACCCGGCGCCGGAACCCGGCCCGCTGGCCCGGCAGGCGCTGGAGCGCCTGGAACGCCGGCGGGTGAGCAGGGGATATGTCCTGGTGCTCGGCGAGCCGGAGCCGGACCTGCCCCGCGCGCTGGCAGCGGCCACCGAGATGCACGTGTTGCAGGTCATGGGCGACAAGGAGACGGCGCGCCAGGCGCGGGAGCGGCTGCTGGAGCAGACCCACCTCTACGGCTCCCGCATCGCCGTGACGGCCCTGCCTGATTCCGGAGAGTTGCCCTTGCCGCCTTACTTCGCCAACCTGGTGGTGGGAGGGCCGGAAACGCTGGAGGTGAGCGCCGGGGAGCTCTACAGGGCGCTGCGGCCGGCTGGGGGGCTCTGGCTCACGGGGCGGCCGGAGGGGGACGAGACGCGCGCGGCGCTGCAGGCCGTCAAGGCGCCGTCCACGAGCCTGGAGGATTCCGAGCTGGGGCTTCTGGTGCGGCGGGAAAAGCTGCCGGGCGCTTTCGACTGGGACTCCGCCGAGCCCTGCGATGAGCGCCTGCGCTGGCCCCTGGCCCTCGCCTGGTTCGGGGGGCCGGGTCCGGGCCGGATGGCTGACCGCACTTCGTGGGGCCCGACCCCCGTGGCAGCCGGCGGTCGCTACTTCCACGTGGGCAGCCATCACGTGATCGCGGTGGACGCCTACAACGGGACCGAACTCTGGTCTCGCTCGGTGCCGTACGCGGTGGGCACGCTGTGGAAGTTCGGCAGGTGGTACTTTGGGTGCGCCCGCCGCGTGGACGAGTTTCGCGCTATTTTGCGGGAGAGGATAGTGCTGGAGAGCCTGTCGGCCGACGACGAGAGCGTGTACCTGAACTTCGGCTCGGTCTGCTACCGGCTATGTGCCCAGACGGGCCGCCAGCAAGGGGTTTACGGTGAGTTCCACGAGCCGGAGAAGCACACGCTGGACGGACCGAGACGGTTCGAGTTCGACGTAAACGCCACGCGGTCAGGGGTGGTCACACTCACCCCTGAAGAGGAAGGGCTGCGGATCGGGCTCGAGACACGCGACCCGGGCGTGACGAACCTGGATTCGTGGGAGCTGTTCTTCGACTTCCGGCCGCCCCACCGGCGGGCGGACATCTACGATCCGGATGACCTCGACATGTTCCGCGTTTACGTGCAGCCACAGACGGGCCGGCCCCGTCCCTACACGCTAGCCTACGACCGCGTGACCTGGGAGCCGGATGACCCCTCGGCGCGGCCGTCGATCGAGTTCCAGGGGGGCGAGGTCGAGGGCGGCACCGCCGTCGAGCTCTTCCTGCCCTGGGAAGAAGTGCCCGCCGCCCGGGGCGGTGTGCCCGCTGAGTTCGCCTTTGACGCCACGCTGGTCTCCTACCTCTTCCGGGAGGGGGACATCCGCACCCACGTCTTCGGTGGGGACAACACCTCCGGGACGTTCAACAACGGCTGGCCGGTCTTCGTGCTCCAGGAGGACGGCGCCCCGCAGCGGGAACGCGCGCGGGTCGGGAAGCTGGCCGACCTGCCGGAACACGCGCTGCGCTGGGGCCGGCGGCCCGCCAGGCCCGCTGACGACACCCGTTATGCCGGACAGCGGCATCGGGCTTTGACGGGGGAGACCCGAACCATCCAGGGCACCGGCAGCGCCCTGAACCGGGAGGTGTATGCGCGTTCTTACGGCTGCGGCCCGGTCGTAACGTCGGCGCAGATGGACTTTTTCCGGTCCGCCACGCTGGGCTACTACGACATGGAGGACGACAGCGGGGTACGCAACTTCGGTGGCATGCGCCCCGGCTGCGGGACCGCGCTGGTGCCCGCCCTGGGTCTTCTGATATCGAGCGAGGCCAGCAGCGGCTGCACCTGCTCCTACAACTTCCAGACCTCTCTCGCCCTGGCGCCCGCCCGCAGGCCTCGCAACGAAGACTGGGCCACCTACTACGAGCGGGTGGGTTTCAGCACGTCCGTGAACCGGTCCTCGGTCAACCTGGGGGCCCCGGGGGACCGCCGGCACGACGACGGCTACCTCTGGTTCGGCTATCCACGCTCGACGGCCGTGCGTCACCGCCGCGGGCTGGCCGTGCCCATGACGGTGGAGTGGGACGAGCGCCTCGGCCCCTTCCGCGTCAACACCGACCACGTCTCCATAGGCGGCACCGACAGGCCGTGGGTCTACGGCTCCGCCATCCGCGGCATCCGTCGCCTGGGAATAGACCTGGGATTCTACGACCCCGAGGTCTCGGTGGTCTCACTGCCCGCGGTGGCCCCCCCGGCGGTGGACGGCGCGCCGGACGAGGAGACCTGGGACGGCGCCCGCCGCGTCAAGCTGCCCGAGCGGGCCTCGACGCTGCTGCGGCACGACGACGAGCACCTCTACGTCGCCTACGAACGACACGCGTACGTGGACCGGCGCGGACACAGGACACCCTGGCGCGTGGCCGAAGAGCCGGAGCACGCCCGCGTCCGGGACGAAGACCACATGGAGCTGCGGCTCGGGGCACGACGGGCCGACCGGGGAGACCTGGTCCGCTTCGCCGTCTCTGCCTCCGGGGCTCGCAACGAGAGCCACTGGAGCCCGCACGCCGATACACCCCGGCTCGACGGCCTGGCGCTCGACGGACAGGCCGGGGACTGGGGCGAGGATGGCTTCCGGGCGCATGTCGCCCCCGGCATCGAGAGCCGCCTGGCCTGGGATGAACGCGGCCTCTGGCTGTTGCTGAGCTTCGGCGAAGACGCCGAACGGCCCGTGCGCAGCGTCGCCTTCATCGCCGGCCGGCCGGGACAAGAGGCCGTTGACAACCACCTCAGGCTGGAGGTTGACCTGCAGGAGCGGACATGGCAGGCGGTCCTGCGCCGCGGCGGCGAGGAATCGCCCGGCGGCGTGCGGGTCGCCGAGAGCCGCAACGAGCGCCGGCACGTGGTCGAAGCGCTTTTCCCCTGGGAAGAACTCCACATCGAACCCGCCCTCGGGGCCGAGATAGGGTTCCCGATATGGTACCACCGCGCCGACGAAGACCCGGTCTCACCCGAGCAGGTGCAGCAGCAGCGCCGGAGCTTCCTGAGCGACAACCGCCAGTGGCGCACGGTCTCGCGCCTGCGCCTGGCCGAGCGCGCAGCGGACCCGACGGAGATCGTCTTCCCCGAAGAGGTCAGAAGACCTCGCGCGGCCTACTTCGCCTTCGATGAAGACGCCACCTGGCAGGGCGATTGGTCGGCGCAAGTGCGATTGACAGATGAGCTGTTCACCGCGGAGCTGGCCATACCGTGGTGCGAGATGGAGCGCCTCGGCCTGCAGCGGGACGACCTGCTGGTGGATTTCGGACAGGCCCCGCCCACTGACGGCACCTGGCAGCGCCGGCTGGATTTCGACAATGCGGCCCGGACTCTGCACCTGGACGATACCGAGGCGGAGCCGCGCCTCTACACCGTGCGCCTGCACTTTGCCGAACTGGACGAGCGCGTCGAAGCCGGCGACCGCCTCTTCGACGTCGCCTTGCAGGGCAACACGGTCCTGGAAGGGCTGGACGTCGTAGCGACGGCCGGAGGGCACCGCCGCGCCCTGGTGCGGGAGTTGCGCGACGTGCCGGCCGGAAGGGCACTGGAGATAACCTTCACGCCGCGTTCGCGGAACCCCGGTGAAATCGGCGCCCCGATCCTGAGCGGTTTCGAAATCGAGGAGAATCCCCCCGGAGACAACCCGCGCGCAGGCCCCTGAGGGGGTGATGCGTGACCGCGCCGCAACCTGGAGGGATCGCTCGTGCCGCCACGGCTGCCGGCGCTACAGCCGCCGCGCGCCGTAGTTCCACCTTTTCGCTGCAGGGCGAACGGCCCGCGGGCCTCGCGCATGGGGCAACACAAGCAGGCCGTCGGGAGCCGGACACCTGAATGCCGCCGGCGTTGCTTATCCTTGACGATCGCGGGCTTCTTGGTAGGCTACAAGAGCGTGAGAGCGCCCGCGTGCGGGCATCCCATTGTGCTTCCTGACTTTCCGGGGTGTTGATATTATGTGGCGTAGTTGCACACGACGCTTGGCTGAACGCAAGATGGCGCGGGCCGCCTGGCGGATGGTGGCGGTCGCGGTGTGGGTGGTTCTGTTGCTGCCGGCGGCGGCCGGGCAGGAACCGGTCGTGCTGCTGGACGAGCGCTGGGACGTGGAGCAACTGCACGGGGACACGCGGGCACAGGCGCAGGAGGTCCCCGATGCGCCCTCCGGCCGAGCGGTGCTGCGCATCACCAACCGCGAGGGCGACCCCGACCTGCGCATCCGCAACGCCGGCCGCCTCCAGCCCCGGTATGTCGGCCAGGCGCCGGTCTTGCGGCTGCGCTACCGCACCGACCGCTGGGACGGCCGCTGGCGCGTCGAGCTGTACACCTACTTCCGCTACGTCTCGGAGAGGACGTTTCCGGTGCTGGCCGGTGACCTGGACGGTGGCGGGCCGGACGGACGGCTGACCGCCGACGGCCGCTGGCACACGGCCCGGGCCACCCTCGAAGCGACCGACGAGGTCGCGCAGATTCTCGAGTCCTTTCCCGAGGCCAACATCCCGATGTTCGTGCGGCTCAGGCCCGTGGCCGGGGGTCCCTCCGGGCACGAGACGTTTGTTGACCTCGTCGAGGTCATCCCCTCGCCGGACGCGCCGGACGAGCCCGCCCCGCACACGCCGCAGTTGACCTACTTCCCCCACGAACTGGCCGACTGGTTCACCGACCCTGAACTGCGCCCCATGCCGGTCTATGACGAAGGAAACATCCGCCGGCTCGGCCCTGAGGACGACGTGCAGGCCACCCTGGACCGGGCAAGGCCGGGGGACGTCTTCCTGCTGAAGCCGGGCGTCTATCACCAGCGGCTCACCCTGCGCGCCGAGGGCACGGCCGAGCGGCCGGTGGTGCTGGCCGCCGAGCAGCCGGGGACGGTCACCCTCAGCGGCGAGCCCCCGGAGTTCACGCCCCGCTTCGAGCCGACCGAGCACGAGGGCATCTTCGTGGCGGAAGTCCCCTGGAGGGTGCGCTGGGCGCTGGCCGACGGACCGCACGGGCGGAACCTGTTCGGCTACGACAGCCTGGAGCACCTGCGCGCTCGCACCCGCCCCACCCGGGGCGGCGGGCTCGAGGAGGACCTCCCACCGGAGGGCTTCGCCTGGGAGGACGGCCGCCTCTACGTGATGCTCTCCTCGGGGCAGGATCCGCGCCAGGTGCCGGTGCTCATCCACCGCCGCTATGAGAGCGCCGAGGCGGACGCCCCCTACTCGGAGTTCTGGCGGCCCCAGCACCGGATGTCGGCCGGCGACGTCCAGGAGGACGCAACGCTGCTGACCGTGGAGGGGCGCCACATCCGTGTGGGCGGCCTCCAGTTCATCCTGGCGCCCCAGACCGGCATCCTGGCTGACGGCGAACACATCACCGTGCACGACTGCTACTTCAACGGCACGCTCAAGGGCATCGTCGCCGTGGACGTGGCGGACCTGACCGTCGAGCACTGCGAGTACAGCCAGTATCCGTTCTACCAGTGGCTGCGGCGGGCCCGCGAGCGGGAGGCCCCCTGGTGGCAGGTGCCGCCGGACGGGGTGTTCGTGCGCCACAGCGGTCCGCGCACGCGCCTGCGCAACAACCTCGCCTACGAGGCCCACGACACCGTCCGCCCGCACCCGGTCCACCCCGTGGTGCACATCTCGCCGAAACCGGAACAGATGTCGGAATACGCCTACAACTTCTTTTACTCCAGCCACGACGAATGCCTGGAGCTGGAGTCGGCCACGCCGCTGAACCTGCGCGTCCACCACAACGTGTTCATGAACGCGGTGGTGCCCCTGGCCATCTCCCCGGTGCTGGAGGGGCCGCTTCTGATTGACCACAACTTCCTTCTCGTCTGCCCCGAGCACGGCATCAACTCGGCGCTGCTGAAGTTCCAGCTCATCCCCGCCTGGAGGCACTTCAACAAGCCCACCCAGGGGCTGACGTTCGTCCACAACACCGCCGTCAACCCGCGCGGCTTCCTCTACTGGACCGGCGACGACCACACGTTCCGTGACAACATCATGGAAAACAACATCCTGCTGGTGCGCCAGGCGAGCCGGTGGCGGCTGGAGGGCTTCGAGGTCAGCCCCCACAACCTTTACCACGGCATACCGGCCAACGAGCTGGACCACCTGGAGCACCTGATGCGCGACGCGCTGCCGGGGTTCGTGCAGGCGCCGGACTTCCCCGGCTTCGACCCGCCCGGCTCGAGCGTGCTGCCGCTGCCCACGCCGTCGGACCCCGCCCCCGCGCGCGATGCGGAGACGCCGCGGATGGACTTGCACCTGCGCCCGGACTCGCCCGGCATCAACGCGGGCAACCCCGAGACAGCCCATCGCTACGGGCGTCGGCACCGGGGCGAGGCGCCGGACCTGGGCGCCATCGAGCACGGCGACAGGTGGCGGTTCCCCACGCCCGGGCCGCGCTGGGCCCGCGGCGAGCTGGCGCCCTGGCGCCCGCCGCTGCCGCCATCGCTCGACCCCGCCTGGGTCGGCCTGCAAGAGTAGGGCGGCACGGCCGGCCCTTCACAGGGGCCGCCCACCGCCGCGCAGGGGCAGCCCGGCCCGCACGCCGGTCGCCTTGTCGTCAACGACCGCCGCGCGGCCGTTCACGTAAACCCGCCGCAGCCCCGTGGCGCACTGCCGGGGCGCCTCGAAGGTGGCGTGGTCGCCCAGCGCGTCCAGGTCCATCACCACGAGGTCCGCCGCGCAGCCCTCGCGCACGTAGCCGCGGTCCGTCAGCCCCAGGGTGTCCGCCGGCAGGCCGCTGCCCGCCCGCACCGCCTGCTCCACGCTGAGCACGGCCTCGTCGCGGGCGTACCGGGCCAGCTTGCGGGCAAAGGTCCCGTACGAGCGCGGATGCACGAACCCCTCGGCATCCTGCCGCCGGGCGCTGCCATCCGAGCCGGTGGCCACGTAAGGGCGGGCCATAAAGAAACGGACGTCGTCCTCCCGCATCGAAAAGCTGATGACCCGCGGGCTGTGCTCGCGCAACAGCCTGGCGCAGGCTTCCAGCGGGCTGACTCCCAGCAGGTCGGCCACCTCGCTGAGGCGCTTGCCCTCCCACTCGGGGCGGCCGTCCACGGTGGTCAGCAGCAGGTTCTCCGGCCCGCCTCGGTGGCGCATCAGCCCGGCGATGCCGGGCATCAGCCGGCGCGCCGCCTCGGGGTCTTTCAGGATTTCCTGTATGTTGTGCCGCGCCTCCAGGGGCGTCACCATGGCGTTCAGGCGGGTCGCCGAGGCGCGGTAGGGGTACTGGTCGGCGGTCACGCGCACCCCGTCGGCGCGGGCGGCCTCGATGAGCCCGCACAGTTCCGGCGCCCGGCCCCAGGCCGTCTCGCCCACGCACTTGATGTGGGAGATGTGGACCCGCGCCCCGGACTCGCGCCCGATGCGGATGACCTCCTCGATGGAGTCGCGCACCCTCTCGTTCTCGTTGCGGATGTGGCTGGCGTAGAGGCGGTCGCGCTCCGCCAGGGGCCGGCTCAGGTGGACCAGTTCCCCGGTCTCGGTGTAGGCGCCGGGCAGGTACAGAAGGCCGGTGCTCATGCCCGCGGCGCCCTGCTCGAGCGCCTCCTCCAGCATGCCGGTCATGGCGTCGAGTTCGGCATCGGTCGGCGGCCGGTCTTCCATCTCCATGACGGCGCGCCGGATGGCGCCGTGCCCGGCCAGGTGCAGCGTGTTGACGCCGACGCCGGTCTGTGCCAGGTCCGAGAGGAAGTCGGCCACGTCCAGGCGTCCCCCGCCGCAGTTGCCCGTCACCACCGTGGTGCAGCCCTGGCGCAGGACGTTGACCGCGTCGCGGGCCGACTCGTGCTCGCTGAAGGCCCTGTCGCTGTGGGTGTGCAGGTCTATGAAGCCGGGGGTGACGCAGAGCCCCGCGGCGTCGAACTCCTGCTCGGCCGTCGCGCCGCGCGCCCGGCCCACCAGCGCGATGCGGCCGCCCGCTACGGCCACGTCGGCCCGGCGCGGCGCGCCGCCGGTTCCGTCGTAGAGGGTTCCCCCGCGGATGATCAGGTCGTAGTCGGCGTTCTCCATCGTCTCGGCTGCTCCGGTTCGGGTCACGGTTGCGCCGGGCCGCTGCGGCCCGGTCAGTAGCGGACGGAGAAGCCGGCGAACTCGCCGGTCGGCCCCCGCCAGTCCACGGTCACGTCCTCCACCTGGGCCATGCGCGGTCCCCGGCGGCACCAGGAGACCATCCTGCGCACGGCGTCCTGCGGCCCCTCGAAGACGGCCTCGACCCTGCCGTCGGGGCGGTTGCGCACCCATCCGGTGACGTCGAGCTCACGGGCCCTCTCCCTTGTCCTGGCGCGGAAGAAGACGCCCTGCACCCTTCCGCTGATGACCACCTCGGCGCGTGCTGTCTCTGTTGCCTCAGCCACTGCTGCGAGCCCCCCCGAACCAGAAGATCAGGACCGGCGACACCCCGGAGCCTTTGCAGCCGGGCGCGCGCCGCGTTACGATTGCACTGTGACAGCCCCCCAGTGTAGGTGGTGAGCGCATGAGCCGCAATCCGAAAAGCCGCGCCCCCGAGCTGAACGACTTCGGCTGCATCGCCGACGTCTACGACGAGCTGGTCTCGTGGGCGCCGTACAATTTCTGGGTGGACGAGCTCGAAGCGCGCCTTCGCCGGCACGGGCTGAGCGGGGGGCACTGGATACTGGACGCCGCCTGCGGCAGCGGCCTCTCCACCGTGCCCTGGGCCGCCAGGGGCTACCGCGTCGTCGGCGCGGACATCAACCCGCACATGCTGCATCAGGCGCGCCGCCGGGCCCGCCGCGCCGGCCACAGCATCGAGTTCTTGCAGCAGGACGTGACCGACCTGCGCCCCGGCCGCCGCTTCGACGTGGCCGTCTGCATGCACAGCGGGCTGGACTACATCCTGGACGACGCCGAGCTGAGGCGGGCGTTCGAGTCCCTGCGGGGCTGCCTGCGGGAAGGCGGGCTGTTCAGCTTCGACAAGTGCCTCGACGTGCCCTCGTTCTACAAGGGCGACTACCGCGAGTCGCGCACGCTGCCCTCGTGCGTGGCGGATTTCGAGTACCGCTGGGACCGCAGCCGGCGCCTGTTCGAGCAGCGCTGCACGGTCCACCGCACCGACGGCGGCAGGCCCCGGCGCACCGAGGTGGTCTACCACCTGCGCGCCACACCCCCCGACGACCTTGTGCGTTGGGTGGAGGCGGCGGGCTTCGAGACGCTGGAACCCCTCACGAACTTCACCATCCTGGACCCCGGCATGGGCATCTTCCGGGCCGTCTGAGGCCGGCAGCTTCGGGGCCTTTCTCACCACCACGCCATAACGAACACGACGAACGGCCCGGCGACCGACAGAGTTGCCGACCTTAGCTCACAATGCAGCCCTCCGTTTCTCAACTCCTTCGGCCCCCGGTTCTGCTCTGATCAGGACAGCCCGTAGAGATCCCCCACGCGGCCGGGGGGCTCCGGGGTCTCGCCGGTGAGGCGGCCCAGCAGGGCCAGCCCCGTGGCGACGGCCTGGCCGCGGTAGTGGTTGTTGGCGATGACGAACATACGCTCCACCTGCCCGGCGATGCGCCGCAGCGCGTCCCCTATCTGGTCCAGCTCCTCCGCGCCGTAGAGGTAGTCGTAGCGCTCGTCGCGGCCGGCCTCTTTGTCGAACCACGTCTCGTAGTTGCGCCCGTGCAGGCGCAGGTAACCGGTGCGGCCGAAGCCGTGGGCCGTCAGGGGGATGTTGCCGCGGAAGCCCGGCTGGTCTATGTTGCAGAAGCCCACGCCAAGGGAAGAGATGAACTCCAGCGCCTGCTCCTGCACCCACGCCTTGCTGCGCACCTCGACCACCAGCGGCAGGTCGCCGAACTCGTCCACCACCGCCCGCAGGTGGTCCTGGCTTCGGGGGTTGAAGCGGAACGACCAGGGGAACTGCGCCAGCAGCACCCCCAGCCGCCCGGCCTCGACCAGCGGCGCGATGCCGTCCCGGAAGACCTGCACCTCCTCGCGTCCCCAGGGCTCCTCCCGCTCGTGCGTGAAGCGTCGCCACAGTTTGGCCGTGTAGAGGAAATCCGGCCGATCCTGCACGTCCTCGACCCACCGGCGGCTGTACTCCGGGCGGGGTGGCCGGTAGAAGGTGTTGTTCAGCTCGATGGCGTTGAACCAGCGCGCCAGGAACCGCGGCGGCCGGAAGCCCTTCGGCTTCCGGTCCGGGTACACGATGCCGTTCCAGTCCTTGTAGGACCAGCCCGCCGGGCCGATGTGGATCTTCGCGTCGCTCATGAGGACCTCCCTGTGGGTACGGGGGCTGCAGTACGGAGAGAAACACGGACGCGCGCGGGCCTTACGTTGTGCGGCGCTTACCACCATATGCGTCGGGGCCGGGGCGGTCAATCCCCCGTGCCGGGCAGCATGCCTTTCAGACAGGCCGGCGAAAGCAACTGGACGGGGCTTCGGACGCCCGCCAGCACCCAGCACATCCGGTCCGCCAGCAGGCGGTCGCGCCGGCCGCAGCGCACGAAGCGGTTCAGGAAACCCGGATGCCCCAACGCCCGCCTGGCCCAGCGAGCCCTGCGCATGCGGCGTCCGAAGGTGCGCCTCAGCGCCCGGCGGTATGCCCGCGCCACGCGCGCGGGGTCCGCACCGGTGCGCAGACCCTCAAGGACCGCCTCCGCCGCCAGCCGCCCCGTGATGAGCGCCCCGGGGATGCCCTCCCCGTTGGACGGGACGGCCGCCCCCACCGCGTCTCCGACGGCCAGCACGCGGTGTGCCGCCCCGCGGCTGCCGCGCAGGCCCGTGCGCAGTGGCGCCGTCCGCGCCGGGGACGCCTGCCGCGCCCGGGCCAGCATCTTCTCAGAAATGAACGAGTCCGCCACGAACCGCTCGAACCGCCCCTTCAGGTCCAGCCGGCCGGCGCCGTCGCAGTGGGCGGCCACGCCGACGTTCGCCCGTCCCCCGTCCAGCGGGAAGACCCACCCGTAGCCCGGCAGCAGGTAGGGGTCGAACGAATGGACGATGAGCCGCTCCGGACACTCGACTCCCTCGAAGTAAGCGCGCCGCCCGAAGGCCCCCGGCCCGACCCGCCCATCCAACAGGCCGGCCCCCCGCAACGCCGCCGCGTTGCACCCGGTGGCCAGCACGGCATAGCGCGCGGCGAAGGTGCCTCCGCCCGCCGTCTCCACGTGGACACGACCTTCGCTCCTGCACAGCCGCCGGAACGCGGCGCCGGTCTCCAGCCGCGCCCCCGCCCCCAGCGCCTGCTCCTGAAGGGCCGGGTCCAGGTAGCGCCGCTCCACCATCGCCCCGGGCTCCGGCGTGAACGTCTCCATGCAGTCCCCGTTCGGGGCGAAAACCAGGCTGCCGTCAATCCGGTGGACGGCGGCGCAGAACTCGGCCAGACCCATCTGCCGAAGCAGGGACATCGCCTCGGGGCTGAGGGCGTCCCCGCAGGTCTTCTCGCGGCCGGGCCCCCCGCGCTCCAGCAGGCGCACGGCCGCCCCCCGCCGCGCCAGATAGTACGCAGCCGAGCAGCCGGCCGGCCCGGCCCCCATCACTATGACGTCGGCATCCACGGACGCAGCATCCCCGCATAGAGTAACCCCCTGAGCTTACCCCGCGGGGCGTAGATTTCAAGCGCCCGGTTGCGGGCGCACCGTCCGGCGGCGACCGGAGAGGGGGAAGGGCCGGCCGCCCCTTCAACGCGGCTGGACAGCGCGGTAAGATGGCACTCAGGGCATGGAATCCCTCTGCCGAGGAGTGTGCATGCACATCGTCGCCATGAACGGAAGCCCCCGGAAAGATGGGCGCCTCGCCCGGGTGATCGCGGAGATTCTGGCCGGCGCCGAGCAAGCCGGTCACGACAGCGAGACTATCCACCTGGTGGACCTCGAAGTCCGCGACTGCACCGGGTGCATGAGATGTCAGGAGGACGGCGCCGACCGGTGCGTCATACGCGACGAGATCGCGGTGGTCGAGGAGGCCGTGCGGCGGGCCGACCTGCTCCTGCTCGCCAGCCCCGTCCACTGGGGTAACATGTCGGCCATCATGCTGCGGACTCTTGAGCGCCTTTTCGGCTTTCTGATCCAGGAGCGGCCCCGGGGCATGCCGCGCAAGCGGAACGCTGCGGGCAAGCGGGCCGTGCTGGTCACCGCCTGCAGCACCGCGCGACCGTTCAACTGGCTCTTCAACCAGTCCCGCTCGGCCTTCGGTCGCATGCGCGAGGTCTGCCGCTACAGCGGCGTGAAGATCGTCGGAAAGTTCGTCCTGCCGGGCACGATCAGCATGGGCGACATCCCCCAGAAACACCTGGAGCGCGCCCGCCGACTGGGCCGATCCCTGCGCTGAACGCCGCGGCAGGGCGGATTTGCCATACCGAGTTCCGCCTACGGCGAATTGCGGGCCGCGACCCTGTGCGCCGGGACCGGTAGGGACCCTCTCTACCGCGGGGCTCCCGGAGGTCGCCCCGGGCTACGGCGGCTCTCTCTGCCTGATGGCTGTCGTGCAAAGCTGCTCTGTCTCTCGTCGGCTTGCCGGGGGGTTGCGGCCGCAGGTTGTGGGGCGCCCCGTGGGGAAGCGCGGCCTTCCATCGCCGATGGCGCCCCAACGGGGCGCCCCATACCAGCCCCGGGCGCAGCCCGGGGTTCCCCAAACGCCGCCCGAAACCTGCGCCCTGAAGGGGCGCCACATAGCGTCTCCTAACGTGCCCATGGCTCCTGCGCTTGACCTCCAGGGCATGTCGCGTGGCGCCGGCCTACAGATTGCCGTCCTCGACGCGGCCGGACAGTTCCCCCTCGCCCTCCAGGCCGGTGATCTCATAGGTCTGTTCCGCCAGGTCCGCCACCACGCGCACCGAATCACCGAAGACGCTCTCCTGCCGCATGCCGTCATCTGAGAGCAGGCGGCTCGCCGTCAGCGGCATGTAGGCCGTGGCGGCGTGGAGCCTGCGCAGGAGGCGATCCTCGGCCCTCATCGTGTTGACCCCGGAGAGGGCGCAGATGAGCGGCGGCGTGCGGCGGGTCAGCAGCACGGTGCTGTCGTGAAAGACCAGCCCGAACAGGGGCACCGGAACACCCAGCGGCTCGAGGCCATCCTCCCCCCGCCGCCCGGCCCAGTGCACGTTGAAGTAGTCCACGCCGGGGGCCGCCCAGTCGGCGGCGCTCTCGCTGGCGATCACCCACCCCAGCTCGCGGTAGTAGTCGAAGATCGCAAACCGCGCCTCCCGGCAGCCGGTACGCGTCAGAGGGTGTCGCTCGTCGAAGCACTCCTCCAGTGCGATGGCCGTCAGCACGTCCTGGTAGGTCGCGTTCAGCTTGATCTTCTGGTCGCGCAGTTGCTGGACGTTCATCTTGATGAAGTCGAGCATGAGGGCCGGGCAGAGGATGGACTGCGTCCCGCCCGCCCAGTAGGCATGGCGCGGGGAGTCGCGCCGGGAGTCCTTGCGCGTGCGTTCCTCGCTCCAGAACGGGGAGGAGAGGTAGAAGTCGCGGTACTGATCGTGCACGCCGAAAAGGATGTCGTGCCGGGCGGCCAGTTCGCTCAACCGCCGCATCCCTTCCCAGCCGCCGGCTTCCTCGTTGGGGGGGCAGGCGGCCGGGTGCGCGTGGTCGTAACCGAGGGTCTGCCAGCCGGCGAGCGTGAAGTGGATGCTCTCGCCCGGGTTCGCGGCCACCGTCTCGTCGATGACGCGGCCGATCTCGTCGAATGTGCGGAACTCTCGGCGAATCTCATCACCGCCGAGGTGTGTCAGCACGGCCCTGATGCGCAGACGGATGGCGCCGCGCAGTTTGTCTATCTGCGGCTTCTCCAGGCGCTTTTCCTCCAGGGAGCGCCAGCGGCCGATGCGCTTGCAGTAGTCGCGGTAGGCAAGCGCGATTTTCGCATGGTCGGCCCGCGGGAAGAAGCGGTAGATCATCCGGCGCTGGTAGCGGAACGCCTCCCAGCTTGTCGTCCAGTAGGGCGCGATGCGGGTTGGCCCGCCGGCGGGATGGTCGAAGTCGAACTCGGTGTCGTCCGGCGTGTCCATGATGGCCAGGTAGCCGGCGCCGCCCTCGTCGATATGGCCCCACCACGGACCGGTTACGGCCTGCCAGGCCCACACACGCAGCAAGTGCCGCGCGCGATCCTCCCGGATGTCCTCGGGCCAGTCCCCGGACAGCATGACGCCCTGCTGCAGGGGAAGCAGCGTGTAGGCGTGCGCCGAAGCGCTGTGCACGAAGGAACGGGGATAGTAGACCTCGCGGATCCACGTCTCGGCGTTGTAGCCGGGGTCCTCGTGCGGCGTGACGCTGACGCGCAGTTCCGGCTCGTCGCGGGCCAGCAGCACGCGCACGCCGACGCAGTACTGCTGCCAGGGGTCCGGCTGGACGCTGCGCAGCTCGACGCCGCGGAACTCCCCCTCGCGCACCTCGCGCCAGTCCGCCAGGTTCAGGGTATCCAGGGGCTTGACGAGCTGGATGCCGTACTTCTGCACCATGAAGCCCTTGCTCTCTGGCTCCATCGTCCAGGTCTTGCCAGCCTGCTTGTCGGTGACCTCGAGCCCCAGCCCTTCCCGCACCAGGCGGACGGAAAGGTGCGCGTTCTCGATCGTCCAGGCGCCTTCATTGACCTGCCTGACGGCCACCTCTTCACTCATCTCGTTGCTCCCTCCTCCAGCCGTTGTGGCATGTTGCGGTGCAGAGGCCGACACGTGGTGCGTTCAGCGGTGGGCGGCCTTGAAATCCTTCAATGACTGCAGGCAGCGATACGGCGCTTTGCTGACGCCGCTGCCGTCCGTGGCCGCCCCCGGCCGGGCGTAGCCGTGCGCGTCCGAACCCCCGCTGTAAGGAGCGCCGCGGCGGTTGACCACCTCCAGGGCGAGTTGCTCGTAGTTTTCGGCGTGCTTGCGGGTGTAGACCTCCAGGCCGTCCACGTAGCGGTCCAGCCACCACTCGAGCCGGCGCTGCTGCTCCTGCGAGGCGCGCTGGCCGCCCCCGCCGGGATGGGCCAGCGTCACCACGGCGCCCGCCCGCCGGAGCACCTCGCACACCCGCCCGACCTCGGGGCGCGGCGGCAGTTCCCGCTGCGGATAGACCTCCGAGAGCAGGTCCCGCACCTGGTCGTTGCGCGAGCGGGAGGAGTCGGGGTCCAGCAGGCCCCTGTCCTCCAGCACCTGCCCCAGTGCTCCCAGGCTCCAGACGCTCTTCCACATCTGCCCCGCCCCGTAGCACCTGCGGCGGGCGGCGGCCAGGTCCTCCTCGGTCACGTCCAGCCGCCCGCTCCGGCGCAGCCGGGCCACGCCGTCCCGTATCCACGTGATGGAGCGCTCCAGCGCCTCCCGGGCGGTGCGCTCCAGCTCCTCGGTCGGCTCGAACAGGAACCCCAGCACGTCCACCACGCGGTCCGGCGCGTCGGCGTCGTCCACGCGGCAGGACATCTCGATGCCCGTGACGTATTCGAGCCCTTCTTGCGCGGCGGCCTGCCGGCCCGCTGCCAGGGAGCGGATGCTCTGGTGTTCCGTCAGGGCGAAGGCGGCGTAGCCGCACCGGGCCATGTACGATGCGACCTCCTGCGGCGTGCCGGTGGCGCCGCCGGAAGCGGAGGAGTGGCAATGCAGGTCAACCAGGCCGTCTGTCTCAGTCACCGGCGAGCCCCCGTGCTGCGGTCTCGACGTTGCGGCGGCTCCAGTCGCGGATGGCCTCCCTCATCGCCTCCAGGTTCTCCTCGGCCACGCCGTGGGTCTTCTCCGGCCCGGGCAGGTAGCCGCCGTTCTCCCACAGCATGTCCAGCTTGCGCAGCGTCTCCTCGCGCACCTGCTCCGGAGAGCCCAGAGGCAGTATCTTCTGCCCGCATATGCCGCCGGCCAGGGTCATCCGGCCGCTGGTGATGCGGCGGAGCTCGGGCAGGTCATTGGCGGTGGACTGGACGGGGTGCAGGATGGTGATGCCCACGTCCATCAGGTCGCGCAGGATGGGCATCACGTGGCCGCAACTGTGCAGGAAGATGGGCGTATCGGGCCCCAGGTGCTCGCGGTAGAAGTCCACCATCTCCTTCAGGCGGGGTTTGAAGAAGAGGCGCCAGCACTCGGGCGACATGGCCAGGCGATCCTGGTGGCCGAAGTCGTCGTTGATGCCGGCCTCGTCGGGTTTGAAGCGGAGGTACTGCCGCGCTATGCCAAGCTCGAACTCCATGATGATGTCGAGGAGCTCGTGGGCGCGGGCGGGCGCAGCCAGCATGGCCACGCCGAACTCCTCCGGCCCCAGGATGTCAATGGCCTTCTCGTAAAGGAAATAGGGGTGCGTGACGCTGAGGAAGTATCGGTCCCGGTCCAGTCGCTCCACCAGGTCTTCCAGTGGTCTCATCAGCCCGGGAGCCGTCGGGTCAGGTGGGGTTATCCGGTCGACCTCATCGTATGACTCGACAGCGGGCCCGACGGGGAATATCTCTCCTTCCAGGTCCTTCCACTTCACGCCCCACTCGTCGCGCCATTCGAGGACGCCTTCGGCCGGGCGGGTCTGGGCGGGCCACGCCCCCCAATAGGCGCCGCCCCGTGAGGGGCTGGGATAGCAGACGTGGGTGGGGTCCTCCCGGCGCAGCACGCGCAGGTAATTCTCTTTCTCCGGGTGCATGTCTCGTCCCCTTCCGCTGCATAGGGCAAGGTCCGGCGGTGAAGGGTATCCGGCCCGCGCGGGCCTGTCAAAGCCGCACCGGCCCTCAGAAGCCGGGAAGCGCGATGTCAAAGAACGTCCTGAACACCAGCTGGGAGACGCCGGACAGCGCGCCGACGGAGTATTCCACGGCGATGAGGGCGATGAAGAAGTTGCGCGCCTGCCGCAGAGTCCGCCCGCCGGCCAGCTTCATGATACCCACCTTCGCCAGCCAGCCCAGAAAGAACGGCCACCACAGACGCCGGGCGTGCCACCCGCTGGCCGCCAGCAGCCCGATGGCGTGCACCGGCCACCAGTAGAACCGCGCCCGCATGAACATCACCAAGCCCATGGCCACCGAGCCAAAGGCCAGCGCGCCGAGCCGGGGGGCCGCCGCCTGAGAAGGCTGGGTGATGAGGTTGTGGGCCGTGTTGAAGGCCCCCTGCGGCATGACTGTCTGCAGGCCGTCCCAGAAGTTCACCGCTCCCATCGAGTAGGCCTGCGTCAACACCTGGTGCGTCATCGCCGCCAGGGCCACAAGCACCGAGACAACCATCGCCGGCAGCAGCCAGCGGCGTCGCTCGCCGAAGACCTCCGATATCCGCAGCGCCCCCATCGTCTGAGGCGCCATCAGCGTGGTGCGCCCCCCGAACAGCAGCATCCCCTGCATGCTCGCAATGACGGCCCCCGCCGGGCTGAAGGCGCGCCCGGCGCTGAGGCCGTGGATGACCTGCGGCATGCTCCACTGGTTGACGGCCACGTAAAGGCCGCCCTGGCTCACTATGCGCGCGTAGACGAAGAACCAGCAGAACGTCAGCCCCAGCACCGCCAGCGCCGTCAGCGGCCCCATGCCGTGATACCAGTACCAGCCCACGCACCAGGCGATGCAAAGCAGGAATCCCCAGAAGGCCAGCGCGTGGCTGATGGGCTCCTTGCTGTCATCCGGCGCCCCACGCAGACGCAGCGCCTTTCGCAGGACGCCCCCCAGGTGGCGCCGCGCCATCCACGCCATGCCGCCGATGAAGGCGAAATAGGTCCCCAACTGCTGCCACCTCAGAAAGATGCCGTCCGGGGTGGCCAGGTCCGGCATCGCCAGCGCCTGCCCCATCAGCGTCTGCGCCCGCGTGAACAGGAAGAAGAACCACACGCTCAGGGACACGTCCGCCGGCACCAGGAAGGCGAAACCGATGGCCGACAGGTTCAACCCCACGTTGGCCCAGCCGGCGCCCTCAAGCAGGGTGTCCTGGAACACGTCCTCGAAAGGCACTGTGAAAGTAAGGGCCTGGCCGCCGAAGAAGGCCGGCAGGTTGCGCACCAGGCGGAAGGCGAAAGCGAAGCAGAGCCCGAACAGGAAACCGCGGTTGTAGAAAAGGGCCGGCAGCAGTCGGTCCGTCGCGCCCTCCTCGGTGAACTCGAGGGGGACGCGCGCCAGTGGAAACATCAGCCGCTCCACGTCCACCCACTGCCGCCGCAGGATGCCGCACATGAACATGACAGCCAGGTAAAGGGGCACCAGGAAAAGCCCCCAGTGCAGCAGCGGCCTGGCCCAGACCCCCCACGGCACACGGCCGGTCTCGCCGGCGCCCAGGTAGTACTGTTCGGCGGCCGTCGAGAGGGGGTCCTTGCTCAGGACGAGCCCCTCGGGCGCGTGCTCAAGGGCGCCCCCGGGCTGGTCCCATGCGATGTCCGGCCGCCGGGCCAGGTAGGTCGGCCCCGCCACCATCTGGTAGAAATAGCGCCCGATGCCCTCGCACGGGATGGCCGCGGCCACGAACATCATGCAGAAGACCAGCAACAACTCTGCCCGGCTCAGCGCCCACGCCCGCTTCAACACCTTCAGCATCACGTTCACCACGACGGTCAGGAAGACCAGCACCGCCATCGTGCCCGATGGAAAGGACGAGTAGGTGAACCACGCCCCGTAGTCGGCGATGAAGGAGGAATACGGCTCAACCCAGCTCACCAGCGCCACAAAGATCAGGCCGAGTATGAACGCCCGCAATGTCATGCGCCTGCGGCTCTCCGGGGATGAGACGGCAAGTGGTCGGGATGCGAGCAGAGCTTAGCAAAACACCGGCCGGCGGTCAAAGGTGCGCCCCGCCGACCAGGCGCTCAGAAGCCCGGCACCGCCCCGCCCGAGAGGCTGCGCACCACGGCCGAGGCCCCGTCCAGGAAGGCCTCGGCAATGATGAATCCGATGAAGAAGTCGCGCCCCTTGCGCAGCATCCGCCCCCCGGCCAGTTTCATGATACCCACCTTGGCCAGCCAGCCCAGGAAGAACGGAAACCAGAGCCGGTGGATGTGCCAGCTACTGCAGGTCAAAAGCCCGATGGGGTGCACCGGCCACCAGTAAAACCGGGCCCGCAGGAACATGACCACCCCCGTCAGCCCGATGCCCAGCACGATGGGGCGCACCGAGAACGCCTGCGCCCCCGCCGAGCGGCCCTGCATGATGCGGTGCGCCTCGTTGTACTCGTAGTTGGGCGTGTGAAAGGCGCTGAAGTTGGACGCTCCCATCCCGTACGCCCGGTCCACCACCAGCCACGACCCGGCCACCAGCGAGACCACCAGTGCGGCGAGAAGCGCCGGCACGAACAGCCGGCGGCGCCGCTTGAAGACCTCGGATATCTTCAGCGCGTTGGCCGCCATCGGCGCCAGCACCACGTTGGACCAGGTGACCAGCATGCCGCTGTGAACGGTGGCTATCAGGGCGCCCGGCGCGCTGAAAGCGGCAGGGCCCAGCAGCCCCTCGGCGGCCCTGTGCATGACCCACAGGTTCGGCACTATGGGCAGGCCCCCCTGGGCGACGACGCGGGCGTAGACCAGGTGCGAACAGAAGATGAGCGCCAGCACCACCACGGCCGTAAGCGGTCTCATCCCGTGGTACATGTACCAGGCCAGGCATGCGGCGACGCAGGCGATGAGCCCCCAGAATGCCACGCGGAACCTGACGGGCTCGTCGCTGTCGTCCGGCGCCCCGGGCCGGCCGAACGCCGCGCGCAGAACCCCGCCCAGGTGCCGCCGCGCCATCCAGAGCATCCCCACCACGAAGGCCACGTAGGCGCCGAACTGCTGCCAGCGCATCAGCGGGCTCCACGTGCCCCCCGCCTCCGGCAGTGCCAGCCAGTGCGCCACCAGCAGCTGCACCCGGCTGAACAGAAAGAAGAACCAGACGCTCAGGGACACGTCCGCCGGCACCAGGTAGGCCAGGCCGATGACTATCCAGAGAACGGGGAAATTGTCAAAATCGGCCGCCTGCAGCGGCGTGTCGGTGAAGACCTCCCGTAGCGGCACGTGGAGCTGCCAGCGCGGCGCGCCGGCCAGCAGGACGGGCAGGGCGCGCGCCAGCCGAAATCCCGCCGCCACCGAGAGCCCCACCACGAACGAGCCCCGCAGAAAAAGGCTCGGCAGCAGGCCGGGCCCGTCGCTGCCCTCCGTGAACTCGAGGGGCACCCGCGCCAGCGGATACATCAGCCGTTCCACCTCTACCCACTGCCGCCGCAGGATGCTCAGCGCAAACAGCATCCCCAGGTAGAGCACCAGCAGGAAGCCGCCCCAGTGCGCCAGCGGACGCAGCCACATCCCCCACGGGACGACCCCGCCCTCGGGTGCACCCTCGTAGAACTGCCGCACGACCTCGGAGTTGATGTCCTTGCTCACAAGCAGCGCTTCCGGGGCATGCGTCAGGGAGCCGTCCTCGTCCCAGGCGATGTCCGGGCGTCGCGACATGTAGGTGCCGCGGCTTATCATGCTCGTCAGCATCCGCCCCGTGCCCGCCGCCATGAAGGCCACGGCCACGATGAGCATGCACCAGACCAGCATCAGCTCCGACTGCCGCAGCGCCCAGGACCGCCGGACCATCTTCAGCACCAGATTCCCGCCGACCGTCAGCAGCACGATGATGAAGACCGCGCCCACCGGGAACGCATCCCCCGCTATCCACCCGTAACCGTGCACGATGACGGAATGGGCGTCCAGCAGGCTGAAGCCCAGCACGGCGAGAAGGCCGACTATGAAGGCGCGGATCGTCAAAGGCGTGACCTTGATACCACGGGAGCGGACACCGCGTAAGTCTACGGCTCGGCGGCGGGACGGTCAAGCGAGGTCAGAACGTCGGGATTGCCCTGCCGGACGCCGTGCTCACGATGGCTGAAAGGCCCGTCACGAACGAGTCAGCGATGATGACCGCGATGAAGAAATCCCGCCCCTGGCGCAGGGCGCGCCCCCCGGCAAACTTCATGATGCCCACCTTGGCCGCCCACCCGAGCAAGAACGGAAACCACAGCCTCTCCATCATGTTCCAGCTGCTGCAGATGAGAAGGCCGATGGGGTGGATGGGCCACCAGTAGAAACGCGCCCGCATGAACATCAAGAAGGCCATGCCGCCGGAACCGATGACCACCGGCCGCACGTGCAGGCGGGCGACCTCCGAGCGACCGCCGGTGATGACCCTCTGCGCGTTGCCGAACACGCCGCGAGCCAGGTGCTGCACCTCCCACTGTGAGCTGAAGTTGACGGCGCCCAGTGAATAAGCCTGCGTCAACACGACCCACGTTGTGCACAGGATGGCCACCACGACGGCCGCCAGCAG
>PUMJ01000208.1 GCA_003551305.1 Candidatus Brocadiaceae bacterium
CCCAGATCGCGCGCCCGCCGCTCAACACCCGTGGCAAGCGCCAGGCCGTAATGACCTGCATAGTCGTCCTGTGCGCGGTTTACGAACCCGAGCGTCATGGCCCTGCCCACCGCCAGCGCTCGTGCGTGGTAATTGCCCCGGTAGCCAAGTCTGGCAGCCGTCGCGCGAACCTTCTCGGCGCACTCGCGGCTGATGCTCAACTCACTGGCGCGTCCGCTGAGCACCAAGCTGACGGTGGCCGGGCTGACTCCGGCTCGCCGGGCGACCTCGCGTTGCGTTACCGCCATAGCTCCCGATCCTCCAAGGAAAAGGCATACTAAAGCGCTTTAGGTCGCCGCGTCAAGCGCGTGGTCCGGTATTTGTGCCGGGCCGAGAGAGAGGAAAGCGCCGGGCGGCCATGCAGTCACCCGCGAGGACGAGTGCTCGGGCGTGTCAGCACGCGGCCGGCGGCCCCTCACAGCAGGGACGCCACCATCTCGCGGAAGGCGGGGGCCGGCAGGCCTTCTTTGATGTAGCCCTCCAGGCGCGCGCGGCCGATGCGGTCGAGCAGCTTGCCCGCCATCTCCACCAGCGCGATGCTGGCGCTTATCTGTTCGACGGGGTCGCCGTTGCGCGTCAGCACGTCGTAGGAGAGCCACCCCTGCCACCCGCTCCGCTCGATGTAGAAGACCGTCTCGAGCAGGTCCCAGAGGTTGACCGAGCCGGGCAGCATGTCCCAGTCCCACTCGCGCCCGTTGTCGTTGAAGTGGATGTAGAACAGCCGGCCCGCCTGGTGGGCCAGGGACACCATCTCGGCGGGGGTCTCCTTCGCCAGCAGCGCGTGGCCCGCGTCCATGGTGACGCCGACGTGGGGCAGCCCCAGTCGCTCGCAGAGGTACAGCGTCCGCCCCATGTCCCCCAGGATGCAGAAGTTACGGGACTCGTTCAGCTTGTACTCCAGGCTGATGCGGACGTCGTCCCGGTGCGCGGCGGCCGCCGCGATGCCCTCGCACAGCCACTCCCACTGCTTGCCGTAGTCCACCTGGAAGCTGTAGTTGTGGCCGTCTATGAGCGGGCAGCAGGTTATCATGTCGGTTCCCAGCTCGACGGCCAGGTCCATGGCGGTCTTCATGTCCTGCACCGCATCGCGCCGCAGGGCCGGGTCCGCGGAGGTGAAGGAGCCCCCCTGCCACTTCTTGCAGCTCTTGACGTTCAGGTTCACGGCGGAGACGGCCAGGCCCGAGTCCTTCACCGTCCGGACGCTCGCCTCGACGTCGTCGCCGAAGTCGCCCGGATAGACTATCTCGATGCCGTCCGCTCCCTCGACCCGCCGGACCATGTCCAGTTCCTCGGCGAGCTCGCGGGAGGGCTGGTATTCGTGGAATCGGTCGGCCTGTCGGCCCATCAGGCCGATCATCACGGAGTGCTTGACGTTCATGGAACATACCTTTCGGGGTCAGCAGACTGAGAACTGCGGCCCCGCTACTCGTAGTGCAGCGTCCGCACCGGGTCCATCCGCGCGGCGCGCAGGGCGGGGATGATGCTGAAGATGAGGCTGCACAGGACGGCGCCGCCGGCCGTGATGACGGGTGTCAGGAAGCCAACGTGCGAGGGTATCTCGGTGAAGTAGTACACGTCGGACGGGAACGGGTCCCAGCCGGTGCCGGCGCGGATGACGTCCCGTACCACGTTGATGTTGTCCGCGAAGAGCACCCCCCCGCCCACACCGATGGCCGCTCCGATGACGCCGATGGCCAGCCCGCAGACCAGGAACACCAGGCAGATCTGCCCGCTGGTGAAGCCGACGGCCTTCAGGATGCCGATGTCGCGGCGCTTCTCATAGACCATCGTCGTGATGATGGCGAAGATGAAGAACTCCGCCAGCACCAGGATGAGACTCATGATGAGGCCCTGCAGAAAGCGCTCCATCTGGACGGCTTCCAGGAAGGTCCGGCGTTCCTCCTGCCAGGTGCTGACGGCGTGCCCCCGACCGGTGTAGTGGAGCCTCAGGTCACCGCCGGAGGGCACCAGGAGAGCGCGCGCGCCGCCTGTATCGAACGCGGCGCCGCTCAACCGTCCGTCCTCGACGGGCACGCGGAACCGCTCCCAGGCCATCGAGCGCCCTTCGCGCCGGCCCAGATTCCAGCCCGTCAGGCCCTGCGGTCCCGCGCTCAGGACGACGTGCGAGTTCCCGCCGAACCCGGCCGCCATCACCGGCCCATCCGGGCTGTGCCACGCCATGAAAGGTTCCGCCGCCAGACCGAAGTGCAGCGTCAGCGCGCCGTCGGCGCGGCCGATCAGGATGAACTGGCCGTCGGGGCTGAAGGCGGCCGCCGTCACTTCAGCGCCCTCCTCGTCGGGAATCTCGCCCAGCAGGCGGGCCGTCTCCGCGTCCCAGACCCGCACCGTGCCGTCTACAGAAGCGCTGACGGCGCGCTCGCCCCGGTGGTCGAACCCGATGTCGTTCACAGGACCGCCTGGGCTCCGGCCGGCGCCCAGGGATTCGCCGGTCTCGCCGTCATAAAGCTGGAGGCGCCCGTCACGACGCCCCACGGCTAAGTGGAACCCGAACGGGTCGAACGCCGCGGCCGTCACCGCCTCGCCACTCTCATGCCGGAACGCCTCCTCGGCCGTCTCGACCTCGAGGCCAACAACGGTCCCGTCCGCCAGTCCCAGCACCACCAGGCTCCCGTCCGGGTCGAGGGCCAGCGCGCCGACCTCCTGCCCCGGCGGCGGCAGCGAAAGAAGAGTTTCCTCCGTCCGGATATCCCGCACCGCGAGCGCCCCGTCGGGAGTGACAACCGCGAGGCGGCCGCCGTCGCCGCTGAGGGCGGCCATGGAGCCTCCGGGCTCCACGCGCCCCAGAAGGGCCCCCGGCCCGAGCTTCTCAGCGAGTTCGTCCCTGACCGCCTCCGCGTGCCTGAAGTCGTCGAGGCGCAGGTTGAGCCCGGATACCGCGCCGCCCGAGTCCACCAGGTCGGCGGCGGCTCGCAGCCCCAGGATAACGAACTTGCTGTCGTATTCGGCATTGCCCGTCATGAAAATGCCGTTGACAGCGTATTTGGCCAGGGCCCGGCGCAGGTCCGGCGTTGCGGTCACGAGGATGAGCTCGCGCGGGTTCTCCGTGATGTCGGGCGGCGAGTCGCGGAAGAACTCCTTCCCAACGAAGGCCGCCCGCAGCCAGCCGCCTTCCGGGTTCGGGTAGGTGCGCGCCAGGTCCGCCAGGCTGCCCACCTCCATGTATTCCTCCAGGCGGGAAACCGTCCCCTCCAGTTCGGGGTGAACCCCGCGGAACATGACGTGGACCATCTCGCCGGTGGCGGGAACGCGCAGCAGACCGGCCCCCTCGATGAAAGGTGAGGCCCCCTCGACGTGCTCGCTGGCCTCCAGGGCCGCCCGTCGCCACAGCTCCCAGTCCTCCATGCCGTACATGCCCCCGCCGAACGGCCGCACGGACATGTCGCTGAGGTAGCCCCGGATGGCGGCCGTGAACTCCCTGTGGAACCCGGTGAAAACGCTCATCACCACGATGATGACGCCCACGCTGAGGGCCACGCCGAGGATGGCCAGGTAGGATAGCTTCTTCTTCAGCAGGTAACGGAGGCCAATGTACAGGGGCGCGCCGCGGATGAAAGGGTGCCTCCCTGAGGATGGTGCTTCGGCCATAAGAGTTTTCCTGCCTGCCGCATGGGGGGAAAACGGTCTCACCGGCTACTATCAAGGGTACCGGAGCGCCCGCGCGTTTGCAAGAAAGCCGCGCGCCTGCTATTATGCTGTTCTCGCCTACCGGAAACCCAAAGGAGACATCCCATGGCCAGAGAATGCGCTATCTGCGGCAGAGGCTCGAAGGCCGGCGGCCGCATTAAGCAGCGGGGCCGCGCCAAGTACCTGGGCGGCGTGGGACGGAAGACCACCGGCACCAGCAAGCGCCAGTTCAAGCCGAACCTCCAGCGCGTCAAAGCGCTCGTGGACGGCACCCCCCGGAGAATCTACGTCTGCACCAGGTGCATCAAGAACGGCAAGGTCGTCAAGGCCGTCAAGTGACTCCTCGCCCCGCGAGGCATGCCATGCCGATCACCCCCGACGAGGTCGAATACGTGGCGAACCTTGCCCGTCTGGAACTGACGGAGGAGGAGAAGGAGCGCTTCGCCGGCCAGCTTGACGCCATCCTGCAGTACATGGAAAAGCTGAACGAACTGGACACGTCCGGCGTCGAACCGTTAGTCCACGGCATCGCCGGCCGGCAGGCCACGCGCCCGGACCGGGTTGAGGAATCCCTGCCGCGGGACGAGGCCCTGGCCAACGCACCGGAGAAGTCCGAAGGCTGCTTCCGCGTCCCCCGCATTATCGAGTAGCGTCCCCGGCCGCGCTCAGCGCCCGCGTCATTCGCCCGTAGCATTCCCCCACCATCGTCTCCAACCACTCCTGTATCTGACGAAGCCCCTTCCGCGCCTCGCAGGGGGGCACTTCGCCCGGTTTCACCAGACCCCGGACCGCCTGCGGCAGGTCCGCCCGTCCCGGCAGTCGCCGCCCCTCCGGAACCGGCAGAGGCACGAAGAGACTGACGTTGTAAAGAAAGCTGAGGCGCTCGTAGCCCCGGCCCGGCTCGGCCCGGGTGGCCCCCCACAGCAGCCGCGAGACGGGGTGGTCGGCCGTGGCGGGGTGCTCGTGGAGCTTCTTGCGCACCATGTAGAAGGTGCACTGGCGTGTCATCTGCAGCGGCGGGTAGAGGCCCGCTTCGGGGAACAGGTGGTGCATGCAAAGGTTGACCTCGCGGCCCAGCCCATCGAGGGCATCCCAGCACTCGCGCAGGAAGGCGCGCAGTTCCCGCCGGGCGCGTTCCGTCTCGCCGCCCGCAAGGGCGTCCAGCGTCGCCCCCGCCCGCACCGCGGCCGTGTCCATGCGCGCCGCCGTGAACCCGTGTAGCAAGTCGAACAGTTCACTTTCTGTCGGTGGTCGCGCCTTGTGAACGGCCTCGGGCAGCGCGCCGTGGGCTGTGTCGTTCATTGTCCTCCCCCACAGTTGGAGTCCCATCTGCACTGTATCCCGGCCGGCCGGCCGGTGCAACCCGGCCGCTGACACCGGTGTGGGACGCGGCGGAATAGCCCGCTGTCGCGGGCAGCCTCCCCAGCGGGGAGGTCACAGCCGGGGCAGGCGTGCCACATGGGAGGGACCGCCCGGGTCCGCCGTTCGGGTAACGGCTGTGCCCCTTACGCGGGGTTCCGACGACCTTATTGACTCCCCGATGGCGCCGCCTATAATCATACGACTTCCCACGGACACTCCATGGTTCGATCCGGAGGCACAGAAATGGGCTACCTGCTGGGCATTGACGTCGGCACGTCTGGCGTGCGCGCGCTGCTGTGCGATGAGAACGGTCAGGTGGTGGCAACCGCCACAACTGAGCACCCCTCCTCGTCGCCTAAGCCGCTCTGGAGCGAACAGAACCCCGAGGATTGGTGGGAGGGGGCCTGCGACTCGGTGGGCCGTGCGCTCGGTGAGGCCGGCATCATCGGGGACGAGGTCAGCGGCATCGGTCTGACCGGACAGATGCACGGTTTGGTGATGCTCGACGAGAACCATGAGGTCATCCGGCCGGCCATTCTCTGGAACGACCAGCGCACCGCGGCGGAGTGCCGACAGATCACCGAAACGCTTGGCCGCGAGCGGCTCATTGAACTGGTCTGCAACCCGGCGCTGACCGGTTTCACCGCGCCGAAGATCCTATGGGTGCGCAACAACGAGCCGGCCAACTACGAGAAATGCCGCAAAGTGTTGCTGCCGAAGGACTACCTGCGCTTCCGGCTGAGCGGCGATTTCGCCACGGAGGTCAGCGACGCCAGCGGCATGCTGCTGCTTGACATCCGCGAGCGGGACTGGTCCGAGGAGATGCTCGAAGCGCTCGAGATAGACCGGGACCTTTTGGCGGACTGCTACGAGTCCCCGGAAGTCAGCGCGCAGGTGAGCGGGGCGGCCGCCGAGCAGATCGGCATCCCCGCCGGGACCCCGATCGTCGGCGGCGGGGGCGACCAGGCGGCCGGCGCCGTGGGCAACGGCATTGTGCGCACCGGCGTCATCAGCGCCACCATGGGCACCAGCGGCGTGGTGTTCGCCTTCAGCGACGAGGTGGCCACCGACCCGCAGGGGCGACTGCACACCTTCTGCCACGCCGTGCCCGGCAAGTGGCACGTCATGGGCGTGGTGCTCAGCGCGGGCGGCTCTCTGCAGTGGTACCGCAATGAACTGGCGGAGATGGAGCGTGCCGAAGCTGAGAAACGCGGCGTGGACCCCTACGAGATACTCACCGCCGAGGCGGCGGATGCCGTGCCGGGCGCCGAGGGGCTGCTGTTCTTACCCTACCTGACCGGCGAGAGGACGCCTCACGCCAACCCGAACGCCCGCGGCGCGCTTGTGGGCATCACCCCGCGCCACGGCAAGAGCGAGGTCATCCGCAGCATCATGGAGGGCATCACCTTTGCGATGCGCGACTCGCTGGAGATCATGCGCTGGCTGGGGGTGGAGATCGAACAGATCCGGCTCTCAGGCGGCGGCGCCCGCAGCGAGTTCTGGCGCCAGATGCAGGCTGACATCTACGGCCAGCCCGTCTGCACGATCAACGCCACCGAAGGTCCCGCCTACGGGGCCGCCCTGCTGGCGGGCGTCGGCACAGGCACCTGGGACAGCGTGCCGGAGGCGTGCGACGCGGCCATCGCCGTCACGGGCGAGAACCAGGTCAACGAGGAGAGCAAACGCCTTTACGACGATCTTTACCCCGTCTTCCAGCAACTCTACCGTTCACTCGAGCGCGATTTCGACACCATCACCCGGAAGGTCGAGCAGCTCTACGAGTAGCACAAGCTCTTTGC
>PUMJ01000295.1 GCA_003551305.1 Candidatus Brocadiaceae bacterium
ACGCGGGCTGTGGAGGCCCACCTCTCGGCGGTTCGCTTCCTCAACCGGGTGCATCGGTTTCCCGCCGCCGTGCCCCTGGCCGATGACTTGAACGCGGCCACCCGCGCCTACGCCGGCATGGCGGCCTGCCTGGCGCCTTACAGGAACGGCTGCAATCTGACACATATCTGCGCCCACGCCGACAAACGGCGCACCTACGTGCGGGCCGTGCGCAAGGCACGCGAGTTGCACAGGCGCGCCGCCCACCACCTGGCCCGCGTGCGCGATCATCTGTGACGACATCGGGGGCTTGCCGCCGCCTCTTGCCGCCTGTAGCATGTCCGGTCCGCCAGCAAATCACAGGAGTGACGCCATGACGGGTAGGGAACGAATCCGCCAGGCCCTGAGTCACACAGAGCCCGACCGTGTGCCGCTCGACTTCGGCGCCACCCCGACAACAGGCATTGCGGCTGCGGTCGTCTACCGCCTGCGCAAGGCGCTCGGTCTTGACGGCCCGGTCAAGGTTGTCGAGCCCTACCAGATGCTCGGGGAGGTGGACGAGGAGCTGCGCCGCGAACTGGGCGTTGACGCCGTCGGGGTCGCCAAGAGCGCGAACATGTTCGGCTTCCGCAATGAAGACTGGAAGCCGTGGACGCTTTTCGACGGTACGCCCGTACTGGTGCCCGGCAAGTTCAACACCGAACCGGAGCCGAACGGCGACATCCTGATGTATCCCGAGGGCGACCGCAGCGCGCCCCCGAGCGGCAGGATGCCTGAGGGCGGCTTCTACTTCGACGCCATCATCCGCCAGCCTCCCATTGAGGCGGAGAACCTCAACGTCGAAGACAACCTGGAAGAGTTCGGCCCGATACCACCCGGTGAGGTCGCGCACTTGCGGGCGGAGACCGAACGCTTGGCCGGAACCGGCGCCGCGCTGGTGGGCAACTTCGCCGACGCCGGCTTCGGCGACATCGCACTGGTGCCCGCGCCATCCCTCAAACACCCTCGCGGAATCCGCGACATCGAGGAATGGTATGTCTCCACCGTATCGAGGCGCGATTACGTGCGGGCGGTCTTCGATGGACAGTGCGAGGCCGCTCTGGAGAACCTGTCCCGCATCCACGAGGCCGTCGGCGAACAGATAGACGTCCTTTTCGTGACGGGCACGGACTTCGGCACTCAGCGCGGCCCATTCATCTCCCCTGCCGATTACAGCGACCTCTATCAGCCGTTCCACAAGCGCATCAACGACTGGGTCCACGACAATACAACGTGGAAGACTTTCATCCACTCGTGCGGCGGCGTCGAGCCTCTGATAGGCGATTTCCTCGAGGCCGGCTTCGACATTCTGAACCCCGTGCAGTGCTCGGCCGCCGGCATGGACCCCCACCACCTGAAGCGGACCTACGGCGACGAGGTCACCTTCTGGGGCGGCGGGGTGGATACCCAGAAAACGCTGCCCTTCGGAACGCCGCAGCAGGTGCGCGAGGAGGTCAAGCGGCGCGTCGAGGTATTCGCTGACGACGGTGGATTCGTCTTCAACAGTATCCATAACGTCCAGGCCAACACCCCCATCGAAAACGTGCTGGCCATGCTGGAGGCGTTCGAAGAGAGCCGCTGAACCCTTGCTGGACTACCACGGCACCTGTTACGCTGCCTGCGAACGCGGCTGAATCAGCTGCCGGCAAGAACTTGAGAGGAGCCGACATGTACATCTCCGTCTTCACCGACGAACTCGGCCTGGACATCGGCGAAGCCCTGCCCATCATTGAGTCCTGGGGCGTGGACCACGTGGACCTGCGCGGGCGCGTGCTGGGGACTCACTTCGAGAACCTCGATCGCGAGCAACTTGTCGAACTGAGCCGGATGCTGGACGACCACAGCATGACCGTGGGGTGTCTGGAATCCTCTCTGTGCAAAGTACATCTCCCGGATAAAGACCGCCGGGAAGCGGAGGAGGCCAAGCTCGAGGCCATTATCCGGGCCGCCGATATTCTGGACTGCCGCCTGGTCCGATCGTTCTTCTACTGGCAGCCCCCCCGCGAAGAGCGCGGGCAGCTCACCGTCCGCCCGGACGCCCTGCAGCAAACGCTGGATATGTTCGCCCCCATCGCCCGGCGGGCGGAACAGAGGGGGCTGACCCTGGCATTCGAGAACTGCGGTGTCACTACCGATGAAGTCCTCGCCATGCTGGACGCCCTTGACCAGCCCGACTGGGGCCTCGCGTGGGATGTCAATAATACCTGGGATGATTTGATGGCTAGGGGTGACGGACGCGCGGCCTACATGAACCGCCTAGCACGCCTCACCCGGGTCGTGCACGTGAAGGCCAGGGGCGCCGCCGAGGGCCTTGGCAGGCCCATTCCGTATGAACAGGTGCTGGCCCTGCTCCACAACGTCGGCTATGACGGCCCGGTCAGCGCCGAGACGCACAATCCTGACCCCTCCGTCAGCAACGTGGACCTCACTCACGCAGTGGTCGAGACCCTGAAGCGCTGCTGGCCGAGTGCCGCGCCGGGTGGGATCGTGGACATCCAAGAGCGGGGATCCGAGGTGGAGCGGGACTACGAGCCGGTCGGTTTCGTGGTTGTCGGGCTGGGCATGGGCAAGAACCGGGCCCGGCAGGTGCAGAAGACGCCGGGAACGCGCCTGCTCGGAGTGGTGGACATTGACCGTGAGCGCGCCGACACCGTCAGCGAGGAACTCGGAGTGCCCGGCACCTACGAACTGGACCCCTGGCTGAAGAGCGAGGAGGTCGAGGTCGTCTACGTGCTGACGCCCACGGGCCGGCATGCAGAGGTCGGCCTGCGGGCACTGGAGGCGGGCAAGCACGTCCTGAGCACCAAGCCGATGGAGGCCAGCATTGACGCCTGCGACGCAATGATCCGCGCGGCCGAACGAGAGGGCCTGCTGCTGGGAGTGGACTTCGACATGCGGTTCCGGGGGGAGAACCTGGCGTTGCGAGCGGCATTCAAGGAGGGCTTTTTCGGACGTTTCCTTTCCGGCCACAGTACCCTGAAAGTGCTGCGCAAGCAGTCCTACTACGATGCCAACGGCGGATGGCGCGGCACGCGGCGCTGGGACGGGGGCGGGGTATTTTCCAACCAGAACATCCACCATCTGGACGAGCTCGCGTTCACGGCCGGCATCCCCCACCGCGTGCGCGCCAACATCTGGACCCAGAACCACGACATCGAGGCGGAAGACCTGGGAACGGCGGTGCTGCAGTACGCCAACGGTGCCGTTGTCACGCTTTACGCCACCACCTGCTACACTCAGCCCACCTGGTACCACCGCCTGGAACTGCACGGCACAGAGGGGGCGTTCTCGCTGGCGGGGGGCGGCCCGCTGGACGAGCGGACTTGCCGGTGGTTCCGCAGCGGTCAATGGACATCTGAGCCGCCGCGGAGCGTCGGGTCCGAATGGCTCAACGCGGCGGACAACTTCGCGGCCGCCGTTCGCACCGGGGCCCCGCTGGTGTGCACGGGCCGAGACGGACGCCGCACCCAGGCCATTCTGCACGCCATCTACAGATCGGCCTACAGCTCGCAGCAGGGCTGGGCGGAGGTGGAACCGGAACTGACGGACTGAGACGCCCGACCGGCGGCGCCCGCCGGGGGTTGAAGACGCGCCCGTGGTGTGATAGCGTAGCCACCGGGGGTTGAGGTCACACCAGCCGTTACTCCGCACTAAGGACGAGCCGATGATCTACCAGAAAGAAGAGTTTGTCGAGGACGAGACCGGGGATTCGGATTTCCCGATCAAGATGGTTGACCGCTTGCAGAGCCGGGACGGGCAGGCGACGCGCTTCATCGGCCGGGCCACGCTCAATATGCGCACCCCGATGGGCATCCAGCAGTTCCCCATCTCTTTCGAGATCGAGGCGGACTCCGTCGAAGAGGCGTTTGACGCCTACTCCGAGGCCGCGCAGCCCAGGATAGAAGAGGTGCGCGAGCGCCTGCGCGAACAGCTCGAAGAACTGCGGCGGCAGCAGGAAAGCCAGATCGTCACCCCGGACCGCGCTCAGACCGGTCAGGCTGATATCATAAACTTCGACGACCTGCGAAACGACTGAGCGGGCCCTTCGCGAGTCAGCTCAGCAGCCCCCCCACTCCCGGTATGCGGCCAGCAGCGCACGCACGTTCTCCAGGGGCGTGTCCGCCTGGATGTTGTGCGCGGTGCAGAAAATGTAACCGCCCCCCTTGCCCAGCGTGCGGGCCAGGTGCTCCACCTGCCGGCGTATGTCTTCCGGTTTGCCGCGAGGCAGGGTGCGCTGGATGGAGACGCCTCCGTGGAAGCAGAGGCGGTCCCCGAACGCTTCTTTCAATCGAGCCGGCTCCATGCCCCGGGCCTCCGGCTGCACGGACTGAAGCACCTGCAGGCCGCAGTCAAGCATATCGGGGATGAGGTCCGAGACGGCCCCGCAGGTGTGGTGCATCGCCCATGCGCCGTGGGAGCGTATGAGCGAGATGTAGTCGGCGAACCCCTCCCGCAGGAACTCGTTCCACATGCGGGGCGAGACCAGCAGGCCGTCCTGTGAGCCGAAGTCGTCCCCGGTCAGCACGATGTCGATCCCGCCGGCCGCCGCTTCCAGGATCCGCTCCAGATAGGCGGTGTAGAAGCTTCTGATGCGGCTGAAGACGGCGCGCGCCATCTTCGGCCGCATCGCCATGTCGAGCAGTATCCGGTCCACCCCCCGCAGGTACATGGCGGGCTTTAGCTGGGCCACCCGGTTCAGCCGGTCGCCCATGAAGACGACCACCCGCCCCTGCCGGCGCACGCGGTCGCACTGGGCCGCAATGCCGGTGTAGTCGAAGTCATCCGGCGCGGGCCAGCCCTCGTACTCCTCCACGTCCCGGACGGACTCGGCATCGGCCAGAGGCGGCCGGATCACTTCCTTATAGAACTCCAGATGCCCGCTGACTTCCAGTTCAACGACTTTGCGCGGAACTCCCCAGATGTCGAGCGAGACGCCCGGCTGGTCGTCCTCCAGGTCGGGGCCGATGTAATCGGGACCTTCGATGTAGCGCAGGTCAACGTCGTGCTCATCCAGGAACTGCTCGAACGAGAGACCGGTCTCCTCGGCAAGCCGCCTTCGAAAACCTGCCGAAGCCCAAAAATCCACGGGGACCCGGTCCGGTTCCCGGTGTTTCAACGCCGCAAACGTCCGCTCTCGTGAATTCACGCTATCTCCCCGCCTGGTCTTTGCTGTCTGGCGCCCGTGTGGCGACCTCTCTCCTCATAATAGCATTCTCAGTGCGCATTTCCCGTGCGGGCGTTGCACCGTGTCCGCCGGCTCCTTCTACGGCATCTCTTGACCACCTGACCCGTGCAACGCGCCCGTAAGATTCTTACAATGAGCGCACGGTTAAGGTCTTACCGCAACAGTCACTTACACCCCGGGGAGAGGTTGCGTGGCCAGGGGCCGAACAGTTCCCGCCGTGGGGCCGCTGCTGCAGTTCGTCTCGGACCAGGTGCGCCGGCGCGGGCGCAACGGCACCAGCGTCATCTACCCGTGGGAACTGCCCAGCATCATGCGCAAGCACATTTACACGGGGGCCATGGGCACCGTGTATTTTGCGCTGATGGCAGGCATGTACCTGGTTAGCTACGGGGGGGAGCTCGGCCTTCAGTACTGGCACTGGGGGCTGCTTTCCTGGGCCGCCTCGGTGGCGCTGGTCTGCCAGCTTGCCTCGGCCTGGCTTATCGAGCACATCGGCACGCGCAAGTGGCTCTGGTTCACGGCGGCCCTGACGGCGCGCGTGCTGCGGGGTGCGGCCATTGCGGCCTCCTTCCTGCTGATGGCGCGCGCTCCGGGGATAGCCAGAGCCGTCTTCCTCGGCTTGCTCATCCTGGGCAGCATGTTCGACGCCTTCGCCGCTCCACCCTGGTTTTCGTGGCTGGCCGACATGGTCCCCGCCGACGAGCACGGCCGTTTCATGGGACGTCGCGGGGCCTGGATCGCCCTGGCCAACATCTGCGTGGTCATCCCGGTCGGTTTTGCGGTGGATTCCGCGCCGGACGCCGACAAACTGGCCGCGCTGATGACCGTGTTCGCGCTGGGCTTCGTTCTGGGCGTGGCGGACCTGATAATCCACCGCACGATACCAGAGCCGCCGATGAGGCCCACCGGCCCGCCCCACTTCTGGCGGCAGGTGCGCACACCGCTGCAGAACCATCGCTTCCGTCCCTGGCTCGTGTTCAATGCGTGCTGGACGTTCAGCATGACGCTTGGGGGTTCGCTGGCCACCATCTATTTCGTGGAGAACCTGGGCATCCGGCGCAACTTCCTGGGCGGCTCCCTGGTGCTGATCGCGGCGCCGCTGGCCGCCACCGTAGTGGCCGGCGCCTACCTGGGCACCCTGGTTGACCGGCACGGCATCAAGCCCGTGCTAAAATGGGGGTACCTGTTCTGGGCCTTGCTGCCGATTTTCTGGTTGCTCGCCACACCCGATACGGCCCTCTACTGGCTCGGGGCCGGGGCGCTCATCAGCGGCCTGGCCAGTTCGGCGGCCATGAATGCCGGCACCAAGCTTGTAACGCGCATGCCGTCCGACGGCCAGGTGGCCATGTACGTCGCCGTCTCGACCTGCGTGGGGAGCTTCGCCGGCGGCCTGGGCGGCCTGGCGGCAGGCCTCCTGCTACAGCTCCTCCGCCACGCCCAATGGCAGTTGGCCGGGGTCACCGTGGTGGGGTTCCACCTGCTGTTTGCGGCGTCGGCCGCGCTCCGCCTCGCCTCCACTCTGCTCCTTCGGCGCGTGCCCGAGCCGCCCGGCTCGGGCCGGGCCCTGTACCC
>PUMJ01000145.1 GCA_003551305.1 Candidatus Brocadiaceae bacterium
CCCACCGCCGGCAACGCCCGCCGGTGGACCGCACAAGGCCCAGTATGTGCGAAAAGGTGCTGCATATCAAAGGTCCGGGCGCCGCCGGACGGGCCCGCAAGGGATGTTGACAATCCGCTCGCGCGCCTTAGAATGCGTTTTCCGACGGGGCGCCCCTCCGAGCGGCCCGCACATCCCCAGCAGGGCTGCATGATGGTTATACTCGGGATCGAAACTTCTTGCGACGAGACGGCCGCCGCGGTCGTGCGCAACGGACTTGAGGGTCTGTCCTCCGTGGTGAGCACTCAGTACGAGTTGCACGAACGGTTCGGCGGCGTGGTGCCGGAGATCGCCTGCCGTGCCCACGTGGAAAACACCCTGCCCGTTGTGCAGACAGCCCTGGAGGAGGGAGGCGTGGGCCTGGAGGAACTCGACGCTGTGGCCGTGACCACGACGCCGGGGCTGATAGGGGCGTTGCTGATCGGTGTCACCACGGCCAAGGCCCTCTGCTGGGCGCTGGAGTTGCCCCTGCTGGCCGTCAACCACCTGCATGCCCACATCTACGCCGCCTGGCTGTCCGGCGAGGAGCCGACGTTGCCGGCCGTCAGCCTGGTGGTCAGCGGCGGGCACACCAGTCTCTACCTGACGCACGACAGGTTGCGCCATGAGTTGCTGGGCGGCACGGTGGACGACGCGGCGGGCGAGGCCTTCGACAAAGTGGCCAACATCCTTGGCCTCGGCTATCCGGGCGGGCCCCCCATCGAGCGGGAGGCGCGCGATGGAGACCCCGCCGCCGTCGATTTTCCACGAAGCTGGCTGGCCCCGGACAGCGCCGACTTCAGCTTCAGCGGACTGAAGACCGCCGTCCTTTACCACTGCCTGGGCCAGAATGCGTCGAAAAGGGACATCGAGACGGCCGAGCATGCCCCGGGCTTCGTGGCGGACGTGGCCGCCAGCTTCCAGGAAGCGGTGGTGGACGTGCTGGTGGGCAAAGCCTTCGACGCCGTGGAGCGTCATGGGGCGCGCAGCCTGATCGTCGGCGGGGGCGTGGCCGCCAACGGCCACCTGCGGAACAGGCTCGAACGGGAGGCGGCGCGGGCCGGCGTCTCCCTACACCTGGCGCCCCGCCGCCTGTGCACGGACAACGCCGCCATGGTGGCGGGCATCGGATACCACATGCTGCGGGCCGGCGAAGTAGCCGACCTCGCCGTCGAGGCCCATCCATGAAAGGGGGAGGCCGGTGGACGACCGGAGCATCAGGGAATTGCTGAAAGACGTGGCCGAGGGGCGGCTGACGCCTGAGCAAGCCCACTCGCGCATAAAGTCCCTGCCTTTCGAGGACATCGGGTTCGCCAAGATAGACCATCACCGGGCGTTGCGCTGCGGTGTGCCGGAGGTCATCTTCTGCCAGGGCAAGACGCCTGCCCAGGTGGGCGGCATAGCGGAGCGCGTGCTGGGCGCCGGTTCGAACCTGCTGGCCACGCGGGCGGAGCCGGCACACTTCGAGGCCGTGCGTCAGATCTGCCCGGAGGCACAGTACCGCCAGTTGGCCCGGTGCATCACTGTGCGCAGGGAAGCCGAGCCGCCCCGGGGCCAGGTGCTGGTCGTCACGGCCGGCACCTCCGACCTGCCGGTTGCCGAGGAGGCCGTTGTGACGGCGGATATGCTGGGCGCGCGGGTGCGGCTGATAAGCGATGTCGGCGTGGCCGGGCTGCACCGGCTGCTGGCATACGCCGGGGATATCCAGAGCGCGCGCGTGGTGGTTGTGGTGGCCGGCATGGAGGGCGCCCTGCCCAGCGTGGTAGGGGGGCTGGTGGCCGCTCCCGTCATAGCCGTGCCCACCAGCGTGGGGTACGGGGCCAGCTTCCAGGGCCTGGCCCCGCTGCTGACCATGCTCAATAGCTGCGCCGCCGGGGTGGCCGTGGTCAACATAGACAACGGGTTCGGTGCGGGCTACCTGGCGGCACTGATCAACGCCATGGGTGACGAAGGGAGCGAGTAGTGAGCCAGGGCGAGGCGCAGGAGGTTGAGAGGCTGCCGTTACTGCCCTCGCGCGCTCCCGACGCCCACAAGGGGGATTTCGGGCGGGTGCTGGTGGTGGCCGGTTCGCCGGGGATGACAGGGGCGGGCTGCCTGGCCGCCCTGGGGGCGCAGAGGGCCGGGGCCGGGCTGGTGACGCTGGCCCTGCCGGCCGGCCTCCACCTGGTGGCGGAGGTGAAGCTGACCAGCGTTATGTCCCGCCCGTTGCCGGACCCCGACGGGCCGGTTGTCGGTGGGCAGGCGGCCGACCGGGTGCTCCAGTGGGCTTCGGAGTTCACCGTGGTCGTCCTCGGGCCGGGCCTGGGCCGGAGACCGGCGACGGCGGATGCCGTGCGGCGTCTGGTGGGCGAACTGCCCCTGCCGACCGTCCTCGACGCGGACGGGCTCAACGCCCTGGCCGGGGCCACGGACGTCCTGCAGGGGGCGCCGGCCCCTCGCCTGCTGACCCCGCATCCCGGGGAGATGTCCAGGCTGGTCGGCCGGGGCGTCGCCGACATCCAGGCCGGCAGGGTCCAGGCGGCGCGCGAGTTCGCCGTCCGTCATGGGGTGGTGGTGGCTCTGAAAGGTGCGGGCACCGTCGTGACCGACGGCCGGTGCGTCTATGTGAACCCCACCGGCAATCCCGGTATGGCCACGGGGGGCACGGGCGACGTGCTGACTGGGATGGCCGCGGGTCTGCTGGGGCAGGGGCTCTCGCCGTTCCAGGCGATGCAGCTTGCGGTGTTCACCCACGGCCTGGCCGGCGATGTGGCCGCCGCGCGCCGGGGGAGGCTGTCGCTGACGGCCGAGGACGTGCTCGAAACCGTGCCGGAGGTCTTCCGGCTGCTGGAAAGCTACGCGGAGCCGCCTCTGCCGGGTGCGGTGGCAGCGCGGTTAAGCGGGGGATGAGCGGCCGGCGGAGGCACGCCGTGCCTGGCTCAGGGTCTTGAGGGCGGCCTGAACAGCCTCTCGCTCCTGGGCGGTCAGTTCGTGCCGTCCGAAGCGGGCGCGGCAGTACAGGTCGGTGACCAGTTCGATAGCCTGCCGCAGGGAGCGGGGGTCATCGTTCGATTCGGCCAGTTGCCGGGCCGCTTCTCTGGCCAGTTGGCGGGCCGTTGTGCAGGCGGGGCGTTTGACGCCCTTGCGCCGCAGGATGCGCAGCAGTTGCTCGTAGAAACGCAACGTCCGCGCGCGAGGGCGGAAAGTGGACCAGTTCAGCCGCATCTCCAGCCAGCGCCCCAGCAGGTAGAGCGCCAGGGCCGTCAGTGTGAAAAGCAGCACCGTCACCCCCACCGGCGCAAGCCCCAGGTCGGGCTCGGCGGGGATCAGAGCACTGAAGACCGTGGCCAGATCACGCGCCAGGTTGGTGACGGCTTCATTCAGAGCGCGGAAAATCTTGGTCTGCTGGGAGCGGGTGTAGCCCACGATGCCGGTGCCCCAGCCGGCCCTGACGAGGTCTCTGAGGCGGTCTATCTGGCGGCTGACGTGCTCGGCGAAGGCCCCCAACACGCCCCACTCTTCATCGTTTCCATCGGTGGCGACCTCGGAGGCGGGGGTTGGGTCGAACTCGACCCAGCCGAGTCCGTTGAAGTACGCCTCGACCCAGGCGTGGGCGTCCAGGTCGCGGAAGACATGCCGCTGCGTATCCGCATCGAACGCGCCCTCTTTGAACCCGACCACCAGCCGCGTGGGTATGCCCCACGTGCGCGCCAGCAGGGCCAGGGCCGTGGCGAACTGTTCGCAGCTTCCGCGTTTGGTCTCGGTCAAGAAGGCGCTGATGGGGTCCTGCTGCCCGAAGGGCGGCAGTTCCAGGGTGTAACTGAACCTCTGTGGGTCCATCAAGTAGCGCTGGGCCGCCATCAAACGGTCGTAGTCGGTGGTCGGCGCGTAAATGCGCTCGATCTCCCGGGCTGTCTGCTCGAGGACGGGTTGGATGTCACCAGGTATTTCCCAATACGCCGACAACTGTGCGGTGGGTTCGGGAGTGCCGGCCCCGCGCAGCTGGTCAGCGCTGAACTGCGGCACAAGAGAGATGGCGTTGTAGCTGCGCCAGTCATCCTGCCGGGGCGTGCGCCGCAGGTGGTGGGAGAGGGGCACCAGGACGCGCTCTCTCTCCGTTCCCGGCACCTCGATGGGCCTGTAAAGGGCGAACAGGACGTTCGGCGGGTCCCTCCGCAACTGAACTCGCTGCAGCACGCGTCGGCGGCTCACCTCAGCGTTCTCCAGCATGTAGACCTCGTCGGACAGAAATTCGCTCTGCGGTGGTCCGTCTTCGGCGGTCTGGCCGCGCACGACATCGCGCAGGGGGTATCCATGCCCCAGCCACCTGCCGTTGCGGTAGAGAGGCAGGGACACGGCCCGCATCAGAATCGGGTCCGGTCTGTACGGCACTATCCCGTCGCGAGTCAGAAGGGCAAAACGGACCGAAAAAACCACCTGCTCGCTCTGCCGCAGGGAACCCACTTCCTGGAGGGAGACGTCTTCCGAGAAGCCGGTCATCAGGCTGCCGCTGCCCGGACGCCCCCCCGAGGCCCACCGTAGACGTGGCATGCTGAGGAATGCCACCGCCGTCACGACCAGGATGAGCGCGGCGGGCAGCCAGAACGCCGAGAGTATCTCTCGCACGGAGGGCACCGTCGCAGCGACCTGCCCGTCGGTTTCGGTCCGGTGCATCTCCACCACGATCATGTTCACGATAAGGCAGGCGCCGGCCAGGGCGAACGCGGGCAGAAAGGCAACATCAGCGGTGCTGATGGCGGCGATCAAGAGTTGGAAGATGGCGGTGACTTGTATCAGGCGGACATCGCGCATCCGGTGAAGCCCGTACAGCGTGATCAACTGCACCGCCACCAGGAAGTGCGCCAGTGCATGGCTGGTGTGAGCGCTGGTAACATGGGCTTGCAACAGGAAGAAAAGCAGCGCCGCCACCCCCAGCGCCTGCACACCCGCCGGGGCCAGCAGCATCTTGCCCTCCGGGCCGCACAACGCTGCATGGGCAGCGCAGAAGACCGCCGCGGCGAAGACGTAGGCGAAGGTCATCTCCGCAACACCCAGCGCGAGCGCGCTCACGCATATCAGGGCGTAAAGGCTCAGCAGCAGCGGCCAGGTGCGTCCGCTGAAGCCCTTGGCCGGAGCATCCGCCTCATATGCCTGTGCTGAAGTACTCATGGAACTCCTGTGTGCTGGCGTCGACGACAATCGCTGATGAGTCGGCCCCGAGGGGCACCCGCTCGGCCGGGTGGGGCCCCGGTGTGACCAGGCACGCCCCCTCGTGTTGCTCCCCGGGGCTCAGGGAGGCCAGAAGGTCATCCACGCTGTGGTCGGGCGTCATCTCCGCCCGCGCCAGCGCTTCCAGCAGGGCGAACAGGTGCCCGCGGCTGCACCCGTAAGGCAGCGTCACAAGGTCGGGGCAGAGCGATGCGAACGCGTAGAAGTTGCTCTGCCTGGTCAGCATCGCCGCCAGCGTGGCGACGAAGCTGACCGCCTGCTCGAAGCGGTCCCCCCGCTTGCCGTCGGCATGCCCGCGCGGGGCCGACGCGTCCAGCAGAATCAGCACACTGTGGGCAGCACGACGTTCGAACTCCTTCACGTGCAGCTTGCGCAGCCGAGCGCTGGTGGGCCAGTGGATGTAGCGGGGGTCGTCGCCGGGCGTGTATTCGCGCATAGAGCGGAACTCGCCCTGCTGGTCCCGCTGACGCAGGGGATGCTCGCTCGGGGCCTCCCGCCCCGTGTAGTGCAGCAATTGCCCGTTATAGATGCGCCCCATCCGGGGCAGCACCAGCACTTCCCGGCGCTGCCGGGCGACGAGTTTTGATTCGATGAGCCCGAACGGAAAACCGCTTCTGACCACGGCGGGCGGCAAGGGCTGCGGACCCCGGTCCGGCAGGGACTGCCTGAGCGAGACGGATATCTCGCCTTCCGGCGCAAGGCGCGGCACGCAATGCTCGACTGCGTTGCCGGGGCGGCCGTTGCCCCCCTCGATGCGCAATGCATGGGCCGGCAAGAACCTCTTTTCGTTGCGGAGGCGCAAGCGCATCGAGAAAGGCATGCCCGCGAAGATGTGACGGGGATATTCCCACCCGGCGTCCATCTCGCTGAGCGTGAGAAGGCAGAAGATGGCTGAGCATACCAGCCCACCCAGCAGGAAGGAGGCCGTCAGGACAAACAGGTTGATGCCCCACGCGATAGCCAGAAGGCAGAGAAGGCCCGTCACCAGGCAGTAGAGAAACCCCCAGCGGGTGAGGTTGAAGCGGCGTGTCTGTTTGAGCGAGTCGGAGTGCGGGGGAAACAGCACTATGAGCGCCAGGGCCAGCGCCTGCCAGGTGAAGGCCACCAGGAGCACCAGCAGCACCGCGGCGAGGCTACCCATCAGAAGGGCGAGCGGCACCCCGAGCGCGGCGATCAGCCAGCCGTGCAGGCCGAAAAAGCGGGCGGCCCCGGCAAGCCAGCTTCTGAGGTTGCGCCGGACCTCCTGCATCGCGAACTCCAGCCGCTCGGGAACGACGGACCGCGCGCCCGCGCCTCACAGCGGCACCGGCGCCCGCTCCATTATCTCACCAACAATGCGCGCGGCCTCTTCGAAACCGCCGCTTCCGCCCACACCCGGGATGCGCATCCGGTGGGACAGCACCGGCACCGCCAGTTCCTTGACGTCGTCCGGCTCAACGTAGTCCCTGTCCCGAATCAGGGCCAGGCCCTGTGACGCCCGGTAGAGATGGATGCCGCCCCGTGGGCTGACCCCCGTGATGACACCTTCCCGGTCCCTGGTCGCCTCCACAATGTGCATCATGTAGTCGAGCACCTCATCAGAGACGTGCACCTGCCGGACCAGTTGCTGAAGGTCCATTACGTCCGAGGCCCGCATCACGGGCTCGACATCCTCGATGGGGTGTGCCAGTTGCTGGGCCCTGATCACGTCCTTGCCCTGCTGGGTCGTCGGGTAGCCGAGGTTCATGCGCAAGAAGAACCGGTCCAGTTGCGACTCCGGCAGGGGGTAGGTGCCCTCGTATTCGAAAGGATTCTGAGTCGCCAGCACGCAGAAAGGCTGCGGCAACGGATGCACCACCCCGTCCACGGTTATCTGGTACTCGTTCATCGCTTCCAGCAGGCAGCTCTGCGTCTTGGGCGTGGTGCGGTTGATCTCGTCGGCGAGGATAATGCTCGCAAACAGCGGCCCCCGCTTGAACACGAAGCGCGACTTGGACTCGTCGAAGATGTTGACGCCCAGCAGGTCCGTGGGCAGCAGATCGGGTGTGAACTGGATTCGGCGGAACTCGCAGTCAATGGCCCCAGCTATCGTATGGGCCAGTATCGTCTTGCCCACGCCCGGTACGTCCTCGATAATCAGGTGCCCTCCGGCGAGCAGCGTCACAAGCGCCAGCTCGATGCGATCCCGCTTGCCGATGTAAACCTTCTCTATCTCGGCTATCAGCCTGCCTATCGTCTCGTTTGGAATGGTAAGGCCGGCGGCACTATGGGCTTCATCCATTGTCCTCTCCGAGCACGCGGCAAGCTCCCTGACCTGTAGTTCATTCTATCCAGCGGCCCGGGCGGGGTCAAACAAGACCCCCCTCCCGGGGCCGTCATTCGTCCTCCTGCTGGGCCTGCCGTATCAATTGTGCGGCGGCCGCCGTGCGCTCGCCCCCCAGGGCCACGTGGCGTCGCAGCGCCTCGACCCCTTCCCGGGGCCGGTCCAGCTCCTGCAGGTACAGGAGCCCCAGGTTGAAGTGCGCGGGCGTGTGCCGCTCGTCCCGTTCCAGGGCGCGTTTATAGAGGTCGGCGGCCTGGCGGGCCCGTCCCTGTCGCTGGGCGACGGCCCCGGCATTGTTCAGGCACTTGAGCCGCAGCGGGAGGTCGGGCTCCGCATCAGCTTCCAGCGCCTGCAGGCAGGCCGCGTAATGCTCAGCGGCGGCATCGAGGTTGCCGGCCGCCGCCTCCGAGTAGGCCAGCCGGTAGAGCGTCTGCACGGACTGATCACCCAGCTCCAGGACGCTCCTGAGCGCTGCCCGTGCGCTGTCGTATTGACCCGCCTCGAACAGTTCGGCCCCCAGGTCGGACAGCCGCGCGCGCACCCGCTCCACCGGCGCCTGGCTCTCGTCCGGTTCGTCCGCCGGGACGTCCCGGGTTTCCTGCCGGAGCCGCTCCTCGAGCTCGGCGATGCGCTGCTGCTTCGACGTGACGGTCTGTTGCAGTTCGTCCAGCCGTTCAGTGCGGGCGCTCAGCCGCTCAAGGCGGTCCTGAAGGTCCCTGTTTTCCGCTTCCAGCGTGTCAACCGTCCGCAGCGCTTCGCGGTTCTCGTCGAGCAGGGCTTCGTACCTGGTCTGCCACTGCCGGCTCTCCGCGCGGGAGCGGCTGAGTTCCTCCTCGAGGTCGGCGCCGCAGCCCCCGAGAAGAGCCAGAGTCGAAGCCCAGAGCAAGACCGCCGCCAGGCGTCGAGTCGCTTGCCTTGCCATCTTGCGAAATCCCAGCTTTCTGTTCGTTGTCACGTGCGAAAATCGTTCACCTGATGATAAAGCGCAGGACAGTGACGCGCAACTATGCCGTCTCGCTTGCAGAGCCGGGCCGTCTCGCTTGCAGAGCCGGGCCGTCTCGCTCGCGGAGTCGGGCTATCTCACTCGAAAAGCCGGGCAATCTCGTCCTGGTCGAACCGGGGCATGGGCGTCGGGCCGTCGGCTCGCAGCAGGGTCACGCCTTCCTCCGCTGGCAGTATCCGGCCGATGTCGGCGCACGGGATGCCGCTGTCGCTGAAGGCGGCCGCTATGCTGTCAGCGTCGGCGGGCGCGGCGCAGATCAGCAGCGAGCCGCTCGATATAGTGCCGAGCGGGTCAAGGCCGAAGTGCCGGCAGAAGGCGCCTCCGGGTTCCACTACCGGGATGTCCGGCTCGCGCACCCGCAGCCCGCAGCCGGACGCTTCCGCCAGTTCCCACAGGCCCGTGGCGACGCCCCCTTCGGTCGGGTCGTGCATGGCGTGGACGGTGCCCGCGCCGACAGCCGCCATGGCGGCGGGCAGGACGCTGATGCCCGGGTTGTCCAGGAAGCCGGCGGCCTCCCGCAAGACCTCCTCGGGGAAATGTTTGGCCAGTTCCGGGCGCTTCTCACGGGCCATGATGGCGGTGCCCTCGATGGGCACGCCCCCGGCCAGCAGGATGCGGTCTCCGGGGCGGACGTTGGACTTGTCGATCAGGCGGTCGGCATCCACCTCGCCGAGCATCTGGCCCACCAGCACGGGGCGGTCCACGGCCGTGGTGACTTCCGTGTGGCCGCCGACCAGGGCGCAGCCGACCTCGGCGAGGGCGCCCTGGAGGTCGGCCCATATGCCCCGCACCAGCGCCTCCTCGGCCCTCTCGGCCGGAAGCAGGGCGGTCACCAGGAACCACGAGGGCCGGGCGCCGACGGTGGCCAGGTCGTTGGCGTTGACGTGGACCACGTACCACCCGATGCGGTCGGTCGCGAAGGTGATGGGGTCCGTCTTTGCCACCAGGTAGCGCGTCCCCATGCGGATGGCGCAGACGTCCCGACCGATGCCCGGCCGGATGACGACTCGTTCATCGGTCAGGGCGTTGGACTGGAGGAGTTCCGCCAGCAATGCGCTGTCCAGCTTGCCGGGTTTGAGTGGCATCGCTCAGCTCTCCTTCCTGGCGGCCTCTTCGCCGCGGCGCCTGCGTCCTTCCAGGTAGACCATCAGCATGGACACGTCGGCGGGGGAGATGCCGCTTATGCGGGCCGCCTGCCCCAGCGAGCGGGGTTGACGTTCACTGAATTTCTCCCGCGCTTCACGGCGCAGCGCCGGGATGTCGCCGTAGTCAAGCCAGTCCGGGATGAGCCGGTCCTCGTTGCGCCGGAAGCGTTCGATCTGCTCCATTTGCCGCTTCAGGTAACCCTCGTATTTCAGCTCGATTTCCACCTGCTCGCGCACTTCGGGATCGGCGGCCAGTTCGTTCACGCGCGGGTCCATCCGGCCCAGTGTGTCCATGTCCATCTCCGGTCGGCGCAGCAGGGTGGCCAGGCTCTTGTCGTCGCGCCGGGTGTTCCGCAGATACTCGACGGTCGTGGCGATAGCCCTCTCCTTGGCCTGGAGGTTCCTCCACATCCGGCCCGGGATCAGGCCGTTCTCGTAACCGTAACGCATAAGCCGCCGGTCGGCGTTGTCCTGCCTCAGGACCAGGCGGTATTCGGCCAGGGAGGTGAACATGCGGTAGGGTTCCTCGGTGCCTTTGGTGACGAGGTCATCGATGAGCACGCCGATGTATGCCTCGTCGCGTCCCAGGATGAGGGGGCCCCGGCCCTGCAGCCTGCGCGCGGCGTTGATGCCGGCGATGATGCCCTGGGCGGCGGCCTCCTCATACCCGCTGGTGCCGTTTATCTGGCCGGCGTGGAACAGCCCCTCCACGCGGCGCGTCTCCAGGCTGGGGCGCAGTTGAGTCGGCGGCACCCAGTCATACTCCACCGCGTAGCCGTAGCGCAGTATCCGGGCCTCCTCCAGGCCCCGGATGCTGTGAATCATGTCCTCCTGGACGTCACGAGGCAGGCTGGTGAACAGCCCGTTGCAGTAGACCTCGAGGGTGTTGAGCCCCTCGGGCTCCAGGAACAGCAGGTGCTGGTCCCTGTCCGGAAAACGGACGACCTTGACCTCGATGGAGGGGCAGTAACGCGGGCCGAGGCCGGCCTGGATCTGGCCGTCGTAAAGCGGAGCCCGGTCCATGGCGGCCCGGATAATGTCGTGCGTGCGGGGGTTGGTGTGCGCCATGTGGCAGGGGAGCTGCTGCCGCTCAATACGCTGCGTGGAGAAACTGAATGGCCGGGGTTCGTCGTCACCGTGCTGGAGTTCGAGGGCGTCGTAATTAATGGTGCGCCCGTTGAGCCGGGGTGGTGTGTCCGTCTTGAGGCGGTCCAGGGTGAACCCCAACTCCCGGAGGCTTTCGGAGAGGGCCCGGGCCGGCGGCTCACCCATCCGGCCCCCCGGCACCCGGGCCGGCCCCAGGTGCAAAAGGCCGTTCAGGAACGTGCCGGTGGTCAGGATGACAGACCCGGCGAGGCACTCGCTCTGGTCCCGAAGGCGCACACCCCGGATGCGGCCGTGGCGCACCAACAGCCCGGTGACGGTGTCCTGTCGCAGAACCAGGTCGGGCTGCGCCTCCAGGCGCCGCTTCATCTCCAGATGGTAGGCGGCCCTGTCCGCCTGGGCACGCGGGGAGTGCATGGCCGGGCCTTTGCCCGTGTTGATCATGCGGAACTGGATGCCCGTGGCGTCAATGACCCTGCCCATCTCTCCGCCCAGCGCGTCTATCTCCCGCACAAGCTGCCCCTTGGCCAGTCCGCCGATGGCCGGGTTACAGCTCATTCGGGCAACGGTGTCCGGGTTGAGGGTCAGCAGGGCGGTGCGGGCTCCCATGCGGGCGGCGGCCAGGGCCGCCTCGCAGCCGGCATGGCCGGCACCCACCACGATGATGTCGAAATGCTCTGCCATCCGTTTCCTGAGGCGAAAGGCTTCCCGGTAACCGGCTGCAGCGTCAGGCGTCCTCGATCACCCATTGCTCCCCCTCAATCATCGGCGTGCGGTACTGTTTCCGGATGCGCCCCGTCGTCTCGAGGTGGTCCATGCAGGCGCGTACGCAGCCGCGAGCCCCGCAGATGCTCTGGTGTCGGAACCGGCGCTGCAGGAACTGGAAGTAAGGAGGCGGGTTCTCCCGGCTGGAGTCTTCCTTCAGGAAAGGAGAGTAGCGGGGGTCCCATCCCTGGTGTACGACGACGCAACTTTCGCAGTCCAGCGGGGCGTGACGGAAGACGCGATCGCCGATGAGGACCTCGACGTTCCGCTCCGGGTCGATGGCGCCGGCCGGGCAGGCCTCGACGCAGCGGCCGCACTCATCACAAACGGGCTCCGTCAGCAGGGGCGTGGGTTCCAGTTCGGCGTCGGTCAGCACGGCGTAGACCCGCTGGCGTGGTCCGAACTGCGGGGTCATGAAGAGCTTCGAGTGGCCCAGTTCGCCCAGGCCGGCCGCGCAGCCGATGACGCGCAGGCTCAGCATGGCGTCCGGCGACGGCCCGTCGGGCCGCACCGCACGGCCAAGGTGGGCGCCGAAAGGGTTATGGAACGGGACCGAGGTGTAGCCGTGGTCCTCCAGCCACACGACCACCTTGCGCAGCATGTGGGGGGCCAGCACTTCGTTCAGATACTGGTAGGAGTCGCAGTTGTAGGCCTGCCAGTAGTTGCCCTCCTCGATGGTCTTCAGCGCGCCGCGCACCATGCGGCACGCCAGGGCTATGACGCTACGCGTGGCGCCGAACACCGAGCGCGGGTGCACCTCGAAGGGGGCGTTGTCGAAACGCGCGATGGGCGCCACCCCGACCAGGTCTGCTCCTGCATCGAGCGCCAGTTGCTTGATGCGGGTCGTCAGGTCGTCCACCATGGGTGTGTCTCCGGTCTGCCGGTCACAGCGTCTCGGGCGTTGGTTGGGGAGGGTGCAGCGGCTCACCATCGCGATAGATGTTTACCTCTTCCATTCGGACCGGCTCAACCGGCCTGTCGCGCTCATCAGTGCGCACACGGCCTATCTCCTCCAGCACGTCCATGCCTCGCACGACTTGACCGAACACCGTGTGGTGGCCGTCCAGCCAGGGAGTGGGCGCCAGGGTAATGAAGAACTGCGAGCCGTTGGTGTCCGGGCCGGCGTTGGCCATGGACAGCGTGCCCGGGGCATCGTGCGCGAGTCCCTCGACGAACTCGTCGGCGATCTGCCAGCCCGGCCCGCCGGTGCCGGTGCCCTCCGGGCAGCCACCCTGGACCATGAACCCCTCGATGATGCGGTGGAAGCAGAGCCCGTCGTAAAAACCTTCGGTCGCCAGGTGGACGAAGTTGGCCACGGTATTGGGAACCTGGTCCTCGAAAAGCTCCAGGGCCAGGGCCCCCTTGCTTGTCCGGACAGTGGCGGCCAGCGGTGGGGCGGGGCGTTCCTTCTCGCCCTCGTCCTTGCCGCCGAACAGCTTGCCGAAAAACGAGTTCGTCATGGGATTGCCTCCTTGTGGCTGGTGAGTTGCGACGGTCAGGAGAGACATTGTAGCACGGAGCGCCCCGCCGGGCGAAGGGGGACGCGCGGCCCTGAGCAGGCCGCTGCCCGCGGGGTGTCACATTTTCCGGCATCGGCTTTGCTATGTTCTTCGGGCTGTAGCCTGTGGTTGCATTTCCGCTCAAAGGGCTGCTGGCTACACCCGCGCCGGTGCCTGCTCAGGTGCAGGTGGCCGGCGGGGCGGCGGAGGTGGCCCTTGCCGTTGAGGCGCGGCTGTGGGCGCATGCTGCTCGTGTCGCGATATTCACTTGATGTCGTGAACGAGCGTTCATATAATGAACTTCAGTTCACGAGTGAGTGTTTTCAAGGCCGTGCGCCATGCCGAGGCTGAGCCGAAAAGAGCGCGAGAAGGTGCGGCACCGTGAGGGCATCCTGGCGGCGGCCGAAGCGGTGTTCGCAGAACGGGGCTACGCGGGCGCGACCGTCCACGAGATCGCCGAGCGCGCCGAATTCTCGGTGGGCTACCTTTACACGCTTTTCGAAAACAAGGAAGATATCTACGTGCGTCTCGTCGAGAAGCGTGTCGTGGATTTCTTCCATGAGCTGGACGAGCGCATGCAGCGGCAGGATGGAGTTCTGGACAGGATCCGGGCGGCGATACGGGCGACGTTCGAGTTCTTCCACCACAACAGGCAGTTCTTCCACATCTTCACTCACTTCACCCCGGAGAGCGACGCGCGGGGACCGATGTATATGCCGGAGAACTGCCGCAAACAGTACGATGAGCATCTGGCCCGCATGACGGGGGTTTTCGAAGAGGGCATTCGGCGCGGCGTCCTCGCCGAGGCGGACCCTGTGACACTGGCGCTCTGCCTTCACGGCATTATCAGGTCAGTCATCTGGCATTCGCTGTACACGACCAGGACGGTGGAGCCTGAGGAGGCCACCGAGGCGATCGAGAGCATCTTCTTCAATGGGATTCTGGCCGGGAGCAACGAGCAATGAACACCTCCGTACGCCGGACTGTGACAGCATGCCTGGCCGCCGCCACCCTGGGTCTTTTGGCGGGCTGCGCCCCGTCGCGACAGCAGACGTATGCGGACCTGCACCGCGGCCGGCTGCAATCCTACGGACGCTGGGAGAGGGCGGAAGATGACGATGAACTCCCGCACCTGGAAGGTGAGCTAAGAGTGGAGGACGCGGTGCGGGTGGCGCTCGCCTACAACAAGGAGCTATGGCGCGTCGTGCAGGAAAGGACCCGCGCCCGAGGACAGTTGTGGGAGGCCTACGGAGAGGTTTTGCCGCGCGTGGACCTTTCGGCCGGCTACGTCCGACGCGATAAGGCGACGGTTGTGGACCTTGGTGTTGAGAGGTTCACCGTGGGTTTCCGGGACAGCTGGTCATACCAGTTTGACATTACTCAGCCGCTGTTCAGAGGGGGCGCGATCCCCGCCGCCATCAGGGGGGCGCAAATCTTCCGCTTCGCCAGCGACGAGGCCATCCGGCAGACCATCCAGGATGTCATCCTGAGAGTGGTGGGCGCCTACTATGATAGCCTGCTGGCCGAGAGGCTGCACGAGGTGCAAGAGGAGGCCCTCAGATTCGCCGAGGCCAACCTGGAGGACGTCAGGATCAAGAGGGAGCAGGGGCTGGCTATCCGGTACGACGTGCTGCGGGCCGAATTGGAGGTCGCCAGCGTCAAGGCGGATCTGATACAGGCACGCAACCGCCTGAGCCGCGCTCAGACGGACCTGCTCCTGGCGATAGGCGCTTCCCAGAGAAGCGAAATCGAGTTAAGCGACAGCCTCACATACGTGCCCATGGAGCCTTCCCGTGAGGAGGCGGTCGAGACGGCTTTCCTCAACCGCCCCGCGCTCTACCGCAGTGAACTCGATCTGCGGTTGCAGGAGGAGATTCTGAAGGGCTACCAGGCCGAATACTGGCCGAGCTTGAGCGCGTGGGCGTTCTGGCGGCAGGCGCGGCCCGACCCCCACCGGAGCACTCGCGACGCCTGGGGCAGCGAGTGGCAGGGCGGTCTGCGGTTGACGTGGACGCTCTTTGACGGGCTGCGCCGCGAGGGGCGCATCATGCAACAGAGGGCCACCCTGCGCCAGAGCGTCATCGCGCTGTCGAACACCGAACAGCGCGTGTTGCAGGAGGTGGAGAACGCGCTGCTGGACCTGGCCGATGCCGAAGAACTGGTGGAATCCCAGAGGCTGAACCTGGAGCAGGCGGGCGAGGCGTTGCGCCTGGTGGAGATCGGCATGCGCGAGGGCATAGCCACGCCCCTCGACGTGCTGGATGCACGGGCGACCCTGACGCGCGTGCAGGGGCTCTATTACGAGGCCCTTCACACCCATGCCCGCGCCCGGCTGGCCTACCAGCGGGCCGTGGGGCTGCTGGGGCCGGAGCCCGGCGACGGACGGGTGCCCCGACAGGTGCCCCTGGATGACCTGGTTGGAGCGGAGGCCGGCCCGCCGGCTGAGCCGAATGATGCGACGCCGTGACATTGTGCAAGCTGAACTACCTGCCGTGCCCTGTGCGCGGATTGCCTGAGGGAGATATCCAGAGTGCAGACGATAATAAGAAGAATACTGGGGATCGCGTTCGTTGCGGCCGTGGCCGCCGGTGTCCTGGTAGCCGTGCTCCATCGCCTCGGTGAGGTCGAAGCGGAGGTGGAGAGTATCGGCAGGATACACCAGACACGGGGCTATCCCGTGGCTGTGCGGCCGCCCGAGGTGCGGGACTTTATTGACTACATCCACGTGGACGGCGAGGTGGTGGCCGACGTGCGGTCGGTGCTCCGCGCGAAGGTGGGTGAAGTCGTGCAGGCCGTGCACGTGCGGGCGGGGGAGGAGGTCAAGGAGGGCCAGTTGCTGGTCGAGCTCCGCACCACCGACCTGGAGAGTGACATCCAGGCCGCGCGCGCCACTTACGAAGAGGCCCGCAGCAGGCACAGGCGCCAACTGAATCTGTTCGAACAGGAGGTCGTCTCAGAGGACGCACTGGAGGCCGCCCGCACGGCGATGGAGAACGCGGCCTCGGCTCTGCGACGGGCAGAGTCTCAGCTTGAGTTTGCCAAGGTGTATTCACCCATTGACGGCGTCGTGCAGCGCCGTTTCGTCGAGCCCGGCGAACTGGCCGCGGTGGGCACCGAACTGCTCGTGGTCATACAACTGGAACGTCTGGAAGTGCGTGCCGCCGTGCCGGAGCAGTTTGTGCCGAGGATTTCGGTCGGCCGGACCGCTGAGTTCCGGCTCGAGGCGGAGCCTGAGTGGCTGTCAGGCGCAGTGAGCCGCATCAGCCCCTCGACGGAGGATATCCATCGTTTCTTTGACGTGTTCCTGGCCGCGGACAACCGGCGTACCAATGACTCCTGGCTGATGCGGCCGGGGATGTATGCCGAGGTCCGCTTCGTGCGCCGTAGCGCATCCGACGCCATCGCGGTGCCGGACAGGGCTATCGTCCAGCAGGCCGGGGAACGTTACCTTTTCGTGGTGGAGAGTGCCACGGAGACGGTCCGCGTTCCGGTGGCCGACCAGCCCGAAGCCGAGCCGGACGACTCCTTCACCGCTCGTCTCCAACGGGGTCTGCGGCGTCTGGCACGGCGGCAGGAGCAGCAACAGGAACAGCGCATGGAGGAGAAGGAGATGGAGGTGGCGCGGGCGCGACGGGTGGAGGTGGACCTCGGTCTGCGCGAGGGGGAGCTGGTGCAGTTGCGGGGCGAGCCCATCGGTGCTGACAGCCGGGTGGTCCTGAACCCGCACGAAGACCTTTCCGACGGAGACATGGTTCGCGTGGTCGAGGAGGGCGAGTAACGGTGGGCATTATCGAAGCGCTGGTTCGTCGTCGAGTCCTGACCACGGTCCTGGTGTTGATCGCGGTCATTTTGGGCGGACTCTCCTACGTCGGTCTCGGCCTGCGGCGGTTTCCGGACATCGAGTTTCCGGTGGCCACTGTCATCACTCACATGACAGGGGGAAGCCCGGCTGAGATCGAAACGGACATCACCACTCGCATCGAGGACGCCGTAAGCCCCATCGCCGGCATCGAGGAGATCACGTCCTATTCGCAGCAGGGGCGCTCTGTCGTCATGATCGAGTTCGATCTGGACGAGGACATTGATCTCCGTGCGATTGACGTGCGCGATGCGGTCGACAGGATCCAGCACCTCTTACCTGACGGCGCCGATGATCCCTTTGTGATGAAGTTTGACATCGGCATGCTCCCCGTCATGGCCGTGGCGCTGACTGGCCCCCAGGACGTCAATGAACTCTTCCGCCTGGCCGACGAAGATCTTGCGCCGCTGATTGCGCGGGTTGGCGGCGTGGCAGACGTAGATATTACGGGCGGCCAGGAGCGCGAGGTCCACGTGCTGCTGGATGCGCGCAAGTTGCGCAAGCATCGGCTCTCGGTCGGGTCGGTGGCGACGGCTTTGCAACAGGCCAACCTGGACGTGCCGGCCGGCTTCATAACCCAGCCGGGGCGCGAGTACATTGTCCGGGCGACCGGCCGGCTCGAACGAGTAGATCAGATCCCCCACGTACATGTGCCCGCGGGGGGTGGGGGCTTCCTGACGGTGGGGGACCTGGGAGAGGTCGTGGACACGTACGAGGAGCGCCGGACGGCCTCGCGCTTCAACGACGGGACGGCCGTGGTCATGACCGTCCAGCCCCAGAGCGATGCAAACGAAGTTGAGGTCGTGGACGGCGTGCGGGCGCTGCTGCCCCGCCTGCAGGAGATGCTGCCGGAAGGGGCGGAACTGGTTGTGGCTGACGATACTGCGGAGTACGTGCGGGGCGCCCTGGCCAACGTGTTCAACAACATGCTGATCGGTATCCTGCTGACAGCCGTGGTGCTCTATCTATTTCTGAAGTCCTGGCGCAGCACGTTCATCGCGGCCGTGGCTATCCCGACGGCCGTGGTCGTGACGTTCGTCGGCATGATGGCCTCCGGTTTCTCGCTGAACATCCTGACATTGACCGGCCTCGCCATTGTCATTGGTGTTTTGGTCAACAACGCCATCCTGATCCTGGAGAACGTGACCCGTTTCGTCCATGAGGGTCACGAACCCGTCGAAGCGGCGACCACCGGGACCCAGGAGATCGCGCTGGCCGTTATCAGTTCTACGGCCACCAACCTGGTGGTCTTCATCCCCATCGCGTTCATGGGGGAGATCGTGGGGCAGTTCTTCCGCGAGCTTGGCCTCACTGTGGTCTATGCGACGGTTGTGTCCTTGCTCGTCTCTTTCAGCCTGACACCCATGATGTGCGGCCTGCTGCTGCGGGAGAACGAGGACGGCGGTGGTGCAGCTGGTTGGCTGCGTGATCATTCGGTCGGTCTTCTGGCGGACGCATGGCGCTGGGTGTTCGACCACATCAGGGAGTTCTACCTCGAAGGTGTGCGCTGGTGTCTGCGCCACCGGGTAGCGACCTTGCTGCTGACGGGTGCGTTGTTTTTCGCGTCCCTGGGAGCGTTCGGAGTGGTCGGCGTCGAGTTCATGCCTCGTGGCGATGAAGGCGTCTTCCGGATCAGCGTGGAGGGGCCAGCGGGCATGCCCCTGGACGAAACCGAGAGGGTCACCCTGCGTGTAGAGAGCATGGTTAGAGAACTGCCGCACCTGGAGAGCTACTACTCCCGCATCGGCGCGGTCAGGGGCATTGAGGGCGAGGCGGTTAACCTGGCCGAGGTCACCGTCAACGTGACGGACAGGGCCGAGCGCGCTGAGAGTGTGGATGAACTGATGAACATGATCCGCCCCTGGCTGGCCGATATCCCGGGGGTCAGGATCACGGTCGAGGAGGCCGGACACGGCCCCCAAATGGAACCTGTGCTCGTCGAGATCGCCGGTGATTGTCTCGAGGATATCGAGCGGACCGCTGGGCAGGTGTTCGAACTGGTCCGCAGGACGCCGGGCACGGCGGAGACCGACAGATCCTGGCAGCCCGGTCAGCCGGAGGTCCGCCTCGTGCCCAGGCGGGAGGCCCTCAAGCGCCACCGGATAGACTTCAACGCCGTTGCCCAGGAGGTGCGGGCTTACGTGGACGGCCGCGTGGCGACCGAGTTCCGCGACGGCGACGAGAACTACGATTTGGTCGTCAGGCTCCGAGAGCAAGACCGCATGTGGGCGGACGACGTGTACCGCATGTTCATACACTCGCCCGCCACCGGCAGCATGATACCCATCAGCGAGGTGGCCCGCATTGAGCATGCGGAGAGCCCCACCCTGATCATGCGCCAGGACCGTCAGCGGATGCACACCGTCTCGGCGGACCTGACCGGTGAGAGGTCACTGGGTGCCGTCCTGGCGGACATCCGCCAGGGGATAGACACAGAGCTGGACGTGCCCGAGGATGTGAGCATCACGTTCGGTGGTGAGGCCGAGCTGATGCGCAGGAATTTCCGGGAACTCTACCAGGCGATGGCCATCGCCGCTGTGCTCACCTTCCTGTGCATTGCCGGCATCATCGAGTCGTTCCGCTTCGCCGTGGTCATCATCCTGACCCTACCGGTCTGCCTCATAGGTGTTGCCTTGGCCATGCTCATTGCCGGGGTCCCCATCAGCCTCTTCTCTCTTATGGCCATGATCATCCTGGTCGGTCTCGTGGTGAACAACGCCATCATCATCGTGGACTACGCCATGCGGCGGGAGAGGGACGGGGAAGGACCGCGGGAGGCCATTCTGTCGGCCTGTGGCACCCGGTTCCGGATGATCGTCATGGCCAACCTGACCACGATTGCCGCCCTGGTGCCGCTGTCTCTCGGTCTTGGGTTCGCGGGGGAGATATTCCGGCCGCTGGCCGTTGTTCAGATGGGCGGAGTGTTTGCAGCGGGCGGGCTCTCGCTGCTGGTCATCCCGGTCATCTACCTGTGGCTGCAGCAGCGGCGCAGCAACTGAGGTCGCTGCCGGAGACGGCTCAGACCGGCTGCTCGCCCCATGGCTGGAGTTCGTCCAGTTCAACGTCCACGGACATGTTGCCGACCTTCACGCGGGCGCGCCCGCGTCCTTCGTCAACGCGTTCGACCGTGCCCCACTTGTGCAGCTTGATCACGTAGACTTCGTCGCCTTCCTCCAGCGGGCGTTCCAGGTCGTGTCCGGCCAGCAGGGTTTCTATGTTCTGGAGGCACTTGCGCAGCCCGTCGCGCAGGGAGCGGACGCGCTGCGCCCAGGCCTTGTGGACCGTCCCCATGTCCTGCTGGAGGCGGTCGGCCTCCTGGGCCATGCGCTCGAGTTCGTCCCTCATCTGGAAGCCGATGTCGGCGCCCCGGCGATCCTCCTCGGCCTGCAGGCGGGCCAGCACGTCCTCGTACTGCTCCTTGAGCTTCTCGGCCTGGTCCTCCAGGTATTGCATGCGGTCGCGGCGCTCCTCGGCCTCCTCGCGGGCTTTCTGCACGTCCTCGAGCATGGCGGAATACTCGCCCCGGGGCTCGGTGTCCAGCAGTTGCCGCGCCTGCTCGAGCATGTCCGCCGGCAACCCGAGGCGGTCGGCGATCTCCAGGGCGTTGGAACTGCCCGGCGCGCCGATCCGGAACCTGTAGGTCGGCCTCAAGGTGCGGGTGTCGAACTCCATCGAGGCGTTCTCGACCTGGGGTCGGGAGGTGGCGAAGGTCTTCAGTCGCCCCAGGTGCGTCACAACGGCCGCGCAGCATCCTATCTGCACGAGGCGTCGCAGTATCGCCTCCCCGAGGGCGCTGCCCTCGGCGGGGTCGGTGCCGGCGCCCAACTCGTCCAGCAGCACCAGCGAGCGGGGCGTGGCGTGTTTCAACACCCGCACGATGTGGGACATGTGCGAGCTGAACGTGCTGAGGCTCTGTTCCAGGCTCTGCTCGTCGCCGATGTCGGCGAAGATGGCGTCGTAGCTCGGCACCGTGGCGTGTTCGGCGGCCACGTGCAAGCCGCTGTGGGCCATCAGGCAAGCCAGCCCCATGCTCTTGAGCACCACCGTCTTGCCGCCGGTGTTGGGGCCGGTGATCATCAACACGTCGAAGTCGTCCCCGAGCCGCACATCGAGCGGTACGACGGACTCGAAGTCTAAGTCCCCGCGTTCGGGCAGCCGTGTTTCCTCGGGCCGGGTCAGCCATAGCAGCAGGGGATGACGCGCCTTGCGCAACTCGAGGGTCCGTCCCCTGGTCACCTCCGGCGCGCACATGTCGAAGGCATTGCTCATGCGGGCCCTGGCCCGCACCAGGTCCACCTCCCCCAGGCGCTCGGTAGCTGCCTTGATATTGTCGGCCTCGGCGCCGACGGCCCGTGTCAGTTCCCACAGTATCCGCCGGACCTCGTCCTCCTCCTCGCCTATGGCTTCGGAGAGTTCGTTGCCGGTCTGCACGACCGCCATGGGCTCGATGTAGAGCGTGGCGCCGCTGTCCGACGAGCCGTGCACCAGCCCGTTGACGGCTTTCTTGCTGTAGGAGTTGACCGGCAGCACGTAGCGGTCACGGCACATGGTCGGGTTCGGGTACTGGAGGTGCGGGCGGACCTCCGGGTTCTCTATCAGCCCGCGCAACGTCCCCTCTATCTGCTTGCGCAGGCGCTGAATGCCGCGTCGGATTCTGCGGAGTTCGGCGCTGGCCTCGTCTTTGACCCGGTCGTTGACGTCAACGGCCCCGCGGATGCGATCGGTCAGTTCGCGGCAGGTCGGTATGGACTGCCCCAGCCGGGTCAGGGCGGGGTAAGTGCGGCCCTGTCGCGCCAGGGACTGCGCGACCCGCTCCGCCGTCTCCAGGCAGGTGGCCACGTTGCCCAGAACCGCCGGTTCCAGCGGCCCCCCGCCGCTGCGGGCGCGGTCCACGTGGCTCGTCACGTCGTCGACAGAGCCCAGCGGCAGGGCGTAGCCCTCCCGGAAGGCGTTCGCCATCTCCGTCGTCTCCTGCAACCGCCGTTGTGCCTGTTCGGGCTGCTGTGCGGGGGACAGGGCGCGCGCTTTGCGCTTGCCCATCGAAGTGGCAGCGTAGCGGGCAAGGATGTCCAGCACCTTGCCGAATTCCAGGATCCGCCGGGCTTCCGCGTCCATGTCGCTATTGCGGTTGTGTCAGGGAGAAGAGAGATCGAACACACGACGGGCGCACCGCGTGCTGGCCGGGCCCGTGTGGATATGATAGCGCAACCCGTCTCCCCGGTTCACCCGCAAAGGGTCCATGCCAGGGGCGGTGGGACGGCAGCATCCCCGCGGGGGCGGCGGGTGTGGTGACCTCTCACGCGCTGATGTCAGTGCCCGTCTCGGCCGGCGCCTCCTGCTCATCTGCCGGGAGGCCCAGCAGGCTGCTGTAAATGGCCAGGAAGCGCTGGTATGCGCCTCCGTTGCCTTGCGGGGGGGACAACGGCGGCAGCCCGTCGCCCCTGGGTGCGGTCTGCCGAAACTCCTCCATCTGGTGCCCGAAGAGCCTCTCCAGGTCGTCCAGGAAGCCCGGCAGCGTCACGGGCTCGTCGGGGGCTTCCTCGCCCTCTGCCAGCAGGGTGGAGACTCCCTGCGTGAAGCGGGCGAACGCCTCCCTCACGTCGGCCACGAACCCCCCGGCATCTGCAACGTCCCCGGCGGCCAGACGGACTTCTTCGCCGAGGGCGTCTGCCAGTTCCCCAACCGCCGCCATCGCTTCGGGCGGCAGAGCGTCTTCCTGCGCAGCGGCGTCGAGAGCCGCCGTCACCGTTTCCGTAAGCCGCTGCGTCGTGGCCTCGGCCTCCTGGCGTAGCTCGGCGCCCTGCGCGGCCCGCAGTTCGTCCCAGAAGTTGATGCGCAGCCTCACGTCGGCGACACCCCTGAAGTGGCCGGCCTGCAAACGCCGGAGCACACCCCGCGCGCGACCCTCGGCGCCGGCGCCGTCCCGCACGTCGCCCGTTGGCTCAGCAACGGACGGGGGCTCGGGCGCCGCGACCGTCTCCGTAGAAACCTCCTCGTCGGTCACCATGCGTTCCGCGCCGAGTTCGCGTTCTGGTGAGGACGCAGCCCGCCGCACGGCGTAGTTAGCGGCGGAACCTTCAACAGAGTTTATGCCCATGATCGCCTCCCCCTCTCTCGTATCGAACAGGCACATGTGGGACTCACACAGGTCCCTACCCTCATTATCGGCGGTCAGGGCTTTGACTTGAGTGCAGGCCGGCCATGCTGCCGCTCCGCGGCTGGCCGCCGTGGGGCCGTATACGAAAGAGGTTCCCCGATCAGGTCCGATCGGGTCATAAGTCGTTTTTAGACAAGGGGCTCCGTGAAAATGGGTTCGTTTCGCAGAAAAGCAGGTCCGCGCATGTCCGCCCGGGGTTTTACGCCTCTCTCTCTGCAGCACGCGGACCTGGCGAGCCCACTCAACGAACTATGCTATAGCATAGCTGTTATGCGCTCGGATGTCAACTGCCGGGCAGGGGAGAAGGTCGGCGGACCGAGGATCATTCACCGCCCATCCCTTGCTCAGGCTGCAGCGCCGCTGCCGGACCGGCTCACCAGTTCTCGGCCAGCAGTTCGAAGTACTCCTGCCGTCTGGCACAGGCCGGGCAGGCGGTCGGGGCTTCGGTGCCCTTGTGCAGGTATCCGCACCTGCGGCAGCGCCAGGTCACCTCGGTGTTCCGGCGGAAGACGGTGCCGTTCTCGACGTTCCCGAGCAGCCCCAGGTAGCGCTTTTCGTGTTGTTTTTCGGCCACGGCAATGGCTTCGAAGATGCGCGCGACCCCTTCGAGACCTTCCTCGCGGGCGACTTCAGCGAAGGTAGGGTACATGTCGCTCCACTCGTAGTTTTCGCCCGCGGCGCCCGCCCGCAGGTTCTCGGCCGTGCTGCCGATGACGCCGGCCGGAAAGGCGGCCTGCACCTCGACCTCCCCGCCCTTGAGCAGTCTGAACAGGCGCTCGGCATGCTGGCATTCCTGGTCTGCCGTCTCTTCGAAAATGTCGGCAATCTGCTGGTAACCCTCCTCACGAGCGCGCTCCGCGAAGAAAGTATAGCGGTTGCGCGCCTGTGACTCGCCGGCAAAGGCCGTCAGGATGTTCCGCTCCGTACGCGTGCCCTTCAGCTCCATCAGTGTCTCCTCCCGAGCAATGGTAGTGAAAGAGCAGCAGTCCCCCTGGCACGTCCGCGCACGTTTCCCCCTCGTGGCGTGCGCTCCAGCGACCCGGGGGATGCCCAGACTGATAATAATTACTAACACCGGGCAATCTACCATTCCGCCGTCGGCCTGTCAAGCCGAAATCGCCAGCTTCGCCGCACACGCCCGCACACGGTACCCGCGCGCGGAAGGCCGCGCCAACGGGGCGCCGCCAGCAGGGCGCGCGCCGACTGCGGCCCGCTCCGGTGGGGCGCAATGCCCCGGATATTTCATGAAGATTCATCGGGGGCGCCACAACTTTATGTTGGCCGGGAATTTACGCACTTCCTGTGTGTCTATATCCTAGGACACCATGTGTGCGACCGGCGAGGCAGGCCTGGCCCCGGGCGAGGCTGGAGGCTCGAGTCCCCGGAGGCGTATCGGTAGATACGAGCGTATCTAAAAGATACGCGGACCAGGAGGGCCGAAGGCGAAGCCCGGGTCAAAGACCTCCCACCGGACGGCGAAGGTTCATGAAACATCCGGAATAAGCCCGTCTCTGCGGCTTTCCGTTCCGTTACCGGTCAACGAATTCGAGGGCGCCGGCGTCGCGGCGTTCGCCGACCGGATCGTTGCCGGCGAAGTCCCGGAACTGTGGACCGTCGAACTGCCAGGCGTACAGTTCCTCGATGGTCGTGCGGGCGTCGGCCAGGGAGCCGAGGCTGACCCGGGCGAAGTCTATCGTCCCGGCCAAGAAGTCGCCGTCCGGCGTGCC
>PUMJ01000147.1 GCA_003551305.1 Candidatus Brocadiaceae bacterium
CTCTGCGAAGGACATCGCGGAGAACGTTCTGATCCAGTATGCGCGGAGCGGCGAGAGCTTCTTCGACATAGACATCCTGGAGCGGCACCGCGACACGGTGGGCTGCCCGCCCTACCACCGTGGGGACATCAGATACGAATGGCGCCGGACGCCTGACGGCACTGGTGATGCGGTGAACTACCAGGAGTGGGAGGAGTTCGGCGGCCGGGAGCGCTGGAGCCTCTGGTTTGAGCCCGGCGTGCGCGGGATGCCTGAGTGGGACCGGAACTACGCCATCGGTGCGGACGTCTCGCACGGGTCCGGCAACTCGAACAGCATCCTGAGCGTCTGGTGCGTGGACACGCGGGAGAAGGTGGCCGAGTTTGCGGACGCCCGGACGCCGCCGGAGGAGTTGGCGCGGATAGCTGCTGCTGCGGTTCAGTGGTTCGGCGGCCACATCGGCCAGGCATATCTGGCGTGGGAAGCGAACGGTCCGGGGAGCATATTCGGCCGCGAGGTCATCCGGCTGGGGGTATGGAACTTCTACCGCTACCGGGACGAGTTGAGCGAGAGCCAGACCGAGGGCAACCGGCCGGGCTGGTGGAGCACATCGCAGACGAAGGAACTGATGTTCGGCTGGTATCGCGGCGAACTGGCGAAGGGGACGCTCTCGAACCGCTCTGAGCCGGCCCTCCAGGAGGCGATGGACTACGTCCGTGCGCCGGGCGGCCGGCTGGTGCCCAGTGAGGTGGCCGATGCCGACAGCGGCGCGCAGGCATCGCACGGCGACCGCGTGGTGGCCGACGTGCTGGGGCTGCGGGGGTGCGAATACCAGGCCAGGGCGGACGCGCAGCCGAAGATGCCCGTGACGAGCTACGCGCAGCGGCGCAAGGAGTATCTGGAACAGGCCCGTAGCGATGCCCATGCCTGGGCCGACTGACGAAACAGGGCTTGACTTGCGGGTAGTGCCAGTTTTATAATGCCCGCGACTGGACCGCACAACATGCAGTATGGGAGAGACGACGTGAGGTGAGCCGGACAAACTGATTCGGGAAAAGCGGGGCATGGGTAGCTCCCAGCCGGTTTTCCCGGGAAGACGATCAAGGGCTGAACGGGTGCCCGTTGCCGTTCAGCCCTTTTTTTGTTCTTCGCCCCCGCCCCTTCCCTCGGAGGAAAGAACATGAAGCGCGCCTGCCGGCTACTGACCGTCATTCTGGTCGTCTTCGCTCTCGGCTGCCCCCACCTGACACCGACCCCTGAGCACCGGGTCAAGCTGCTGACCGAAGCCTACGAGCGGGCCCTCCGGCTCGTTGTCCACTACCACGAGCTTGGCGTTCTGACCGATGAGGACGTTCTGGCGCTCCAGGACTACGAAGCGGCCGCGTGGGCTGCTCTGACCGTCCTGCACGAGGAGCCGGGCTCTGCGGAGCGCGAAGAAGCGCTCTGGCGGGCCATAGACGAGCTTGAGCGCCAGATTCTGACGCGAGCTATGGCAGGGGAGGGCGGTCCCGATGGGTAGTCGCATGGTCAAGGTCTGGGTAGTCAAGCGGATAATCCTGGAGTTGGGCGCCCTCCTGAACCGGGCAGAGGACGCTGGGAGGGACGAGGTGAGCCGGGAGGACCTGGACGCCGTTATGGAGCGGGCCCGCGAGGCCCGGAGCGGCTTTCTCGGTCTGATAGACAGGATTCGCGGCAAGGGGTAAGCGGCATGATACGGCGCCTCTGGCAATGGATATGGGGGGAGCGGCTCTACACCCCTGACGAAGTGCTGCTGGTGGTCGGCGCGGTCCTGAGAGGCACCTTTGACCGGGGCCTGGTGGAGGGCCTGATCGAGGAGATTGACCAGTTTCACGCCGGCGAGATGGACACCCCCCTCCAGAAGCACGTGATGAAGGCGTTTCGCAAGATGCGCTGGGCCGACAACGGCCGGAACTTCGAGAAGCTGGAGCATTGGGCAGACGAACTCGGCGCGAAGGAGTACCGAGACCTTGCTGCTGACTGAGAAATACGTGCGGCGGCTCCAGTTGGCGATACGTGAGGCGAATCGCTACATGGAGGGCTTCCGCTTCAACCGCAACAAGATGCTGCGGACGATCTGCGGCCGCCACTACGGCTCCAACGCGGTCCCGAAGGCCCACCCCGTGAACCTGCTTCACCTGACTTGGCTGGTGTTCACGGCCAACCTTGTTGCGAATCAGCCGAAGGTGCGCGTGACGACGCGGAAGAAGCACCTGCGGCCGTATGCCTTCGCGTTCGAGCACGAACTCAATCAGATGCTCCGCCAGATGGACCTGCGCACGACGATGCGGCGGATTGTGTTTGATTCGATCCCCGGCGTGGGCCTGAGCAAGACCGGGCTGTTTGCGGGCTCAGAACTGGACCTTGGGGCCGAGAAGGTGCCCGTGGCGGAGTTGTTCTTTGACAGCGTAGACGTGGACGACTTCGTCTTCGACACCGGGGCGCGGGGGCCTGATGAGGTTCAGTGGGAAGGCCACCGCTTCCGCCTGCCCGAGCACGTGGTGCATGACAGCGGCGCGTTTGAGAACACCGAGAAGCTGGTGGCGCGCTACAAGCCCTTCGGGGCGGAGGACCTGGCCGAGGACATCGGGGGCTCCTCGCACACGTACCACGAACTGAACCCGATGATCGAGCTCTACGAAGTCTACATCCCCGAGGAGCGGCTCGTTGTGACGCTGCCCCTGGACGGGCAGGGCCTGAAGCCGCTGCGTGAACGGACGTGGGAAGGGCCGCCGGACGGCCCTCTCGGGATGCTCGGCTACGGAGAAGTCTCCAACAACGTGCTTCCGCTGCCGCCCCTGGCGAACCTGTACGACCTGAACGAGGTGGCGAACCGTCTGTTCCGCAAGCTCTACCGGCAGATGGACCGGGAGAAGATCGTCACGATAGCCGAGAAGGGATACGAGCAGGACGCCGAAGCGATTCGTGACGCCGGCGACGGCGACCTGGCCCAGGTGCGGCGGCTGGACAAGGTGATGGTGCAGCAGTTCCCCGGCCCCTCGAAGGACCTGTTCGCGTCGCTCTCGACCGTGGTGCAGCTATTCAGCCGGCAGGCGGGCAACATCGAGTTGCTCGGCGGGCTGCGTGCGAGCGCCCGGAGCGCCACAGAGGCCGCCTTCCTCCAGGAGAACAGCGGCGTTCGGATGCTCGACATGCGCGTCTGCATGGAGGAGTTCGGCCGCAAGCAGATCGAGAAGATGGCCTACTTCCGCCACACCGACCCCCTCCAGGAGGTCACTGTCTGGGTCCAAGTGCCGAACACCCAGATAGAGGTGCCCGTGATGCTGACGCCGGAGACCCGGAAGGGCTCCTTTGAGGACCTGCGCATTGAGTTCATCAGCAACAGCATGAGCCCGAAGGACCCGGAGAAGTATGCGGAGCGGCTCTACCAGTGGTTCACGCAGGTAGTCCTCCCGACCATCCAGTTCGCCCAGGCCCAGGGGACCGACCTGGACGTGCCGGCGGCGGTGCGCCTGCTTGCCCACCACATGCAGATCGAGGACGCGGACGAGATATACCGGCCGGCGACGGCCCAGGACAGCGCTTCCCGCGCCGAAGGCATGGTGCCTCTGGACCAGAGCGGGGGCTATGAGGTCTCGGACCGCTCCAGCCCCGACCAGCAGAACCTGACGCGCCTGAGCCAACAGATGAGCCAGAGCATGCCGGGCCAGCGGAGCGGCGACCAGGCCCCGCCGCACATGAGTCTTGACGCCCTGAAAGCCGCAGCACGAGGAATGTGATGCCGACCTACTGCTACAAGCGCGAAGACACCGGAGAGGTAGTCGAACGGACGTTCATGGCTATTCCTGACGATGAGACGCGGCGCCGGATCGTGTGCGACGACGGCGTTGTAGCGACGCGCTTCCTGGCCGCCGAAGGCGACGGCGAGCGCAAGGCGGTCTACGGCCGTTGGCCGATGATGAGCGCGGCCTGCGGCGTGAACCCCAAGCAGGTGGACGCAAAGACGCGGCGCTATGCGGACAGGGCGAAGCGGAAGCGCTTCCCCCACCACAAGTTCGACCCCCGGACCGGGCGGATGCAGTTCGACAGCCGACAGCACAGGCGCCGCTGCCTAAAGGACATGGGGATGGTGGACCAGCACAGTTTCACAGGCTACTGACGGGAGCGAGACGATGAGAGGCCCGGTCTTTGGCGAAGACAACACCGGCCAGAACGCCTACGAGGAGGTGATAGGCGCCGCCTCCGGCAACACGTGGTACAGCAACATTCTGGCCTACTGCACGACGCAAGACGCCCTTCTGAGCTTAGACGGCGGGGACACGGACCACATCCCCGTACCGGCGGGGCAGGTTATCTGCCTCGAAGGCGTGGAGCACTTTCGGCGTGTCCACGCGAAGAACCGCACAGCCGGGAGCAACTACGCAGCCCTGGTTGTGATGGTGTGGTAGAGCACTTTCTGATTCTCCAGTTGGGGACTACCCCCGCACAGGCGGGGAAGCCCCCAGGGAGGACGCACAATGTCTGATGAAGGCATTGACCTGACCCGGCTTGCCAAAGAGGCAAGCGCAGTCGCGGCCGGCGAGGAAGCTACGGCTACCCCCGCAGGCGGCGAGACGGACGGGAAGCCGAAAGGCGAGACTACCCCCTCCGAGACGCCGAAAGGCGGCGGAGAGGAAGCCGAGCTGAATCTGGACCCCGTCAACCTTCAGATCGCCAAGCGTGCCGGCCTGGACCTGGAGACCCTCCGGTCCATACCGGGAGAGCTTGCCGATCAGACCCTGAGCGCACTGAAGCGCTCGTTCGATGAGACCAGCGCGAACTACGGTCGCATGGGCGCCACCCAGCAGCGGCTTCGCCAGCTTGAAGCGCGGCTTGCCGGGGAGAAGGAGCCCCAGACGAAGTTCGGGCAGGAGCCTGAGCCGGAACCGCAGCCACAGCCTGCGGACCGGACCCAGGACGATAAGGGCCAGCAGCCCCCTCGCCAACCCACGGAGGAGGAGCTTGAGCCCGTTATCACGGCATTGGACGAGTATTTCGACAGTCTCGGGGAGTCGTATCAGCCGATGTTTGGCAAGGGCTCCTGGAAGAAGCTCGACGCGAGCAGCCCGGAACTCCAGCGCCGCGAGCAAGTGGTGCGCCGTGCGCACGACATGATTCTGCTTGCGCAGCAGGGGGGCCAGCAGCTTCCGTTCGATGAAGCTATGTCCAGGGCCGTTTCGTGGGAGTTTCCCGAACTGACAGAGAAAGCCAGGCGGGACGCTCTACTCGGCAACGTCAAGCGACGTGCCGGTCAGATCATAGCCCGGCCCAGCAATCGCCAAGGCGCCGCACAGGACCTCTCCCCCGAGGAGCGGGCCACGATGGCGGCGCGAGAGGGGCTTGAGGGCCTGGGCATTGACACCGGGATGCTCGGCTGATGTTCGCTGCCGAGGGCGCCGCCGGCGGGAGAGTGATACATGTCTCCTCTCGACTTTACTGGTGTGACCACGGAGCAGTTGGCCGGCGTGATCGCCACCACGCTCCCCCACATCCGGCAGCCGTCCCTGAGCGTCGCCTTCGAGCGGCGAACATACGAGATTGTCAACAGGTGGCACACCCAAGAGAAGATTCAGACGATGGGCGGCAACCGGATCGAGCACAAGATCATGCTCGACGATTCCGGTAACGCCCGGTTCGTGCTCCCGTACGAACCCGACCAGCCGAACGTGGACGACCACGTCCACACCATGAAGGTGGACTGGCGCACCGCCAACACCCACTACGGCTGGGAACGAAAAGAAATCCTGATGAACATGGGCCCGGCCCAGATCGTCAGCCTGCTGAAGACCCGGCGGATTGACGGCATGGTGGACGTCGCGAATTTGATCGAGGGGAACGGCTGGCAGCAGCCGGACCCGAACGACAACCGCGTCCCCTTCGGCATCTTCTACTACGTGCCGAAGCTGGCCAGCGGCCAGAACGGCGAGGGCTGGTACGGCGGCCACCCGGCCGGCTTCAATGACGTCGCCGGCATCGAGGCCGCGACGAACAACGGCAACACGCCGTCAATCACTGGTGGCGAGCGCAACTGGCGCTCCTACCAGGCGGGCGGGACGGGCTACTACGAGGGTATCAACATGGACTTTGTTGACACCTTCGACCGGGCGTTCATCGCCCTGGAGTTCGAGAGCCCGACCATCGTGAGCGAGGTCACCGAAGGTCCGCTGCGCAACCTGCGCATCTACGCCAACCTGGACACGATCAGCGCCTACAAGCGCTTCGTGCGGCTGCACAACGACCAGGTCGGCCCGGACATCGGCTCTTTCGCCGGGAGCCCCGCGTTCAACCGCATCCCGCTGAAGTATATCTCGCAACTCAACTCGGACAGCAGTGACCCCGTCTACATGATCAACCACACCTTCTTCGAGACGCGCGTTCTGCGCGGGGACAACCTGCGCGAGACGCCGCCGAAGGTGGCGCCCTGGCAGCACAACGTCGTGGTAGTGTTCGTGGACCACACGTACAACTACCTCTGCACGAACCGTCAGCGCAACGGCGTGATCAACAAGACATAACGGGCGCGGGCCCTGGCCATGCCGGGGCCCCCCCTTCCCCCTTTCTAAGGGAGGGACAAGATGGACCTTGTCACCTATGCAGTAAAGCAGGGCGCCCGGATCAACCGGAAGCGGGTGTTCTACGAAGGCAGTGACGACGTTCGTGTAGGCGAGCC
>PUMJ01000143.1 GCA_003551305.1 Candidatus Brocadiaceae bacterium
GACCACTCCGCTTATCACCGACATGCAACGCTTTGGCACGCGGAGCCATTGGTTCAATGAAAAAGCCATCCTGCAGTCGCACACCCTGGTCAACCAGGTACTGGAAGAGATGGACGTGGATGTCTATTATTACAGCATCGGACGCATCCTGGGCTCTTTCCGGCGCAGGGAGATCTATGATGCGTCGCCGATAAGGGTGCATTTCGACAAAGACCATCCGCAGCTTTATGGCGAACGCTTCCGTGTGACGGTCAGGGATGAAAACACGTACGAAGTGTATGCCGTGAACGGGGCTGAAGCCACGTTTCCTTCCAGGGTCACCACCTCGTTTGGAGACCGGCTTGAAGGAGATCATTATTCGTTTTCACTGGATTTTGTGGACGACTATGACTCTGAGCGCCACCAGGGACGGGTATATGAGTTTGTGATCAACAATGTACAGCGGCTTAGCGGACGATATATCGGGGCGCTCGACGTATCTCCCATGGGAGAAGGTTACTCCATCGTGAACGTCAGCTTCCGGGCCACACACAGGCAGCGCGCCCTTGACTTTGTCAACACCCTGGCCGAGATCTATATCGAGCAAAATCTGCGGGAAAAGAACCGAGTGGCAGAGAACACCATCCACTTCATCGACGAGCAGATCTCGGTGACGGCCGAGAGCCTGACCGAGGCAGAGAGCAGCCTGCAGGAGTTTCGAGAAGACCGGCAGCTGATGGATGTAAGCAGCCTGGCGCAGCGGGTGATGGACGAGTTGCACGAGTTAGACCGGCAGCGCAGCATCGAGCAGGTGAAGCGGCAGTATTATGATCTGTTGCAGAGCTACGTGCGCGACGACCGGGAGTTCAGCGAGGTGTTTGCGCCTTCGGCGCTGGGCATCGACGACCCCCTGCTCAACAACCTGCTGCTGGAGTTGAGCAAGCTTTACAACGAGCGGGCGCGACTGCTGCTGACCACCACCGAAAGGAGTCCACGGATACAGGCCATCGACAAGGAGATCGAGCAGGGCAAGGCCACTTTGGAGGAGAATATCCGCAGCCTGGTGGCGGCTTCCGACATCGTGATGCGGGATCTGAACCAGCGCATCCGGGAGCTGGAGGGCGAGGTGGGCCGGCTGCCCCGCACTGAGCGCGAGCTGATCGGTATCCAGCGCCTCTTCAACCTCAACGACGCCACCTACAACTTCCTCCTGGAGCGCCGTGCCGAGGCTGGCATCTCCCTGGCGAGCAACGTGCCCGACCACCGGGTGGTAGACAGCGCGCGGCCATCAGGCGTCGTCGCACCCCGGACCAACAGAAACAATATGATCGCCGCAGTTTTGGGGCTGGGACTCCCATTTTTCTTCCTGGTGATGCGCGACTTCTTCAACACCCGCATCACCGACAAGGAGATGGTATCCAAAAAGCTTGCCTACCCCCTCGTCGGCCTGGTGCCCAAATACGCTCCCAACAAGAAAGACAGGGGCCCGAGGCTGGTTGTTTATGATCAAGCCCGTTCCAACATCCTGGAAGCTTTCCGGAGCATGCGGTCAAACCTGCAGTTTTTTGCCCCGGAGGCGAAGCAGAAGACCATCGTGGTGAGCTCCACCCGGGCGCAGGAGGGCAAGACCTTCGTGGCGTTGAACCTGGCGGGCGCTTTAGCCCTGGCAAACAGGAAGACGCTCTTTATTGACGCCGACATGCGCAAGCCTGCGATGCAGATCCACGGGCGGGCTTACAGGGACCGGGGCTTGTCGAACTACCTCATTGGCAAGCTCAGCCTGGAAGACATCTTACATCAGAGCGAGGAGAACGAAAATCTGGTGATGATCTCCGGCGGCACCATTCCGCCGAACCCGCCTGAATTGCTCGACCACAGCAATATGGACACCTTGCTCGACGAGCTGAAGCAACGCTTCGACTACATCATCATCGACACCCCGCCGCTGGGACTGGTAGCCGATGCCCAGCCGATGCTTAAGCGCGCCGACCTGGTGATGTACATCATCCGGCACAACTTCAGCAAGCAGACCGACCTGGACTTCATCCGCGAGTTTAACCAGAAAACGCAGCTGAAGAACAACATGGTGATCACCATCAATGATGTGAAGACCTCCATTAACCGAAGTGGTTATGGGTCTGGGTACGGCTATGGATACGGGTATGGGTATGGATACGGGTATGGGTTGGGTTACGGCCAGGGATATGGTGGGGAGAAGAAGGGGAGGTGGAGGTTTTGGGGTAAAAAATGATCCACAAATGGACGCAAATGGAGCGCAAACAAGCACAAATGCTTAAAAGGAATTGTTTGTATTTGTGGATATTCTTTGTGTATTTGTGGACAAAAAGACGTGGAGAAATGTATTTACAAGCAAGAATGTTACGATATCATTGGTGCTGCGATGGAGGTACACAATGAGCTTGGATATGGTTTTCTTGAGCCGGTTTACCATTGTGGAGGTAAAAGCCAAGGAAGGCTTAACGCCTGATCATGTTGCCCAGGTTTTAAATTACCTGAAGGCAACCCACAAAAAACTTGGCCTGCTCATTAACTTCGGTTCTCCCAAACTACAATACAAGCGCGTCATCCTGTCTTAACAATCCACAAATGCACACAAATTATGGCACAAACAAACACAAATATTTGAGCCCATTTGCGTAACCATTTGTGCCCATTTGTGGACCATTTTTCTCTTTACATTTTTCATCTTAAGCCGCTTAGCCACATTTATAAACACTTGGTCTTTTTTTACACCTCATTCACCCCAAACTATTTAGTGGTTTTGTATAGCCAAAAGGCTAATAATCACTTATAACTAGATATCTAATTGAGGCCTGACTCCCAAAATCCAGCAACCCCAGCAAGTAAGAAAAAAACTTTTTTTTCTGATGTGTTTAAAATTATGGGGGGTACTGCTTTTGGACAGATCCTGGGAGTTCTTTCTCTTCCCGTTATAACCCGATTATTTTCTCCTGCCGCCTTTGGTGAACTTGGCGTTTTTGTTTCGATTATTGGCATCCTGAGTGTTATTGTTTGTATGCGCTATGAACTGGCAATCGTTTTACCTAAAGAAGACAAAGATGCAGCAAACATTTATTGGCTGGGGGTAAGCTTTACTGTGTTCTGGACAGCAGTTACGATTATAATTTTTTATTTTTTTTCAGAAAAGGTTGCTACATTATTTAATGCACCCCACCTCGGAAATTACCTTTGGCTGGTACCTGTGGGGGTTTTGATTCATGGGATAAATATTACACAAGGATTCTGGAACACCAGAAGAGCAGAGTTTGGGAGGTTGGCAGGGGCGCAGATAGGGGGATCTCTGGCAACCAATACTGGAAAAATAGGGAGCGGCCTCTTAGGTTATACCTCGGGAATTGCACTTATTATTGCTTCCCTGTTTGGAACAGTCACCTCTACATTAATCTTGGGGAGAAAAATTTGGCGAAAAGACTGGCAAATTCTTTTTAGCGGGATTTCTAGGGCAAAGATGAAAGAACAATTGCTGAGGTATAAAAATATTGCAATCTTTAATTCATCATCTTCAATATTTAATTCATTTGCACAACAAGCACCAATTGTCTTGCTGGCTTTTTTTTTCTCACCGGTTACTGTCGGGTATTATCTTCTTGGGCATAAGCTTTTGAAAATGCCTGTAAATCTATTGGGGAAGTCCATGCGAAAAGTTTATTTTCAGCGTGCAGCTGAGGAATGGAACAAAAGTGGAGATTTATCTGGAATTACATTACATGTTGGTACGGTTTTAACAATCATTAGCCTTTTTTCAATTAGTTTCATCGTAATAATTGTTGCCCCCCTAACCCCAATAATCTTTGGTGAAGAGTGGCATATCGCAGGAAAATATATGAAATGGCTAGCCCTGTGGGTATCCATATCCTTTATAAGCAAGCCTTTAGGCGGCATAGCCACAATCTTACAAAAAGAACATGTCATTTTTTTTATTCAGGTCGGCTACTTTGTTCTAGCAACGATAGCATTACTAATGGGTGGTCTTTTTTTAAGAGAGCCATATTGGACAATAATTCTATACGCTATTTCAGGGGCAGTATTTCATATCGTATTATTAAGTTGGATTTTTTATATTTCAAATAATACGCTATTGCCATTTCTTTTGCGGATTAAGTATTTATTGATTACTACATTTTCCGCTCTGGGATTATCTTCTTTTTTAGAGCATAAAGAGTTGACAATGAGCTATAACCTTCTCTTGTTTTTTGTTTTCTCTGTTTTTTATTTTTGGATTTCAAAAAAATATTGGATAACCTTTCTGCACAAAAAGTAAAGAACTAAACTTTTTATTCTTTACCCACCAGAAAAAGGATGATTAAAATTATATCCCATCACACTACTTTCCACTTAAATTAAACTGAGGGACAGTTGGTTACAAAATGGTTCTTTGACATATTGGTAATTCACGTTTTTAAACAGCTCATTGACAGGGGTTTTGCCCAGTAGCGATATGCCCAAAACCTGTAGAATTTCGTAGGTTGAACGTTCAATATTCAAGCTGGATCCAACAATTGCAACCAAACAATATGGAATGATGGCTGAATATACCTAGATGCGTACTGCATTTTCGGTTGTTCCCCAAAATGCTTTGATTTTCAAATATTGCTTGATCCACTTGAAAAACAGCATTTAAGAATAAAAGCATTCTAGAGTTATTCATCAAATGCCGTTAAAACTCAAGTCTGGATTGCCATTTGCACATACTTGTTGATTGCATATGCAAAAAAGAAACTGAATAGCAAACTCTCATTTTATGGAACCACGCAAACCCTTGGCGTCTTTGTTTTTGACAAAACACCTTTAAATGAGCTACTTACAAAATTTTCAAAGAGCGGTGAAATCAAAGAAAAATATAATCAACTGAATATGTTCAAATTATAATGCAACACTAACGAACTATTATGAAAAATTTTAAGGCGTTTTTAAATTACACTCTGGGTTTATTTGGTTACTGTGTTATAAAAAAAAATAACCAGTTAATAAATTGGGATTTGAAAACTGTTTTAAAAGAACCTGATACAGTTATAGATATAGGAATCGGTGATGGAACACCCGACTTATATAAATCATTCCCTAACTCAAATTTAATACTTGTTGACCCATTAGTTGAGTGTGAGCCTGTAATGAAAAACATTCTTAGAAACCGTAAAGGAAGATATTATATATGTGCATTAGGTGCAGAACAATCAGAGAGAACAATAAAAATTTATGATGATTTATCATGTAGTTCACTAAATGAAAGATATTATGAGAAAAGTAAATTGAAATCAGAAAGGTTAGTAAGTATTAAACCCTTAGATGCAATTGTCTGGGAAAGTAAGTTAAAATCTCCGTTTCTTATAAAAATTGATACAGAAGGGCATGAGTTGGAGGTAGTAAAAGGAGCACAAAACACATTAAAAAACACAAATGCAATTATTGCAGAATTATCAGTGTCTAACAACAGATTTAAAGACAGTTACAGATTTGCAGAATTTGTAGAGTTTGTTAATAAATATGAACTTCACTTGACTAAGATATTATCAATAAAACCAGATAAAAAAGGAGGGATAGAAAGAATGGACTGTCTGTTCTGTAAAGAAAATGCAAGACTGTATAATTAAGTTTTACCTAAACATGAAATTGCTTGTAGGGTTACTGGTTACAATAGAGAACGAATACAATGAATGTATTAGCTCAATAAAACTGCAAGAAAACGTAGACCAAGACATTTATGAAATAAAAAATAGGCCTAAAAACAGCGCTCATGATGAATTATATAAGCATTTCATGACAAATTGCGACCAATATGATTTGCTTATTAAAGTTGATGCCGACATGATCATTGCAGACAGGTATTTATTTCAGAAAATAGTTAAAGAATTTGAGGAAAACAATAGTTTAGATCGGCTTTTTATTCCAACTTTTGATCATTTTGTTGGAAGAAACCTGGGTGGTGTAAACGTATACAGAAATACAGTAAAATGGCACAGAAACAAGGATAATTATTATACAGACAGGGTTCATGCAGAGGATTCTATACGTGAATTCAAAAAATGGGAAACCTCAGAAAAGGATCCAGCAATCCATCATTGCCCTGACCCAAGTGACTTTCAGGCTTTTCACTTTGGCCTCCACAGGGCAATAAAAGCCTTTCAGTTTGGAGCGAAAAGCAGACGACACCAAAGTGGTCACTGGCTAACTTTTAAAGAAATACTAAATAATTATCATCATACAAAAAACAGAAAGCTTTTGCTGGCTATTGCTGCCGCAATATATGTGTATGACAACAAACTAGATGGTTCATATATTAACTACAATAATGAACTAACCAAAGATATTTTTGAACGAATTAACCAAATGAACCTAACTCAATTAGAGAGATATGCCGTACAAAACTGGAAAATCAAATTGCTAACATTATTTGGCAAATACAGTTATTATACTTTACTAACTTCTTCCAGGGTGTTCAAATAGCTTTAAATCAAGGCTGTTTGGGTGAGGAATCTCATATGGTAATTTAAAGGTGGCTGAAGCCTTAGCTAAAAACTGGATCTTTATGCGAGTAGATCTTTATTGGTATGATGACACAATCAAGGTTGGTGAGTTGACACCAACC
>PUMJ01000234.1 GCA_003551305.1 Candidatus Brocadiaceae bacterium
AGCAGGCCGATGCGCTTCGCCTCCGAGCGGCGGATGAAGTTGCCGAACCCGCCCGCCAGAAGTATCCGGGAGACCTCATCAAGCTCAATGCCGTACTCAGCGGCCAGCACCTCGATGCCGGCCTGCACGGCGGCCTTGGCGAGCTGCACCTCGCGGACGTCCCGCTGGGTGAGCAGGATGGGCTCCCCGGTCTTGCTCCGGGCGACGTCCACCAGGGTAACGGCCGGCTGGTCGTCCACCGTCGTGACGGCTCGCCGCAGGTGTTCGGGCAGGTCCGGGGGCAGTTCATCACCCGTGAGCAGCCGGCCCGAGGGGTGCAGCATGCCGGCCCGCAGCAGTTGGGCGACGGCGTCAATGAGGCCGCTGCCGCAGATGCCGCTGGCCCGGCCGCCCCCGATGACCCCGACGTCTATCTCCTCGTTGAAGAGCACCTTGCTGATGGCGCCTTCGGTGGCGCGCATGCCGTGGCGGATACGCGCCCCCTCGAAGGCCGGCCCGGCGGCGCAGGAGGAGGCCAGCAGCTTGTGCCGGTTGCCCAGCACGACCTCACCGTTGGTGCCGATGTCCACGCCCATCAGTATCTCGTCGTCCCGCATCATGCCGCTGGCCAGCACCATGGCCACGGTGTCGCTGCCGACGAAGCCGGCTATGTTGGGCAGCATGTAGAGGTTGGCGTTGCCGTTGACCTCGAGGCCGACCTCGCGGGCCTTGACGTCCACGGCCTGGCGCAGCACGGCCACGTAGGGGGCGTGAGCGATGGACGTCGGGTCAATGCCCAGGAAGATGTGGGACATCGTGGTGTTGCCCACAGCCGTTGTCTCGTAGATGGCGTCCGCCTCGATGTCCGCCGCCTCGCACAGCTCGATGATGATCTCGTTCAGGCAGGTCAGCAGGCGCTTGCGCAGCCTGTCAAGCCCATCCCGGTGCTTCTCGATGTAGCCGATACGGCTGACGACATCGTCCCCGAAGTGGACCTGGGGGTTAGTGCGCGCCGCGACGGCCCTGGTGCCGGCGCGGTCCCTGTCGGCCAGGTTCACCAAGGAGCCGACGATGGTGGTAGTGCCGATGTCGAAGGCCACGCCCCACAGCTCGCAGGTCGTGTCGCCGGGCTCGACCCACTGGATCTCGTTTCCCTCGATCACGATCGTGACCTCACCGTTGTCGGCACGGAGGATGCCGGGCAGGCTGCGCACGAGGGCCAGGTCCACCTCCAGCGGCTCCGGGCCGAGGGCGTCCTGGATGCGGTCCACGTCGCTGCGCTGGTCCTGAACGGAGGGCTCGCCCAGGCGCACGAAGGTCTTGCGGACGTTGGGCTGGAAGGGGTATTTGCATCCCTCGCCCTCGGTGAGGACCATCTGCTCGAAGAAGCGCGTCTCCTGCGGTATGGAGACGATAAGGTCATCCTGGACTTCGAGCCGGCAGGCGAGTCGCCATCCGGCCTCCAGTTGCTCGGGGTCCAGGTGCCGGCGGTCGGCCGGGGTGGGGGGCGGAGCGTTGCGGCGCACCTCGACGCGGCACTTGCCGCAGGTGCCCTCCCCGCCGCAGGGCTGGTTCAGGACGATGCCGGCGCGGCCGGCGGCCTCCACCAGGTTCGTGCCGCTCAGGACGAAGACGTTGCGCCCGTCGGGCTGGAAGGTCACGCGGAGGGTCTTGTGTGTCATGGCCGGAGGTCCGAGGTATTGCTTCGGAAGGTCGAGCGTGCGGTCGAGCATAGGGCCGCGCTCAGGCGAAGTCAAGCGCGTCCGGCGCCGCGGGGCGGTATTCGCGAGGCTCCATGCTGTAGGTGCCGCGCCCCTGGGTGAGAGACCTGAGCCTGGTGGCGAAGCCGAACAACTCCGCCAGGGGCGCCTCGGCCCGGATAACGCGCAGGCCGTCCCGGGGTATGACCTCCTGGACGGTTCCGCGGCAACTGGTCACGTAGCTGATGACGTCCCCCATGCGCCCTTCCGGCGTTATGATCTCCAGGCGCATGTAGGGCTCGTAGAGCCGGCAGCCGCCCTCTTCGAGGGCCCGCCGCTGGGCCATGTTGGCGGCCGCCTCGAAGGCGAGTTCGGTGGAGGAGGTCGGGTCAACCTCGGCCTCCAGCAGGGTCGCCTTCACGTCAATGAGCGGGAAGCCGTAGAGCGGCCCGGAGGCGTTGCTGGTCAATGCCGTCTCCACGGCGTGGGCCATGTGCAAGGGCAGCACATCTTTGGGGACTGCATTCGCGAACTGAAGCCCTTCGCCGGGGGCCGGCTCGAACCTTATGACCACCCGGGCGAACTGCGGGCGGGATTCCACCTCCCGGTGGAACGTCTCTTCGACGGTGACCGGCTCCTGGAGACCCTCGCGGTATGAGACGCGCGGCTCCCCGACACGGGCCTCCACGTTGAACTCCCGCAGCAACCGGTCCCGGATGATCTCCAGGTGGAGTTCCCCCATGCCGCTGATGAGCAGTTGCCCGGTCTGGTTGTCCACCGCCTGGCGGAAGGTGGGGTCCTCACGGGCCAGTTCATCCAGGGCCTCGTCGAGCTTCTTGCGGTCGGCCTGCGTCCTCGGCTCGATAGCCATGGATATGACCGTTTCCGGGAACTCGATGCGCTCGTAGACGACCGGCTGACCCCGCTCGCAGAGGGTGTCCCCTGTGACGGTGTCCCGCAGGCCCGCCAGGGCGACGATGGCTCCGGGGCCGGCCTCTTCCATCTGTTCGCGGGAATTGGCGTGCATTCGGTAGATGCGGGTGACGTTCTCCATCTTGCCCTGGTTGGCGTTGAAGACGCGGGTGCCCTCCCGCAGGCGGCCGCTGTAGACGCGGACGTAGAAGAGGTCGGCGTGGCGTTCGCTCTGTATCTTGAAGGCGATGGCGCTGAAGGGGTCGTCCGGGTCCGGGTGACGCTCGACGGACTGCTCGGTCTTCGGATTGGTGCCGACCACGGCCGGGACGTCCGCCGGGCTGGGCAGGTAGTCGCAGATGGCGTCCAGCAGGGGTTGTATGCCGCGGTTGCGCAGGGCGGCGCCGCAGAGGACGGGGTGGATGCGGCCGGTCACGCATGCCTCGCGCAGCCCCTCTCGCAGGTCCGAGGGCGTTATGGGCTCCTCGGCCAGGAACTTGTCCGCCAGCCACTCGACCTCTTCACAGACGGACTCGACCAGGTGCCCGCGCCACAGTTGCACGCTGTCGCGATACTGCTCGGGCACGGGGCGCACCTCGTAACGGGCCCCGAGCGCATCGTCGTCGTAGACGACGGCCTCTTCGTATATCAGGTCGATGACGCCCATGAAGTCGTCGGCCTGGCCGAGGGGCAACTGGAGGGGTACGGGGCGGGCGCCGAGGCGTTCCTGCATCTCGTCCACCACGCGCAGGAAGTCGCTGCCGCGGCGGTCCAGCTTGTTGACGAAGCATATGCGGGGCACCCGGTAACGCTCGGCCTGGTGCCAGACGGTCTCGCTCTGGGCCTGGACGCCGCCGACGCCGCAGAAGACGACCACCACGCCGTCCAGCACGCGCAGGCAGCGCTCGACCTCGACGGTGAAGTCCACGTGGCCGGGCGTGTCTATGATGTTGATCTGGCAGGGGTGCTCGCGCGTGGAGGCGTTGCCGCCGGGGCGTCGCTTCCAGAAGCAGGAGGTGGCGGCCGAGACGATGGTGATGCCCCGCTCCTGTTCCTGGGGCTTCCAGTCCATGGTGGCGGTGCCTTCGTCCACGTTGCCCATGCGGTGGAGCCGGCCGGTGTAGTAGAGTATGCGTTCGGTGACCGTGGTCTTGCCGGCGTCTATGTGGGCGGCGATGCCGATGTTGCGCAGGTCACTCAGTTGCATCAGCGGTCGGGCTCCGGGGCATTGGGGCCTGGTAAAGCAAGAACGGGGGTGCAGGAGGCACCCCCGGGGGAAAGCTCACGGGCTGGGTTCAGAGGGCGATGGTCAGCGTCTCCTGCCGAAGTGGGCGAAAGCGCGGTTGGCCTCGGCCATCTTGTGGACGTTCTCGCGCCGGTCGTGGGCCGCGCCCTGGCGGTTGTAGGCGTCAGTTATCTCGTCGGCCAGGCGCAGGTGCATGGGGCGACCGCGTTTGCTGCGGGCGGCCTGGATGACCCAGCGCATGGCCAGGGCGAGGCGGCGTTTGTCGTCCACCTCGGTGGGCACCTGGTAGGTCATGCCGCCGATGCGCCGCGAGCGCACCTCGATGATGGGGGCGACGTTTGAGAGGGCGGTCTCGAAGGCTTCCAGGGGGTCCTCGGCGTCCACGCGTTCGGTCACCACCTCCATGGCGTCATAAAAGATGCGCCGGGCGGTGCTGGTTTTGCCGCGCTCCATCAGGCAGTTGATGAACTTGCTGACCAGCTTGCTTTTGAACCGGGGGTCCGGCTTGAGGTATTCGTCTTGGGGTACGTACTGGATTGCCATGGGGGCGCTTTCCTGGGTTATGAGGGTTTCTTCGTCCCGTACTTGGAGCGGCCTTGCTTGCGGTCCTCAACGCCCATGGCGTCGAGGGTGCCGCGGACGATGTGGTAGCGCACGCCGGGCAGGTCCCGGACCCGCCCGCCCCGCACCAGCACGATGTTGTGCTCCTGCAGGTTGTGGCCTTCGCCGGAGATGTAGGCCGACACCTCGCGGCCGTTGCTGAGCCGCACTCTGGCCACCTTCCGCAGCGCCGAGTTCGGCTTCTTCGGCGTCCGCGTGGTCACATAGAGGCAGACGCCACGCCTCTGCGGACAGGCCTGCAGGTCGGGACGCTTCACCTTCTTGGTGCGTTTCTTGCGCCCTTTACGGACGAGCTGGTTGATCGTCGGCATACGGTAAACCTCGGTTGAGCTCAGGTTGACTGTGCGAACCGGTCGCACCTGACAGGTTATTCATTTTAACCTGTCGTGGTCGTTTCTTCAAGTTTCTTGAACGCCTCCGTAGCGAGGGAGGCCTTTTCGACCTCGGCCTCGCGGAAGGCCGGGAAGCCCGTCCCCGAGGGTATGAGGTGGCCGAGTATGACGTTCTCCTTCAGCCCCTGCAGCTCGTCCACGGCGCCGGCCAGCGACGCCCTGGTCAGAACGCGGGTGGTGTTCTGGAAGGAGGCGGCGCTGATGAAGCTGTCGCTGGAGAGGGCGGCCTTTGTTATGCCCATGACGACGGGCTCGGCGCTGGCCGGCTCCCCGCCCTGCTCGACGATCTCCCGGTTTGTGTCGCGGAACTCGAACTTGTCCACCATCTGCTCGGGCAAGAATCGGGTGTCGCCGGGTTCTGTCACTTTGACGCGGCGGGTCATCTGGGCGATGATCACCTCGAAGTGCTTGTCGTCTATGGCGGCGTCCTGGGCGCGATAGACGTTCTGCACCTCCTGCAGCATGTACTGGTGCAGGGCCTCTTCGCCGCTGATGCGCAGGATGTCTTCCAGGATGAGCGGTCCGTCCACCAGGGCCTGGCCGGCGGTGACGCGGTCCCCGCGGTTGACCCGCAGGTGCTTGCCGGCCGGCACGGTGTGCTCGGAGACGTACTCCGTCTCGGGGTCCTCGACCTTGATGGCCGTGCGGGCGCGGCGGCGTTCGATCTCGGTCACCACGCCGTCGATCTCGCTCATGACGGCGGGGTCTTTCGGCGTGCGCGCCTCGAACAGGGTGGTCACGCGCGGCAGGCCGCCGGTGATGTCCTGCGTCTGCTGGGCCTCGCGCAGCAGGCGGGCCAGGCGGGTGCCGGCGACGATCTGCTGGCCGTCCTCCACCTCGACGATCGCCTTCTCCGGCAGCGGATAGAGGCTCAGGATGCTGCCGTCTTCGCCCTCGATCAGGATCTGGGGGTGCATGTCCCCCTTGTGCTCCATGATGACCTTGCGCTCGGTGCCCTGGGCGTCCCGCTCGGTGCGCAGGGTCTTGCCCTCGACCATGTCCTCGTAGCGGACCTTGCCGCCGACCTCGGCGAGGATGGGCGTTGACTGGGTGCTCCACTGGGCCAGTTGCTGGCCTTCCTCGACGCTGTCCCCTTCGGCGAGCATGACCTGGGCGCCCAGGGGGATGCTGTGCCGCTCGAGCTCGCGGCCCCTCTCGTCGGTGATGACGAATTCCCCGTGGCGGCTGATGGAGACGTCGCGGCCATCCGGATCGGTCACCACGCGCAGTTCGTCGTAGGCGACGATGCCGGAGCGCTTGGCCAGTATCTCGTTGTCCTCCGCGCCACCGATGGCCACGCCGCCGATGTGGAAGGTGCGCATCGTGAGCTGGGTTCCCGGCTCGCCGATGGACTGGGCGGCGATGATGCCGACGGTAAGCCCGCGCTCGGCCAGCGCCTTGGTCGAGAGGTCCATCCCGTAGCACATGGCGCAGACGCCCTGGCGGGACTCGCACGTCAGCGGGGAGCGCACGCGGATCTTCATCCGTTCGTCCAGGTTCTCGATGCCCCGGGCGATCTCCTCGGTGATGACCTGGTTTTCTTTGACGATGATCTCGTCCCGGATCAGGTCCACGATGTTATCACGCGCCACGCGCCCCGTGACAATATCCCGCAGCGGGACGGCTATCTTGTCGCCGCGCAGGATGGGGCCCTTGGTGATGCCGTTGGCGGTGCCGCAGTCACTCTCGGAG
>PUMJ01000144.1 GCA_003551305.1 Candidatus Brocadiaceae bacterium
CACTCGACGCCGTCGGCGGGGCTCAGCTCGAAGACGATCTGCCCCCGGTTCAGAGGCGTCTCGCACTCCATCTGCCTGAAGCCCTCCAGGCGCCGCACCCGCAGGTCAACGAAGTAGAGTGGCGAGGTCGAAATGGCCACGTCTCGCGGGTAAAACGGGGCCCGCAGACGCATGGTGAATTCGATGCCGAGGCCGGGGTGAACGGCCCGGTACCGCAGAGACGTGAGCGTGTCGAACTGCTCGACGAAGGGGAACGCCTCCGCCTGCCCGCTGAAGGGCAGCGACCAGAGCTTGCCGTCCGGCCCCTTCAGCCCCACGGTCAGCTCCAGCGGGCGCTCACGGAACGCCCCGAACGCGTTCTGATACACGCGCCGGTCGTGGGGGTGGAAAATCAGGTTGAAGCGTCCGCCGAGCGTCGCCGCTGCGTCGGCTATCGGGTGCATGGGCGTTGAACTCCTGTGGATGCGGGCTGCCCTCAATCCCCCACTCTACGCGATGCCGCACTCGTTTCAAGTGCAGACCGCCCGGCCCCGTTCCCATTGACAGGCCGCCCCTGCCCCGTCAAAGTGACTGCCCGGCACGGAGCCCAAACCGGAGGCACACCATGATTGCAGCAGTCCGACTCGGCGTCCTCATCAGCGGCGGGGGACGCACCCTGCAGAACTTCCTTGACCTTTCGGAGGCAGGGCAACTGAAAGCCCGGGTCGTGAAGGTCATTTCCAGCGGGGCCGACGCCTACGGGCTGGAAAGAGCCCGGAAACATGACGTGCCCGCGGCCGTGGTCTGCCGCCGCGACTTCGAGGGCACCGAAGCCTTCAGCCGCGCCATAACCGCAGAGCTGGACATCGAGGGCGTGGAACTCGTGGCGATGGCGGGCTTTCTTTCGCTTTATCGCATCCCGGCCCGCTACCAGGGGCGCGTCATGAACATTCATCCCGCCCTGCTGCCTTCCTTCGGGGGGGAGGGATACTACGGCGAGCGCGTGCACCAGGCCGTGCTCGACTACGGCTGCAAGGTCAGCGGCTGCACCGTGCACTTCGCCACCAACGAGTACGACGCCGGGCCCATCATCGTGCAGAAAACCGTGCCCGTCAGGGAGAACGACGACGCCCACAGTCTCGCCGCCCGCGTCTTCGAGAAGGAAACCGAGGCCTACCCCGAGGCCATAAACCTCTACGCGGAGGGGAGGCTGCGCATAGAGGGCCGGCGCGTCAGGGTGCTGCCCTCCCGGTCCAACGAGGGCTGAGTTCAACGCCCGCCCGGCTCCCCAGCGCGGCCGAAGCAGACCAGCGTCAGGTCATCGCTCTGGGGCGCCAAGCCCACGTGGTCGCGGATGGCTTGCTGTATCTTGCGGGCCACGTCAGCGGGCGACGCCTGGGCCGCCTCCAGCGCCCGGGTCAGTTTCTTGTAGCCGAACTGTTCGTTCTCCTCGTTCATCGCTTCGATGACGCCATCGGTGAACAGCGACAACACGTCTCCCGGCTCCATCGTCAGCTCCATCTCCGGGAACTCCGCCTCCTCCGTGATCCCCACCGGGAAGCCGTTGGCCCCCTGCACGCGCTCGACCCCCCCCATCGCCTTGAGCATGACCGGATAGCAGTGGCCGGCGTTGGACATGACCATCGTGTGCGTATCCGTATCCAGGTAGATGATCAGCGCCGTGACGAACATGTCCGTCTCGGAACTGAGGGCCACCTCGTTGAGCATGCTCAGCAGCCCACCCGGGCCCGTCTGGGTGGTGGCGAAGAAACGGACGTTGCTGGCCATCTTAGCCATCATAAGCGCCGCGGTGATTCCCTTGCCGCTCACATCGCCCACCACCACGACGACGCGGCCGTCCGGCAGGGTCAGGAAGTCGTAGAAGTCTCCCCCCACCTCCAGCGCCGTGGCGTAGCGGTCCTCGAACTCATAGCTGTCCACCTGGGGCGGGCTCTGGGGCAGAAAGCTGTTCTGGATGCGACGGGCGTTGGCCAGGTCCTGCTCCAGCCGCTCGCGCTTGAGCACCTGCTTGTGCAACTGCGCGTTCGCTATGGTCAGGGCCGCCTGGTTCGCTATGCCCACCAGCAGCGTCAGCCCCTCTTCGTCGTAGTTGGTGGCAATGCGGTCGGTGTCCATCTGCATGAAACCGAGCACCTCGTCCTCGTACTTCAGCGGGGCGCACATGACCGAACGCATCTCGAAATCAAGGATGCTCTGGCTGGTGGGCAGCCGGTCGTCGCTCATCGTGTCTTCTATGAGCACTCCCTGCTTGCGCTCCAGCACGTACTCGAGGATGGTCTCGCTGATCTGGAGGCTCTCTTCACCGTCGTCAGCACTGCCGCGAAATCGCCGCGCCCGCGGCGTCAGTCGGCCCGTTTCCGGGTCACGCAGGATGATGAACCCCCGGTGCGTCTCGGGAAAGACCTCGAACAGCTTCTCCAGTATCCGGTCGAGCAGTTCATCTTCGTCCAGGGCCGTCCCCAGCGACTGGCCGATCTCCAGCATCGTGCGCAGCCGGTAGTTGGCCATCGTCAGGTCTTCGACCGTCGTCTGCCCCGGCGTTATGTCCGCCGCGGGCTCGTAGTTGGCGTCCACGCTGCTGCGCACCACCGAACTGCTCTTGGCCCCGCCATCCAGATCCAGCAGCGGCCTGACAACGGATTCATCGTCATCCGCCGCAGCGGCCAGGGTCTCCGCCTCCGGGCGACGGAACTCGAACTTGTAGCTCCCCATCTCGATGACGTCGCCTTCGGCAATCTGCTTGGTGGTGATCTGGCGTCCGTTCAGAAACGTCCCATTGCTGCTGGCCAGGTCTTCCAGGATGTACTCGCCCCGGTCGTTACGCAAAATCCGGGCGTGTTGCTTCGAGACGGTCAGATCGTCCAGCCGCACATCCATGTCCATGCCCCGTCCGAAGGACGTCACGCTGGACAGGGGGACTTTCCCACCGACGTTCTTGCCCTTTTTGACGATCAGATGCGCCATGCCGAAAACCGAGTCCGTTAGGGAGGCCGTGCGCGTCCACCCGAGCCGTGCGCAGGCTAACGCACACTGCTGTTTGCGCAGATGATTCTACCAGTGTAACGGTACCGTTCAAGCCAAAACGCAAACTCGGAAGGTGCCGCCGGATCAGTCGCTGTTCGCAGCGCCGGCTTCCTCCTCCGGCCGGCCCGTCAGCAGGAACTGCCAAAGCACCAGCGCCACCCCGAAACAGATGGCGGCATCGGCGACATTGAAAGTCGGCCAGTGGAAAGTCTCCGCCCAGTGCAGGTCAATGAAGTCCCGCACCACGCCAAGGCTCAACCGGTCAATCAGGTTGCCCACTGCCCCACCGCCGATCAGGCCCAGTCCGGCATGCCCGCGCCACTCCCCGGCGGGAGTCGTCAGGAACAGATACCCGATAAAGGGCAGCACCACCAGGGCGGCCACGGCGTAGAGCATGGGGCTGCCCGGCAGACCCAGCGCACCCCCGGGGTTGCCGGGGTGGGGGATGATGCGCAACACGTTCGGGATGAGGACGACGGGAGAATGACCCTCAGCCGGGTGGCTCCACAGCAGCCATTTGGTCAACTGGTCGAACACCAAGGCCAGCGCCGCCAGCGACCAGAACAGCTTTCTGGCGCCCTGCAACCACTTGATAGCAAATATCTTGCGCCAGATGCTCTGATCCACAAGCAAACACTTGCTGAAGTCTCGAAACACCCTGGCTACGGCTCACTGCCGGGCCGCGAGGCGCCTTTCTTCCTCGCGCTTGCACTCGATGCACAACCGCGCAAAGGGTAGCGCGGTCAACCTCTTGCGGCTTATCGGCTCGCTGCAATCCTCACACAACCCGTAGGCGCCCATCTCTATCTTTTCCAGCGCCCGGTTGATGTCGCAGACCTCAGCGTCGCAGTCCTGCAAAATCCGGATCATCAGGTCCTGGGCAAAATTATCGCTGCCGCGCTCGGCCATGTGCTCGGCCGCCACTTCCGACAGGTCATTCACCGTCTCGCCGCCCGTCTTCAGCGCACCTTCCTGCAAATGCCCGATGTTATTGGTCAGCTTCCGCCTCAGATCAAGCAGCATCCGGCGGAACTCCTCTAACTCGTGTTCCTTCACCTTGCCACCCGTGCCTTTGACCCGCAGAAGACAACCGCCGTCCGGAGAACCTCTAAGCTACCCTCCGGCCGCAACACCCGTCCGGCCGCCCTCCGGCGGCCACACCCTTATACTCCCGATTCTACCCCAAAACACCGCCGCCCTGCAACCGGCCGTCGCGCATCGCTAAGGAGTCGATTCCTCCCGTACGGCTCCACTCTCCCCGAGCGGGTGGACCAACTCCTGGAAAAGTCATCCCTGCGCCTTGATCCCCCGTGGCGCCGGGCCTAAACTCTTCACGAGAAATGGCTTCGCTTGTCGGCACAGCGTTGAGAAGCTCTGCCGACAGAGCGGTGCAACCCGATACCCCGAGGGGTCTCACCATGAAGAAGTGGCTGGCCGCGACGTTGTTGAGTCTGTTTGTGCTGGGCGCCTCCGCCCAGGCGAACGAGGTGATCTGGATCGAGGGTCAAGAGCCCACCTCGCACACGTTCAACCGTCACCAGTGGTACTGCAGCGATGGGGTGGACCGGTCGGGGCTGAGCGGCGGGGACTGGCTGACCCACTACCACGAGAGCGAGCCGGCCCAGGCTCACTACTTCTTCCAGGCGCGGCGAGGCGGGACCTACGAGCTGTGGATCCGCTGCAACCCCCATGAGATCAAGCACGAGGTCCGCCTCCGAGACCACCCCACCCGGACGCTGGAGCCGGATGCGGTGCGGGACAGACGGCCCCTGCTCGAGGACGGCGAGAGTGACATCCGCCAGATCGGGTGGTTTCACGTCGGCGATTACGACCTCTCCCCGGGCCGTTATGTGCTGACAATCCGTGTGGAGGCCGGCCCGCGCGAAGCGCACGGGGGCATTGACGCCATCGCCCTGGTAAACTTCCCCTGGGAGCCGGAGGGCGTCAGGCGGCCAGAGGTCGAGCAGCCGGCGGTCGGCCCGCTACCCGTTCGCCGCCTCGAGGAATGGTACAGGTCATCCCGGCCACCTGCCCAGAAGCCGGAGACTGTGCCCAAGCATTGGCCCTTCGAGCCGCCCCACGACACCTTCGACGAACGTTCACCGATAGACCTGCGCCATCTGAACGAGGAGGTGGCCGGGCAGTCGGGCTTCCTCCAGCGCTGCCCCGACGGCGACGGATTCGTCCTCGGGGATGGCACCCCGGTCCGGTTCTGGGCCGCCCTCTCTCATGCGTGGAGGCCGATGCCCGATACCCCTCACGCCCGGCAGGTCTCCGGTTTTCCGCAGACAGACCTCGAGCGTCACGGCCGCTTCCTGGCAAAACGCGGGGTGAATATGGTGCGGTTCTTCGGCCAGACCGGGCCCGCCGAAGGCGGCCCTCTCGACGGCATCAACGAGGAGAACCGCGACAGCCTCTGGCGTTTCGTCGCGGCCATGAAGAAGTCCGGCATCTATGTGACTTACAGCCCGATCTGGAGCCACCGACATCTGCGGGGACTGCCGACCGAAGAATTCGGACTCCTTGACAGCGATGGCAGCGTGGTCAGCAACCTCTTCTTCGATACTCGACTCCAGGAGGCCTACCTGAACTGGATGCGGGAGTTGCTCACCACCCCGAATCCCTACACCGGCATACCCCTGGCCGAGGACCCGGCCCTGGCGATCATCGAGGTCCAGAACGAGGACTCCCTGCTCTTCTGGAGTTCCCAGACGATCACCGGGAATGCCAGGACCAAGCTGCGCCGTCTGTTCGCCACCTGGCTGGAGGAGGAGTACGGCAGCCTCGAAGGGGCCCGGGAAGCCTGGGGACCGGGCCACGAAGTGCCCACCGATCAGGACGATCCCGACGACTTCGCCAACGGCGAGGCCGCCCTGTTTGCCGTCTGGGAGATGACCCTGGCAGCGGGGCAAAGCGGCGGAGAGGCTCGACAACGACGTCTGACCGATCAACTGCGCTTCACCAGCGAATTGATGTACGACTGGAACTCGCGCGTCCGGACCTTTCTCAAGGAGGAACTGGGCGCCGGCCAGCTTATCAACTCGGGCAACTGGAAGACGGCCTGCAACGTCCTGCTCAACGATGCGGAACGCTGGAGCTATACGGCAAACGACATCATGGGTGTCAACCGCTACTACAGCGGGATCCACCAGGGCGATCTCAGGGGATGGGCCATCCAGGCCGGCGATCGTTTCGTCGACCAATCGGTGCTCTTCCGGCCGCGCCACCTGCCGGTAACCCTCAAGCAGGTCGAAGGATTCCCGATGATCATCCCCGAGAGTTCGTGGGTCCCGCCGCTGAGTTACCAGTCGGAAGGTCCCCTGCTGATCGCGGCATACAGCGCCCTGACCGGGGTGGACATCTACTACTGGTTCGCGGCCACCGGCGAAGAGGACTGGCGGGCGCCGGTGAGCGCCAATTACTTCCGCGCTGAGACGATC
>PUMJ01000293.1 GCA_003551305.1 Candidatus Brocadiaceae bacterium
AGCCCGCTCAAGGTGCTCGAGCGCGGCTACAGCCTCACTTTCGCAAGCGACGGCAGCCTGCTTCGGTCGGTGGAAGATGTCAGCCCTGATGATATAATAGAGAGTAGACTGCATTACGGAACCATTCACTCCCGCGTACTCGAAACCCGAGACGACAATCGTGGTTGATCGTTCCTCCCTGGTTGTTCTGGCCGCCCTGGTCCTCCTCGCCTGTCTGGCCGTGCCCGTCGCGGCGGAGGATGAAGAGCCGTCGGGCATAACGGTTACCGATACGGGCAACCGCATCGAATTTCGCCTGCCGGCGCCGTACTGGGACCACGAGGACCGTCAGCAATTGGCCGACCGCGTCTCCGGGGGCCTGTTCGGGCGCGAGCTTCCCCCCGGGCTCCTGCACGTGGCCACCCACAAGGACGCCGGCGCATTCGTCCAGATCAACGAGGGTGGACGCCGATTCCTCATGCGCAACCGCGAAGACCTGGAAACGTTCGTGAGCGGGACCGTCCAGGCCATCACCGAGCAGATAGACCGAACAGGCGAAGTGCTGGTGACGGATTGGGATGAGCGCGACGGCATGATCATCCACCGTTTCTCCTTCCGCGCGCAGGTCCGCGGTGGGGACGGCTGCATGGCGCCGGAGGCTGGCCAGGATGAACCGCAAGCAATGCGCTGGCTGTTCGTTGACTTCTTCATGCGCCCCGAGGGCGAGGATGCCGTTAACTTCCAGATGCGATACGTGGCCCCCGACGAGGTTTACGAGGCCTTGATCCCGGAACTCGATTTCATCGAATCCAGTTTCCACTACACCGGGCCGCTGGCCGAGGAGTTCTTCGTGCCGGACGCCCCGGCGGAGAGGGTGCCCACGGCGGGCGAAGCCGCGGAAGCCGTCGCCGACGAAGGCGGCCTGCCGACCTGGCTGCTTCTTCTCGGAGTTGGCGTCGTTATCTGGATGCTCATGAAACGCAAGAAGGAGCAGCCGGCCACCTGAGCGTCATTCTCTCGTTCGGAATCCCCCGGCGGGTGGGTGGCATCTCCAGGCAGAGTAACCTGTCTCACTTGCACGAGCACCTCCTTTTTCCCTACAATCTTTCTTCTGCTCCCGGTGCTTCCGCCCCTTTGACAGGTGGGTCCGGCCGGTGGGCGGGCTCCACATCCGACTCCGGGCCTGCAGTTCCCGATAGCTGACCCCTGAGGATATCGCAACAGGTGAGTTACGAGATAATAGTCTGCGTCAAACAGGTGCCGGACACTGAGAACCTGACCGGCGATGCGATGAAGGAGGACGGCACCGTCAACCGCAGCGCGCTGCCGGCCATAGTCAACCCCGAGGACCTGAACGCCCTCGAACTCGCCGTGAGCGTCAAGGACGCCCACGGGGGGCGCGTGACGGTCATCAGCATGGGGCCGCCCAATGCGGCCGAGGCCTTGCGCGAGTGCCTCTACCGCGGCGCCGATACGGCCGTGCTGCTGACCGACCGCCGCTTCGCCGCCAGCGACACCCTGGCCACCTCTTACGTGCTGAGCTGCGCCGTGCGCGCGCTGGGCTCGCCGGACATCCTTCTCTGCGGCCGCCAGGCCATTGATGGCGACACCGCCCAGATAGGACCACAACTGGCCGAGAAGCTGGGCCTGCCCCAGTTCACTTACGTCGAGCAACTGGCGGATATCGGCGACGGCTGCGTCACCGTGCGCCGCGCCCTGGATGACGGCTATGAGGTGGTGCGCGGGCCGTTGCCGGCCTTGTTGACCGTGACGTCCGAAGCCAACGCGCCCCGCCCCCCTTCCGCCAAGCGCGTGATGAGATACAAGAAGGCCCGCGCCGCATGCGAGCTGGTCAACGAGGATGAGACCCTGCTCGGAGAGCTGCGCCAGCGCGGCCTGCTGATCGAGCAGTGGGGTCTGGAGGAGATCGGCGCCGAGGAAGCGGCCTGCGGCGGCAGCGGCTCGCCCACGCGCGTGAAGAAGATTGACTCCGTGCAGCTCCGCTCAGAGGAACACAAGCCCGTCGAGCCGACAACCGAGGGGCTGACGGAACTGGTCGAAGAACTCATAGCAGAGCACATCCTCGACTGACTCCCCCGAGACGGTCCGATATCCGGGAGCCGACAGTACCATGCACGATGAACCGACAGACGTCTGCGTCTTCGCCGAGGTCCACGACGGCAAGCTCGCCGAGGCCAGCCTGGAGCTGCTCCACAAGGCGCGCGACCTGGCGTGCGAACTGGAAGGCGCAGTGGGCGCATTCCTGCTCGGCAGCGATGTCCGCCCCCTGACCGAACAGCTTTTCGCTCATGGCTGCGACCGGGTCTACCTGGCCGACGATGGGGCCCTGTCCCACTATTCCACCCTCCCCTACGCCGAGGTGCTGAGCAGCATGATCCGGCAGGCCGGACCGGCCGTCGTCCTGTTCGGCGCCACCACGCTGGGCCGCGACCTGGCCCCCCGGGTCGCCTCCAAGCTCCAGGTGGGCCTGACGGCCGACTGCACAGACCTGCAGATCGGCCCCCACACGGACATCATCAAGGGCAAGGAATACCCGCGGCTTCTGTACCAGATCCGGCCCGCCTTCGGCGGCAACATCATCGCCACCATCGTCAACCCCCGGACAAGACCCCAGATGGCCACCGTCCGGGAGGGCGTCATGAAGATGGGCACGCCCGAGCCTGACCGGGGAGGGGAACTGGTCGAGTTCAACGGCGCCCTGGACGATTCACTCCTCTGCGTCGAACTGCTCGAAGAGCAGCGCGCCCCCCGTTCGGTCAACCTGAAGAAGGCTAAGGTGATCGTGGCCGGGGGAGCCGGAGTGGGCGGCCGGGAGGGATTCGAGCTGATACGGAAGCTGGCCGAGACCCTGGGCGGACAGGTGGGCGCCTCCCGCGCAGCGGTGGACGCCGGCTACATCGCGAAAGCCCACCAGGTCGGGCAGACCGGCACCACGGTGCGCCCAAAGCTCTACATCGCCTGCGGCATCAGCGGCGCCGTCCAGCACCGGGCCGGCATGCAGGAAGCCAGCAAGATAGTGGCCATCAACACCGACCCGGAAGCCCCCATCTTCCAGGTCGCCCACTACGGCATCGTGGGAGACCTGAACGAGGTCGTCCCGGCGCTCATCGACATATACAAAGAACACGCGAAGTAAGGGATCGGAGCCGAAGATGCCCAACTTCTTTACCGACAACGAAGATATCCTCGGCTTCCTGGACAGCGCCGAGCTGCGCACCATAGTCATGCTCCAGGAGCGCAACTACGCCGAGGCCGACCGATACGACTACGCGCCCACCGACTACGAAGATGCGATGGACAACTACCAGCGCGTGCTGGAGATCGTCGGCGAGCTGGCCGCCGAGTTCATCGCCCCCCGCGCCGCCGAGGTGGACGAGGAGGAGGCGCAGTTCCACGACGGAGCCGTCACCTACGCCCGGGGCACGCAGGAAGCCCTGGACCAGCTCACCAAGGCGGACCTGATGGGCTTTACCCTGCCCCGTCGCTACGGCGGGCTCAACATGCCTATCACCATCTACACGATCGCCACCGAGCTGGTGAGCCAGGCTGACGCCAGCCTGATGAACCTTTTCGGCCTGCAGGACATCGCCGAGACCATCAATAGCTTCGCCGACGAAGAGGTGAAGGCGCAGTTCCTCCCTCGTTTCAGCAGCGGCGAGGTCACAGGCGCCATGGCCCTCACCGAACCCGAGGCTGGCAGCGACCTGACGAACGTTCAGCTCCGCGCCGACCAGGACCCCAACGACGGCACGTGGCGGCTCAACGGCGTCAAGCGCTTCATCACCAACGGTTGCGCGGAGGTGCTGCTGGTGCTGGCCCGCAGCGAGCACGACACAGCCGGCGCGCGGGGCCTGTCGCTGTTTCTGTGTGAGGCCGGCCCCGAGGTGCGCGTGCGCCGCATCGAGGAAAAGCTCGGCATCCACGGCTCCCCCACCTGCGAGCTTCAGTTCACGAATGCCCCCGCCCTCTTGATCGGCAGGCGTAAGCGCGGGCTCTCCACCTACGTGATGGCGCTGATGAACGGCGCGCGGCTGGCCATCGCCGCCCAGGGCATCGGCATAGCCCAGGCCGCCCTTAACGAGGCGCTCGAATACGCCGCCGAGCGCGAGCAGTTCGGCCGCCCCATCCGCCAGTTCCCCGCCGTCCGGCAGATGCTCGGCGACATGCATATGAAAGTCGAGACCTCCCGGCTGCTGACCTACGAGACGGCCATCGCCGTGGATATGACCAACAGCATCGAGCACCTGCGCGAGACCGGCGAGCTGGATCAGATGCCGGGCGGGGAGGAGCTGGCCGACCAGCGCCGCTACTGGAGCACGATCGCCCGCGCCCTCACTCCCATATGCAAGTACTACGCCACCGAGATGTGCAACGAGGTCGCCTACGACGCCCTCCAGGTGCTGGCCGGCAGCGGCTACATGCGCGACTACGAGGTCGAACGCCTCTACCGCGACGCCCGCATAACCACCATCTACGAGGGCACTACTCAGATACAGCACAACGCTGCCGTCGGCTATGTCCTGAACGGCACCCTGGAGAGCCGGTTCGGCGAGTTGCACGAGGACCTGGCCGCCCGCGGTGCCGACCCAGGTATGCTGCAGGCGCTCCAGGAGTCCCGCGTTCGGCTCCAGGAAGCGGTGGACTACGTCAACGCGCAGGACAACGACTTCCGCGACCTGCACGCCTCCAAGCTCGTTGAGAGCGCCACGGCCATCTACAACGGCTACCTGCTGCTGGGGCCCGCCATGCGCTCTGAGCACAAGCACGCGCTGGCGGAAAACTACATGAACGAGCAGATGCCGGAGGCCTGGATGCGTTGCGAGCAGGTCTGCAGCGGCGCTCGCACCTACCTGGACCGGATGCCGGAACTGCTCGACTACGAGTGAGCCGAAAACCACAGCCGGGTTTATTCCGTTGAGGGGGCGCAGTGAAGCAACCCGAGCGCCGCGTCGGCTTCCACGTTTCCATCGCGGGGGCGCTCCCGCTCGCCGTGGAGAGGGCCCTCGAGCGCGAGTGCAGCACCTTTCAGGTCTTCTGCGGCAACCCCCGGGGCTGGCGCCTGCAGGAGCGCGACAGCGGCGAGCTGGCTGCGTTCAGGCACACGCGACGCGAGGCCGGCCTCTCGCCCCTGTTCGTCCACGCGTGCTACCTCATCAACCCGTGCGCCTCTGATTCCACCGTCTATCGCCGCAGCATCCGGCGTCTGCGGGACGAGTTGGAGCTTTCTGCCGCCATGGGCGCAGAATTCTACGTGCTCCACCCCGGAAGCCACAAGGGCCGCCCTCGCGACTGGGGCCGCCGCCGGGCGCGCGACGCGATAACCGCGGCGCTCGAACGCGCCGAAGCTGCCCCGCGGCTGCTCCTCGAGAACACGGCCTCGGACCACGGCCCGGGCGGCAGCGTCGAGACACTGGGGGCCCTGGCGGGCGCCATCGAGGACGCCGTGCCCGGGGCCGAAATCGGGCTGGCGGTTGATTCGTGCCACGCTTTCGGAGCGGGCTACGACCTGCGCCGCCGGGAGGAGGTCAACCGGCTCGTGGCAGAGACGGACCGGGCCGCCGGCCTGGAACGCGTCCGGCTCTTGCACCTGAACGACTCCCGCGACGAACCCGGCAGCAAGCGCGACCGCCACACGCACATCGGGGAGGGTAATATCGGGCCGGACGGCTTCCGCGCCCTGCTGAGCCACCCGGCTTTGTCAACCCTGCCGCTCGTGCTGGAGACTCCCTGGGAATCCGTCGAGACCGACCTGCGCAACATCCGCCGCGTCCGCACCCTCCTGGCCGAGAGCAGCCCGAGCTGACCACGATGACACGCCGAGCACGACGCCGGTGCACGTCAGGAATCCACGGCGGCGATCCGGCGAAAGCAACGCTGCCCTGGCTAAAGGAGCGAGATTCCGGACTCCGGCCCTCCTGCGTGTCTGCGGCGTGAATGGGGCCGGGGCGCGTCAGCCTTGTTTTTTCCACCAGACGTCGGCGAAGCTGCCGCTGGCCCTGGAGCGCTCCTCCTCGCTGACCGGCTCAATGAGTTTGCCGTAGAGTTCGGGGCGGCGTGCACGGATGTAGCGACGCCCACCGGCCTGCTCGATCTTCTCCGGCGTCAGCAGCCCCACCACCACGTCGTCCCCCAGCGCATGCGATTCGACCAGCACCTCCCCGAACGGGTCAATGATCATGGCGTTACCGGGCTTGATAGTGTCGGCGTCCACGCCGACGGCATTGGAGAAGACCAGGTAGATGCCATTGTCGTAGGCGCGGGCCGGGAGCCAGTGCATCAGCCAGCCGCGGCCCTTCGGACCCCTGAACTCCATGCGGCAGCGCACGGGGTCGCGGTCCCGATTCTCCCAGACCTCCCGCGCTATCCTGCCCCGTCCCGGCATCGGCGAAGGCAGCCCGCCCGTCACGTGCGGGGCCAGCAGGATGTCCGCCCCCATCAGGGTGGAGATGCGCACGTTCTCCACGAGGTTGCAGTCATAGCAGATCAGGATGCCGAAGGTGCATCCCGCGTAGTCGAAGACCCTGTAGCCCCCGGCCGGCGAGAGGTGCTCGCTCACGAACGGGTGCAGCTTGCTCTGCCAGGCCACGGGCCCATCGGGTGCGGCCACGACGTAGGTGTTCTGCAGCCCGCCCTCTGCGGTCTTCTCCAGCAGCCCGGCGGCCACGGCGACCTCGCACTCGCGTGCTATCTCGACCAGCGCTTCGGTGGACGGGCCGTCCGGCACGGGCTCGGCCAGCGCCTCCATCTCGGAGCGCCTCAGGTTTTCCAGGAAGGTGTAACCGCAGATGCTGCACTCATGGAAGCACACCATCTCAGCCCCCCGGTCGGCGGCGCTGCAAGTGAGGCTGCGGATGCGCCCGAGGTTGAAGTCCTTGTCGGCGTCACGGGCTTCGAACTGTGCGGTCCCGATACTGAAGTCGCGCATTGCTGTGTCTCCAATGGGCGGACGCGTTGGTCAGGCCGCCGGAGGCACGACGCGGTTGCGGCCCTGCTCTTTGGCCCTGTAGAGGCGCTTGTCCGCCCTCTCGAACAGCGCCTCAACGTCGTCGTCGGGGTGGAACTGAGCCACCCCGAGGCTGACGGTGACAGGGATGAGCTGCCCGTCGGCACCTCGGAACTTCTGCCCCTCAATCGTGCAGCGGAGCCTCTCGGCGATGCCCACCGCCTGCCGCTGGCGGGTCCGGGGCAGCAGGGCCGCCATCTCCTCCCCACCGTAGCGATAGGCCGTGTCGTACTTGCGCAGGGTGCGCTGTATGCGTCCCGCCACGCGGGCCAGCACCAGGTCACCGCTGGCGTGGCCGTGCGTGTCGTTGACCCTCTTGAAGTGGTCTATGTCCAGCAGCACCAGGGAGAACGGCTCACCGCTGCGAAGCGCGAACTCCGCCGAGGCGCGAAGCTGAGTGTTGAAGTGACTGCGCGAGTAGAGGCGTGTCAGCCCATCCACGACGGCCTTCGTCTGCAAGTACTTCGTCTTGACTGCCAGGCTGATGTGGTGGCTCGCCTCCAGCAGTATGCGTCGCATGCTGCGGTTGAACTGCTCCCGCTGCTCGTCGGGCGGCCGCGAATCGGTCAGGAACGCAAGCTGCAGCACGCCCAGTATCTTCTCCTCCACTTTCAGGGGCACGACGGCGTTCAGCTCACCCTCCTCGATGCGGCAGACCACGCTGTGGCGCTGGAACTCGGAGAGATCGAGCTCGGTGATGGAATCGTCCGGCACCTTGTTGCCGGCCAGGAACTTGCCGTCCTCGTAGCGCGCGAAAGGCTGGAGCCTCTCCCCGCCGTCCTCGATGAGGAATATGGTGGTCTGGAGTGGCTCGAGCAGGCCATCGAGCAGTTCCAGCACTTTCTCGGCGATGATGCCGAAATCACTCTCCTGGTTGATGACCGTGGCGACCTCGCGCAGGGTGGAAAGCTCCTCGATGCGGCTGCGCTGGCTCAGGCGGAGGCTCTCCAGCTGGCGCAGCCGCTTGTGCGTCTCCCGCAGCCGCGCCCTCAGGCGCCGGTTCGTGGCATCCTGGGTGCCGCTGATGGCGCTGGTGAACATGCCGTAGAGCGCCGCCAGAGCACCGAACAGTGCCGGGATGCCGAACACCACGCGGTTCGTCAGGTCGGAATCGAGCGGCGGCAGGTGAAACAGCAACTGCGCCGCCAGCGCAAGGCAAGAACCGGCCGCTATCAGGCACACGAAGAACCAGACGTTGCCGAAGACGGCCCGCAGCGCCCGCGGGTCCCGAAGGTCCATGTCACACACCCCGACCGAGACGCAGGGATTCCCTGCAAGTTCTCCGCCAATGGTAGGGAAACGCAACGGGCAAAGTCAAAAAGCCGGGCGGACCCACACGGGGCTGGACCACGCCCTCTGGCCGTTGCGCTGCTCCACGCGAACGCGGTAGTGGGCCTCACGCTCGAGGGGCTCGTCGTCCTCAAACTCCATCTCGGCGGTCCAGGCCGCCTCCGGCACGGCGCGGTGGACCTTCGCCTTGTAGGCCATGTGGTGGTAAACATCGTCTCTCTCGGGCGAACCCGGCGACAGACCGCACCGGTCCCGCAGCATCCGGACGCACTCGTCCCGGTACCAGAGTTCCCGGCTGCCGACGGCAAAGTCCGCCACCTTGCCCGAGCATTCGAGCCCGTTCAACTTCAGCCGCAGCAAGGTCTCCGGGGCGGCCTCGAACTCGAAGACGTCCGCGTTCTGCCACCTGTGGGCGGCCGTCTCGCTCATGCTCCGGAAGGCGAACTCCGCGCTCGCACCGTGCAACCGCGCCGCCTGCTGCCCGGGCGATATCCAGCACGGCTCTCAGCCCGTGAACCGGCCGGCGTCCAGCTCCAACCGGCCGCTCCAGGCGCGCGGGGGCACATCGAATTCGTTCGGGCGCGGGCCCCAGCCCGCCTCCACGCGCAGCTTGTAGCGGCATCGTTCCCCCGGCCGGGGCATGCGCCACGAGCCCTGGTGGCAGTGCGTCGCCACCACGCGAGCGTTGCGCAGCAGTTCTATGCGGTCCAGCGCGTCCGAACCCCTCACCCGGACGTGGACGCGCCGCCTCCCGCCGCACTCGATGATGCTGCCCATCACGGCGCCGTCGACCGTGAAGTCCAGCAGGATGCGGTCTCCCGTGACGCCGTAGACCCGACGCGCCCTGAAAGCGCCCCAGAGCGCCCCGCGCGTCAACTCCTCGGCCAGGCACGCCATCCGCCCGTCTCCGAAGCGTCCGGGCATGCCGCCCCACATGTCGGTCGAGCAGACGGCGCCCAGGTGCAGCCCCCGGTCCAGGGCGTCCTGCCAGGTGCCCCCGCCGACGCCGGGCCCCATGTGGTTGTTCCGACGCAGGCCGACCCACTCCTCGTCCGTCTCTGAGCAGCCGTGCACCGAAAATATCTCGGTGAAGGGGCTGAGCGCCTCGTCGAAGACCGTCCACTCCCGCCCGCGCACGCCCGCCCGATAGGCGGTGTGGTGGGGGATGGCCAGCGCCTCGACGTCAAGGCCGCGCAGCCGCTGGTAAAGCTGAGCCAGCCGGTCCACCCGGACGATGGGCGCCTCCTCGGTGCGGTGGAAGACGTTGTGATCCCCGTCGGAGCCGTCGCCCTGCCATTCGTAGCCCGGGAAGGTCACGAACTCCCCGGGGCTGTTGTGGGCGCGGCAGGCCTCCTGCACCTCCCCCCCCTCCCGTTCGAGCCGTTCGGCGGGCTTCCAGCCCTCCAGGATGAGCGGCTGCTCGGCGTCGCTCTCGACCGGATGGCCGCCCTCCTCGAAGGCTTCAGCGCAGGCGGTGTAGTACGCGGCGGCGTAGAAATCCAGGTGCTTCGCCGCTTCCTCCATCACCGCGTCAATGGGCGGTCGCTGCTGCGCGAACTGGTAGGTGTTATCGTGTGTCTCGCCCCAGAAAACGCGATATGCGTCCACCGGCGACTCCCTCAGTCTTCGACGAGTGCGCCCACTTTCCGGGCCGCGATGCCCAGCCGCTCCGAACACTCATCCCTGCCCAGTATCTCCATCGTCTCGAACAGGGGCGTGCTGACCCGGCGGCAGGTGACGGCCACCCGCAGCGGCATGTAGAGGGCGCCGCGCTTGCAGTCCAGTTCGTCGGCCAGCTCCCGCATGGCCAGTTCGAGCGGCTCGGTGGCCCACTCCTCGACGGAACCCAGTTTCCGCCCGATAGCATCGAGGACGTCCCGCGTGAACGCCGCGTCCTGCTTGCGCGGGATGAGTTCCTCGGCGTCGTAATCCTCCCGCTCGAAGAAAAAGTTGGTCTGTTCGTCGAAATCCGCGAGCCGGTTGATGCGCTCCTGGATGAGCTTGACTATCTCCAGCAGCTTCTCTGCCGGCTCGTCCACCCGCGTGGTGTAGGGCTCCTCCAGAATGCGCTGCAGAAGCTCATCCGGCGGCGTCGCGCGGATGTATTCCCCGTTCATCCACTCCAGCTTCTGCATGTCGAAGACGGGGCCGCTGGTCTTGATCCGGTCCCAGGTGAAACCATGGATCATCTCCTCGGTGCTGAATATCTCCCGGTCCTCGCCCATGGACCAGCCCATCAGGGCCAGGAAGTTGCGCAGCGCCGCCGGCAGGAACCCCTGCTCCCTGTACCACAACAGCGAGGTCGGATTCTTGCGCTTGCTTATCTTCGTTTTGTCCTTGTTGCGCAGCAGCGGCATGTGCACGAACGTCGGCGCCTCCCACCCGAACGCCCCGTAGAGGAGCACGTGTTTCGGGGTGGAGCTGATCCACTCCTCGGCCCGGATGACGTGGGATATCTCCATCAGGTGGTCGTCCACCACGTTGGCCAGGTGGTAAGTGGGGAAGCCGTCGCTTTTGAGCAGTATCTGGTCGTCTATCTCGGCGTTGGGCACGGAGACGTCGCCGCGCACAAGGTCGGTGAAACCCGTCTGGCCGCCCTCGGGCACCTTCAGTCGGACGGTGAAGGGGGCTTTCTCGGCGAGTTTCGCCGCGATCTCCTCCTCGCCCAGGTCCCGGCAGTGGCCGTCATATCCGAACGACTCGCCCTCCTCCCGCTGGGCCTTGCGCATCCGGGCCAGCCGCTCGGGCGCGCAGAAGCAGCGGTAGGCGGCGCCCTTCTCCAGCAGCATCCGGGCGTGCTCGGCGTAGAGGTCCGACCGTTCGCTCTGGCGGTACGGCGCGTGGGGGCCGCCGCAGTCCGGGCCCTCGTCCCAATCAAGCCCCAGCCACTTGAAGCCCTCCATGATGGCCTGCTCGCTCTCCGCCGTGGAGCGCTCGCGGTCCGTGTCCTCGATACGCAGCGCGAACTCGCCGCCGGCGTGCCGGGCGAAAACGAAGTCGAAAAGGCCGATGTAAGCGTTGCCCACGTGCGGCGGGCCCGTGGGCGAGGGAGCGATGCGGACGCGGACGTGTCTGTCTCTGTCGGTCATGAGTTCGATCCGTCGGATGGAGAAAGCGGAACCGCGCAGGTCTGACTCCGTAGAGCGTAGCACAGAGGCGGCAGGAGTTCAAAAGCGGCGGTTCCCGTAAGCAGAACTCTGTTGCCAGCGTGAGCGGGCCTTGGGGCCTCAGAGCCCGGAGGCCACCACGACGCCTGGCCGTTCGCCGGACGGCGAATAGCGGGACACGACGGCGAGAATGAAGACGAGTGTCCAGGCGCCTCACCACCCGCTCGGGGCCCCTGTCAGCATGTCAAAGAGCAAATGGATTCGTTTCGCAGAGAACACCCCGGTGCGCCCAAATCGGTCAGTGACGCCGGGGAGCGACGCCGGTTTCCCCAGCCGGAGCATTGGTGCGATGATCATGACTCGCCTGTGTATATACTATACGTGTATAGAGTTCCCGTCAAGCGGTTTCCCGGCACGATTCCGGAGGGCGGTATGCCGCCCCCACGGAGCGCGACAGGGAACGTCCTGCCGCCCCAACGGGGCGCCGCCCTGTCAGGGCGCTCCATACCAGCCCGGGGCGCAGCCCTGGGTACCGAGAAGTCCCCCCGAAATCAGCGCCCTGAAGGGGCGCTACAGGGGACGCGGTGCCGCCCCTGCAGGGGGCCGGTCGTGTTCTATTCTCTGTCCCCGTTGTGGCGCCCTTTCAGGGCGCGGTCTTGTTGCCGGCTGCCGGTTTCCCGGGGTGCCGGCCGGCACCCCGGGCTTCATATGTGGCGCTGCTGTGCAGCGGCGCTGCTTCGCAGCGCTCGTGGGAAAGTCAGGCCGGGACGAATCAGACATAGCCCGTGGCGTTTCAAATGTTTATGGAGACCTGCAAAAGCAATGTTTAGCCGAAAAGAACGCTGTCATTCTGAGGAGGGGCGGAGCCCTGCCTAAGAGTCTCTACGGGGGCGTCCATTGCGCGCCTGAACAGCGAGATTCCTCGTTGCGCCGTTCGGCGAACTCAGAATGACATCATTGGCTTGACCGGGCTCAATAGTCTGCCAGAGTCGTCCGGCTGAATCGTCCCTCCCGGACTCCCCACTCGGGGTGTGAACAACCTGCCCGGGGGCTCCCTCTGGTCGCCCCGGGCTGCATCTGATGCGCCCCCGTACGGCGGGCCTTGCCTCTCATTGTTCGGTCGCTTCGTCGGGGCCGTCCGCCGCTCACCGCCCCGACGTTTCCGGCCCTCGTTGTGGCGCCTCTTCAGGTAGCCATCCGGCTGGGAGCCGCCTTGCCCGGCACCTCGCCTGAAGCGGCAGGCACTTTGTCGGAACATCTGCCCGTCACACTCCACTAAGGGAATATGGGGCCCAATTCACATTCGCGTAACTTTCGTTTCGTGCGAGCTGCCCGACATGGCTGCGACAAAGCACGTGATCGAGCCGCGAGCGTCCCCGTCCGTGAATTCTCAGGCATTGCCCTTCTCAAGGCAAGAGCGAGAACAAGAGCAAGACATCCGGACAGGGAATCTGTAAGACAATGAAAGTAACCACACGAACAACTCGACGCATCGCAGGCTTCGCAGTGACTGCCCTTCTGGCACTGACCATCATCTCGGCAAGTCCGGCGGGCGCCCAGGTCGAACTGCTGGGCCCTGACGCTATCGCTTCTCACGGCAACTCCCTCTACATGGTGGTCGGCGATGAGCTGATCAGGCTCGAAATCGGGTCCGACCTCGAGGTGGAGGCGCGCGTTGAGCTGGAAAGGGATATCTGGACTCCCGAACTGACGGCATTCGACGATGGAGTATGCTTGAGCGGAGACGGGGCCCTCTACATCTACAACCACGACCTCGAACTCCAGCAGTCTGTCGAACTGACGGACCTGCTGGACATAGAGGTGGAGATCGAGGAACCGCTTGAGTGGCAGGATCCTGACGACGAGCCGGTGCTGCCCGAAGAGCAGCCGCAGGATCCCCCGCCGGAGATCCCGACATGGTGAGGCACTGACCTCGCCCGCGACCGGGGCCCCGCCGTCTCGCCGGTAGGGCCCCTTTTTTCTCCCATCCCCCGCCGTTCTTGTCACCCTCTTTCCCCACGGCCCGGAGCGGCCAGGACCCCCCTGAACCTGCACGATCACAACTTCCCGGTGGCTGGGTGCCACGTCCTGGCGAGCAAAAAAAGCTTGACTCTGTCCCTTTGATGGGGTAAGTGTCGGGTAGTGACGTATTCCTGCCGGAGGGCGGCCCGATGGGACGGAGCAGGCGCTGGCAGTGGGGGCTGATAGCGACGGCGGTGCTGGGAGTGTCCCTGCTGGGGGTCCTCTTTTGCGAGTTGCACTGGCGGCGCATGCTCTCGCGCAAGGAGGCGGAGCTGCGGGCGCAGGGACTGCCCCTGAGCCTGGAAGAGTATCTGGAGCAACGCGAGACGCTACCCCCGGAGGCGAACTCGGCCCTCGTCTTCCTGGAACTGGCCCAACTGCTGCGGGAAACCAGGCCTGAATCCAGGGAAGTGGCGGTCGGCCTTGCCACGGCATCCCCGTTCGGGGAGAAGCCCTCCGAGCACAGCCGGCAACTCATACGCCGTTGCCTGGACGAAAACGCGGAGGCCCTGGCGATTATCCGCCGGGGAGCCGAACTGCCACGGGGTGTCTATCCCCTGGGGGAGTACCCCGGCCCGGACATGTACATGCCCCACCTGGGGCTTCTGCGCAGCGCCGGGGAATTGTGCGCGGTCAAGGCGACAGAGAGGGCGGCGGCGGGGGACGGCTCCGCGGCGGCCGAGAGCTTGCGGAACTCCCGGCGCTTGAATGCTTCCCTGCAGGAGCCTGCGACTCTCGCCGAAGGAGTAGTCCGCATGGCCTTCGTCAGCGGGCTGTTCAGTGCCCTGGAGGATACGCTGGGCCTGGTCGAGATGCCGCATGAGGCGGTGGCGATGCTTCAGAGCGAACTGCGTGCCGAACGGGAGGCCCTCTCCCTCGCTGACGCCGCCCGGGGGGAGATCGGACTGTGCTACCACCTGTTCAGGCATCCCGAAGAGCTGGCAGGCATCAGGGGATGGCCCGGCGGACTGGCTCATGCTATTCGTCTCGTTCCGAGCCTGCGGGAGCGGAATGCCATCGGCTACCTGGAGGTTTTCAGTCGCCTGGTGCAGGTCTCGCAACTCCCGCTGCGGGAGCGGTGGCTGGCGGGCAGTCAGTTCACGGAGGGTTGGGAGCGGACGGTTGTGGACAGCCGGAACCAGCTTATGCTCGCGCGTCAACTACTGCCATCGTTAGCGCGGTTAATCAGAAGTGATGTCGCGGCGCACGTTGAACTGCAGGTGGCCGAGGCCGCACTGGCGGTCGAACAGTGGCGCCTGGAGCACGGACGCTGGCCGGAGTCCCTGGAAGAACTGACGCCCGAGCTTCTGGAGGCCGTCCCTGAGGACCCCTTTGCCGACGGGCCGATCCGGTATTTGCACACGGACCGGGGTGTGGTCCTCTACAGTCTCGGTCCGGATGGCAAGGACCACGGCGGCCGCTCCCGGCGCGAACTGCGGCAGCAATTCGAGAGGCTGAAGGACTTGGGCCCCGACTGCGGCGATATTGCTTTTCGCCTGCTGGCGCCGGAGCACCGCGGCGCCCGCACACGCACTCTGCAAGAGGACCTGGCCGGCAGCAGGCTCACGCTGAACATGCTCGAGGATGCCGGCATCACAAGAGACGAACTCCTGGAACTCGGCCTCACAGAGGAGGACGTCCGGCCCCTTGAGGCGCCGGACCCGCCCTCAGAGCCCCCCGAGTGGCTGCGGGAGATGATTGAGGCTGAGATGAGGGACGCCGCCCCCCGGTAGCGGAGCAGCGGCCGTGAGGGCGATGCAGGGCCGTGATGCCTGACCGCTGAACCCGCCGCCCGGCACACGGCAACCGGCCCGTGCGCCGCAGGGAGAGCGGCACTGCCCTTGCCACCCTCGCCGTCAAGACCCGCCCTCAGATCGCCACCACGCTCACCCTCGGGACACGCGCCGCAGCAGCGCCTGTGAACGTCCTGAAGTCGAAAGGGGTCTCCTGTTTGCCGCCGGGGGACGGGCGCTGCAACGTTTCGGCGTCCTGCTGCGCTTGCACGGCCGGGCGGGTGGGGTTAGTATGAGGCGTCGGCTTGCATCGCACCGGCTGCGCATCCCCGCCGGCCGGGTCGCCGGGAACGCGGCATGCGGATCTCGCCGGTCCCAGGGTGAGCGGACAGCTCACCGCCCCTGAATCGCGGGCCCGGCTGCCGTTGCGAGCGCCCCGCGGCGGCCCGTCACACTGCAGGACGCGAAAGGAGAGAAAGATGCGGGTGGACCTCCAGAACCCGGAGCCCCCCACGGACGACCCACGGTGGAGGTCCGTCCGGACGGCCATGCGCCGGCACGGACACCAACCGAATGCCCTGATCGAAACGCTTCACGCCGTCCAGGAGAGCTTCGGCTACCTGGAAGAGGAAGCCCTGCAGTACGTGGCCGCCGGCCTGCGCGTGCCGCCCAGCAAGGTCTACGGCGTGGCCACCTTCTACCACTTCTTCACCCTCAAGCCCAAAGGCGAGCACACCTGCGTGGTCTGCACCGGGACCGCCTGCTACATCAAGGGCGCTCCCGAGATACTGGAGGCCATCGAGCAGGAGTTCGGCGTTGGCCCCGACCAGACGGGCGAGGACGGCAAGCTCTCGGTGCTGACGGCCCGTTGCTTCGGCTCCTGCGGCCTGGCCCCGGCCGCCACCTTCGACGGGGAAGTGGCCGGCAAACTGACACCCGAGCAGGCGGTCTCCCGAATCCGGAGGTTGATGGACGATGATTCCTGAGGAACTGAAGGACGTGGCCGCCCAGTGGCAGGAACAAGCCGGCCAGTACGCCCATCAGGTTTACGTCTGCACGGCCGCCGGCTGCCTCTCCTCCAACAGCGATCAGGTGCTTGAAAGCCTTCAGAAGGAAGTCAAGGACCGCGACCTCCACGAGCAGTGCCTCGTCAAAGGTGTCGGCTGCATGGGTCTGTGCGCCGGAGGCCCACTGGTTGCTGTCCAGCCCGACGGCGTCCTCTACGCCCACGTAACGCCGGAGCAGGCCCCCGCCATCGTGGACGCCCTCGGGGACGAACCGGCCGCCGACCTGGAAGCCATCGAGGCCGACGCGCCGTTCTACGAACGGCAGGAGCCCATCGCCCTGGAGAACTGCGGCCGGGTGGACCCGGAGAGTATCGAGGAATGCATCGGCGCCGACGGATACGCCGCGCTTGCCCGCTGCCTGACGGCGCTGAGCCCTACCGAAGTGGTGAACGTCATCTCCAAGAGCGGCCTGCGCGGCCGGGGCGGGGCCGGATATCCCACGGGGCTCAAATGGAGCACCGTGGAGAAGGCACGCGCCGAGCGCAAGTTCGTCGTCTGCAACGCGGACGAAGGTGACCCCGGCGCGTTCATGGACCGCAGCATCCTGGAGGGCGACCCCCACCGCATCCTGGAAGGCATGGCCATCGCCGCCTACGCCGTCGGGGCCGACCAGGGCTACGTATACATCCGCGCCGAGTATCCGCTGGCCATCGAGCGGCTGCGCAAGGCGATCCGCCAGGCCAAGCGCATGGATTTGCTCGGCGGCGACATCATGGGGTCCAACTTCAGCTTCGACATCCAGTTGCGACTCGGCGCCGGGGCGTTTGTCTGCGGCGAGGAGACCGCCCTCATGGCCTCGATCGAGGGCAAGCGCGGCACCCCCCGCCCGCGGCCGCCCTACCCGGCCAATTACGGCCTGTGGGGCTACCCCACGCTGATCAACAACGTCGAGACGTTCGCCAACATCGGGCCCATCCTGCGCGAGGGCGCCGACTGGTTCGCCGGCATCGGCACCGAGAAGAGCAAAGGGACGAAGGTCTTCGCGCTGGCCGGCAGCGTGCTGAACACGGGCCTGATCGAGGTGCCGATGGGCACGACGCTGCGGGAGATCATCTTCGACATCGGGGGCGGCATCCCGGACGGACGCGCCTTCAAGGCCGTCCAGACCGGCGGCCCCTCCGGCGGTTGCATCCCGGAGCAGTACCTGGACGTCGCCGTGGACTACGAGTCGCTGCGCGAACTGGGCTCCATCATGGGCTCGGGCGGCATGATCGTGATGGACGAGACCGCCTGCATGGTGGACGTGGCCAAGTTCTTCATGGAATTCTGCCGCACCGAGTCCTGCGGCCACTGCCTGCCCTGCCGGGCCGGCACCCCCCAGATGCTGGGGCTGCTGGACCGGATAACCCGGGGCGAGGCCGTGATGAGGGACCTGGAGATGCTGGAAGAGTTGTGCGACCTGGTGCGCAACACGGCCCTGTGCGGTCTGGGCCAGACGGCTCCCAACCCCGTGCTCAGCACGCTGCGCTACTTCCGGGACGAATACCTGGCGCACATTGAGGACCGCACCTGCCCGGCCGGCAAGTGCAAGATGAGAAGCACAACGGAGGTGAACCGATGAGCACGCCGTCATCCCCGATCCGGGGGCCCGTGGAGGCCCCGCGGCAGATAAGGACGCTGAAAATTGACGGCTTCGACGTCAGTGGCCGCGCCGAGCAGACCATCCTGCAGGTGGCCCTCGAACACGAGATCGACATACCCAGACTCTGCCATGTGGAGGGGCTCTCCGCCATCGGCGCCTGCCGGTTGTGCCTGGTGGAAATAAGGGCCACGGGCCGGCTCGTGCCCGCCTGCGTCACCCGCATCGAAGAGGGCATGGAGGTCATCACGGACTCCAAACGCATACAGAAGTACCGCCGCAGCCTGCTGGAGTTGCTCTTCGCGGAGCGGAACCACATCTGCGCCGTCTGCGTCGCCAACGGCAACTGCGAACTGCAGATACTGGCGGAGGAGCTCGGCATGGACCACGTGCGCGTACCCTACCTGAACCCCGATGTGCCGGTGGACGCCTCGCACAAGCAGCTCGCCGTGGACCACAACCGCTGCATCCTCTGCACCCGCTGCGTGCGGGTGTGCGACGAGGTCGAGGGCGCCCACACCTGGGACGTGGAGGGCCGCGGCGTGGACGCCCGCATCATCACGGACATGCGCCAGCCGTGGGGCGATTCGGGAACCTGCACCAACTGCGGCAAGTGCGTTGAGCTGTGCCCCACCGGGGCCCTGTTCGAGAAGGGAACCTGCGTGGCGGAGTTGGAGCGACGAGAGTTCCTGCCGTACCTGACGGCCATGAGGAGGACCGAGCAATGAGCAAAGCCCGCGTGGCTACGGCATGGCTGGAGGCCTGCTCCGGCTGTCATATGTCCTTCCTCGACATGGACGAAGGGCTGCTGGAACTGGCCGAGCTGATCGAGCTTGTCTACTCCCCGCTGGTTGACGCCAAGGAGTTCCCCGAACAGGTGGACGTGACGCTGCTGAGCGGGGGCGTGGGCAACGAGGAGCAGCTGGAGCTGGTGCGGCACATCCGGCCGCGCACGAAGCTGCTGGTCAGCCTGGGCGACTGCGCCGTGACGGGCAATGTGCCCGCCATGCGCAACCACATTCCCGTGGAGCAGTTGCTGGAGCGGACTTTCGTCCAGGAGGCGGACCTCAATCCCGGCGCGCCCGAGGCCGTGGTCTCCCCCCTGCGGCCGAAGGTGCAGCCGCTGCACAACTTCGTGGAAGTGGACGAGTACATTGTCGGCTGCCCGCCGGACGCCGAGCTGATCAAGTTCATCGTGAGCGAACTACTGCAAGGACGCATACCGGGACGCGGCGTGCGGTCCCGTTTCGGATAGCAAGGAGAGCGAGAGCCATGGCGCGGGAAATCGCCATAGACCCCGTTACCCGCATCGAGGGCCACGCCAAGGTGACCATCCACCTGGACGATGACGGCCAGGTGGAGGACGCCCGCTTTCACGTGACCCAGTTCCGCGGGTTCGAAAAGTTCTGCGAAGGACGCCCCCTGCACGAGATGCCCGCCATCACGGCCCGCATCTGCGGCATATGCCCCGTCAGCCACCTTATCGCCTCCTCCAAGGCGTGCGACATGCTGCTGGCCGTCGGCATCCCCGAGCCGGCCCGCAAGCTGCGCCGCCTGCTGAACCTGGCGCAGATACTCCAGTCCCACGCCCTCAGCTTCTTCCACCTCTCCTCCCCCGACCTGCTGCTGGGCATGGACGCCCCGGAGCAGGAACGCAACGTATTCCACCTGTTCAGCTCCCACCCCGACCTGGCCCGCGACGGCATCCGGCTGCGCAAGTACGGACAGCAGATCGTCGAGTGGCTCGGGGGCAAGCGCATCCACCCCGCCTGGGTGGTGCCAGGCGGTGTGAGCCGGCCCCTAAGCGAAAAGCTGCGCGACAGGATGCTCGAGGGCCTGCCCGAGGCCCGCGAGGTCACCCTGCGCACCATCCAGGCCTACAAGAACCTGACCGAGGACTTCCGCGAGGAGATCCGCTCCTTCGGTAACTTCCCCTCCATGTTCATGGGGCTGGTCACGCCGCAGGGCAACCTGGAGACATACGACGGCCGCCTTCGTTTTATGGACGCGCAGGGGGACATCGTCGCCGACCAGGTGCCGGGCAGCGACTACCGCGACCACATCGGTGAGGCCGTCGAACCGTGGAGCTACCTGAAGTTCCCCTACTACAAACCGACAGGCTATCCGGACGGCATCTACCGCGTCGGCCCCCTTGCACGCATGAACATCGTGGACGCCTGCGGCACGCCCCTTGCCGACGAAGAACTGGCCGAGTTCCGCGAACTGCAGCGCGGGCCGGCCCTCAGTTCGTTCCACTTCCATTACGCCCGGCTCATCGAGATACTGTTCTGTGTCGAGCGCATTGAGCAGATCTTGAACGACCCGGACATACTGGGCCAGAGGGTGCGTGCCCAGGCCGGCCCGAACGCCGCCGAGGGCATCGGCGTGGCCGAGGCACCGCGCGGAACCCTCATCCACCACTACCGCGCCGACGAGAACGGGCTGATACAGCAGGTCAACCTTGTCATCGCCACCTGCCACAACAACCTGGCCATGAACAAGAGCGTCCGGCAGGTGGCCCGGAGGTTCGTGAGCGGGGATGCCCTGGACGATGGTGCGCTCAACCGCGTCGAGGCCGTCGTCAGGGCCTATGACCCCTGCCTGAGCTGCTCAACCCATGCCGCCGGCCGCATGCCGCTGCACCTGCAGCTCATCGGCCCGGACGGCGCGCTCCTGGACGAGGCGAAACGCGGCTGAAGAGCGCCGCAGACGGAAAGCACCGTTCACGCAGGGACAGGTCCCGTGGGCGGGCGGCCCGGGGGGAAGCCCGAACCCGGACGGACGGAACGCTTGCGGGGAACCCCATCATGGCCACGGCGCTCATCATCGGCTACGGCAATCCCCTCAGGGGCGATGACGGCCTCGGCCAACGAGCGGCCGAACTGCTGGAGGAGGAGTTCGCCGGCGCCGACGTGCAGGTGCGCGCCTGCCAGCAGCTCACCCCCGAGCTGGCCGAGGAGGTCAGCGCGGCGGAGGTGGTCCTGTTCATAGACGCCGCCCACGACAGCCCGCCGGGCGAGTTCCGGTGCCGGCGCCTGGAGGCCGACTCCCGCGCTTCCGCAAGCTTCGCGCACGCCCTGGAGCCGGAGGCGCTGCTGGCGGCGGCGCACGCTCTCTACGGCCGATGCCCGGACGCCGCCCTGCTCTCAGTGGGAGGCGAGCACTTCGGCCACACGGCGAGCCTCTCTTCAACCGTCGAGCAAGCCCTGCCCGCCTTGCTGGAGATGGCGCGCTTCATCATCACCGGTTACACCGCATAGGGCCGGCCGCACCCTGGAGGGGCGCCCACCCTGGGTGAGGGCGGCAGTGCTTGTTACCTCACGTCACGCCAGGTCTTCGCGGCGGGCGTAGCGCCGGCGCCACTGGTGCAGGGCGTCCAGCAATCCCGCCTGCACGTCGGCGAGGGTCTCGCGGCCGAACAGGTTCTCCTTCTCTAGGGGGTCGGCTTCCAGGTCGTATAGCTCGCCGTCGCCGTCGGAGTCGTACCACGTCAGCTTCCAGCGGCGGCCGCGCACGCAGAAGACGTAGTCCTCCCACTGGCAGAAGACGTGCTCGCGCCCGTCATCCCCGCCCTCGAGCAGGGGCACCATGCTGCGACCGTGGAGCCCCTCAGGAGGCGCCAGCCCCAGCAGGTCCATCAGCGTGGGCATCAGGTCCACCCCGTGGGCCAGGGCGTCCACGCGGGTGCCGGGCGGTATGCGCCGGGGCCAGCGGATGATGGTGGGGATGTGGAGCGTCCCCTCGTAGCAGAACGGCCCTTTGTGGGTCAGGCCGTGCTCGCCGATCATGTGGCCGTGATCGGAGTTGAGAATGACGATGGTATTGTCGGCCAGGCCGGACTCGTCCAGGTAGTCCAGCAGCCGGCCGATCTGGGCGTCCAGATGGCTGACCAGCCCGAAGTAGGCCGCGGCGTGTCTCCTGTGGTCCTGAAGCGATATGCGGTCCTGGTGCTGGTAGCGCAGGTACTCGCCGACCGTGGAGGGCTTGGAGCGGATGCTCTCTTCCTGGCCGGTCCATATCTGCTCGGGCACGTCCTCTGGCCCGTACATGCCGTGGAACGGCTCGGGGGGGATGACGGGCGGATGGGGGTCGTCGTAGGAGACGCGCAGGAAGAACGGCCGGGGGTCGTCGTTCCAGCGCAGCCACTCGACGCCCCGGCTGGACAGGATGTAGCTCTTGGTCAGGTTCACGCCCGCCGGATACTTGCCGTGCAGTATACGGTTGGCGTTGCTGCAGACCTCGTTGGCGATGAAGGTTACGTTGGGGAAGTTGGCGGGGTCGAAGGGCACGCTGGAGGGCTTGGTGGCGCCGAAGCGGTCCTCGACGGTTATCTGCTCGGACCAGACCTCCCGGGCGCTGCAGCCGGCGTGGTGCTTGCCCACGTTGGCGGTGCGCCAGCCCGCCTCGCGCACCAGTTCCGGGAACCGCACCTCGCCTTCACGCATCGGGTGGCGGTTGCTGACGGCACCGTGGGCGAACAGGTGCCGTCCGGTGAGCATGCCGGCGCGGGACGGCACGCAGACCGGCGCGGCGCAGAAGGTGTTGGTGAAGTGGGCACCTTCGGCGGCCAGTCGGTCTATGTGCGGAGTCCTGACCACCGGGTGCCCGGCGCAGCCCATGGTGTCGGCGCGGAGCTGGTCCGCCATCAGCCAGAGCACGTTCGGCCGGTCGTCGCCCGGCTCACGCACGGGCCGCTCGCGGCGTCGGCGGGGCCGCCGTCGGGGCAGGGGCTCCAGTCGGCCCTCCGCCACGAGTTTGCCCCGGAAACTGTCGAAACCGCCGGCCGGCGCCTTCGCCTCCTGCTGTGGCTCTGCCATCGGGTATCTCCTCCTGGAAAGCGAAGCCGGATGATATCAGCCCGCGGGCCTCGCGTCGAACCCGCGCAGCCGGCGGAACGCCGCGTCCGAACCATCCGTCTCTTGCCGCCGTTTTCGCCGCTGGCCGTCTCGGTGGCGCCCGTTGTGGTGAGTCCGCCGGGCGGTGGCGCCCCGCCGGCGGCCGGTTCGGCCGCTCGTTTGCGAAAAGAGTCCTTTTGTGGCATATTTGTGGTGTCGGCAGTGTCCCGTGCGGGGCCGGCGCATCGCAACCGTGACGAGCAACAGAACAGGAGCGTCGCTATGCCAGAGAAGCCTCCGGAACTCTACCTGGCGCTGGGCGTCGCCGGCCTCACGGCCCTGGTGACGCTGATTATCATCATCGTCCTGATCACTGGCATCGGCTGAACCGGCCGCCGGGCAGAGCGTGGTCCGGATAGAGCGTCCCCCTACGGGGCGTTGCGCCCCGGGCCATCCGCACCACGGCCGGAGGCGCAACGGCAGGGAGAAAACCATGGCGAAGGCTGGACTATGCACCATAGCTTGCAGGGACTCGAGCCTGACAGAGGCCATTGACACGGCGGCGCAGGTCGGCGCCGGCGCCGTCGAGATATGGGGGCAGCCCCCCCACGTGAGCTACCCGCCCGAGGAGGGGGAGGTGGCGCGCGCGGTGGAGCACGCCCGCCAGAGGGGCGTAGCCACTCCCGTGTTCGGCTCCTATTACCGCGTCGGCCGCGACGTGGAATACGACGGCGTGCCCGTCACGAAGGAAAACCAGATCGAGCTGAGCCGCATGTTCGGCGCGGACATCATCCGCATCTGGGCGGGCACAAAAAACTACGAAGAATGCACGGCCGAGGAAATCGAGGCCGTCATCGCCGATGTGCGCGAGTTCGGCGACATGGCGGCCGGGGCCGGCATCGAGGTCGTGCTGGAGCGGCACGCCAACACCATACTGAACCGCTGGGACAACGTGGCCGAGATGATGGAGCGCATCGCACACGGGAACGTCGCCCTCAACTGGCAGATCCCCTGCCCGGCCGGCAACGCCGACTACCGGGCGCACAGCGTGGACGACTACATGACGCTGCTGCCCTACGCCGGACATTGCCACATGCAGAACCATACCCACGAGGAGAGCGAGACGTGGCGCGGGCGCACGCTGCTGGACGAGGGCATTGCCGACTACTCGCGTTTCGGTGAAGCGCTGCGCAAGGCCGGCTACGAAGGGTGGCTGATGGTCGAGTTCGCCGCCGACGAACGCGGCGGCCTGAGCAAGCTCGAGGCGCTGCGCCACGACATCGAGTTCCTCAAGTCGCTCTGAACCGACACGGACGCCCGCCGACCGCGACGCCTGCTGCAGATATGCCCGCCCCTTTTGTGGCAGCGGGGGGGTGTCAAAGTGGCAGGCGTTTCTCGCGGCCCGGCGCTGGTGCTTGTCAATATGACAGATGCGCCGGTGCCGGCCCGGAGCGGCGCGCGGGCGGTCATGGGGCCGTGCCTGCCCTCCTGGGGGCCGCCGGCGCCGGTGGGGCCATGATGGCACAGGGTTTGCGACATCTCCGTGGATATCCCGTGCATCGGGATTACCGGCATTCCCGGAAGACTCAAGAGGGAGGCATTGTCCTATGGCTACCATCAGGCCGCTGGCTGACAGGGTTCTCGTGAAGCGATTGGAGGCCGAAGAGACGACCTCGGGGGGCATCGTGCTGCCCGACACGGCCAAGGAGAAGCCCAAGCAGGGCAAGATCATCGCCCTGGGCGAGGGCCGGCAACTGGACTCCGGCGAGCGCGCCGATTTCCAGGTCGCCGAAGGCGACACCGTGCTGTTCGGTTCCTTCGCGGGGACCGAGGTCACGGTTGACGGGGAAGAGTATCTGCTGATGTCCGAAGACGACATCCTGGCCACCATCGAGTGAGGAGGACTCCCATGCCAGCCAAAAAGATCACATTCGACACGGAAGCCCGCGAAGCGATGCGCCGGGGCGTCAACACCCTGGCCCGGGCCGTCAAGACTACGCTCGGCCCCCGCGGCCGCAACGTGGTCATCCAGAAGAGCTTCGGCGCCCCCACCGTGACCAAGGACGGCGTGGCCGTGGCCGAAGAGGTGGAGTTGAAGGACAACTTCGAGAACATCGGCGCCGAACTCGTCAAGCAGGCGGCCTCCAAGACCAGTGACGACGCCGGTGACGGAACCACCACCGCCACCATCCTGGCCGAGGCCATCTTCGAGGGCTCGCTCAAGAGCATCACCGCCGGCGTGCCCGCCATGGCCCTCAAGCGCGGCATCCAGAAAGGCGTGGACGCCGTGCTCAAGGAGCTGAAGGACACCTCCCGCCCCGTCAAGGGCAAGGAGGAGATCGCCTTCGTCGGAACCATTGCCGCCAACAACGACCCCGAGGTCGGCAACCAGATAGCCGACGCCATGGAGAAGGTCGGCAAGGACGGCGTCATCACCGTCGAAGAGGGCAAGACGCTGGAGACCACCGTCGAACTGGTCGAGGGCATGCAGTTCGACCGCGGCTACCTGAGCCCCCACTTCGTGACCGACCGCGAGGAGATGGAGTGCGTCCTGGAAGACTGCTACGTGCTGGTCCACCAGGAGAAGATATCCACCGTGCAGGACCTGGTGCCGCTGCTGGAGAAGATCGCCCAGTCCGGCAAACCGTTGCTGATCATCGCCGAGGACGTCGAAAGCGAACCCCTGGCCACCATGGTCGTCAACAGGCTGCGCGGCGTGCTGCCGTGCGCGGCCGTAAAGGCGCCGGGCTTCGGTGACCGTCGCAAGGCCATGATGCAGGACATCGCCACGCTGGTCGGCGCGCAGGTCATCAGCGAGGACCTGGGGCTGGAGCTCGAGTCCGTCGGCCTCGCCGACCTGGGCCGGGCCAAGAAGATCGTCATCAACGCCGACGAGACCACCATCATCCAGGGCGCCGGCAGCACCGACGACATCCAGGGCCGCATCCGCCAGATAAAGCACGAGCTGGAGACCACCACCAGCGACTACGACCGCGAGAAGCTGGAGGAGCGGCTGGCCAAGCTGGCCGGTGGCGTGGCCCAGCTCAACGTCGGCGCCGCCACCGAGGTGGAGATGAAGGAGAAGCAGCACCGCGTCGAGGACGCCGTGCACGCCACCCGGGCGGCCGTCGAAGAGGGCATCGTGCCGGGCGGCGGCGTCGCCCTGCTGCGCGCCTCCGCGGCCCTTGACGACATTGAGGCCGACGAGGACGAGGCCGTCGGCGTGGACATCGTCCGCCTCGCCCTGAGCCGGCCCCTGAAACAGATAGCCGAGAACGCCGGCGAGGACGGCGCTGTGGTGCTGCAGAACGTGCTGGCCAAAAAGTCGGCCTCCTGGGGCTTCGACGCCGCCAAAGGCGAATACTGCGACCTGGTCAAGCGCGGCATCATTGACCCCACCAAGGTCGTGCGCACCGCCCTGCAGAACGGCGCCAGCGTGGCCGGAGTGCTGGTCAGCACCGATGCCATAGTGGGCGAACTGCCCGAGAAGAAAAAGAAGCAGTCCCAGCCCGCGATGCCGGACTACTGAGCCGGCTGAATACCCGGCCGAACCTCAAAGCCCCGCCCTCGCAGGAGGGCGGGGCTTTCTCTTTGGCTTCCGCCGCACGCACGGCGCACCTGCCTGGCCGCAGCGTGCCGCGCTGCGCAGGACTCTCAGGCGCGCTGTGTCCTCAGTGCAGGAACCAGCGCACGCCGCTGTGCGCCATGACCATACCGTACCGGTCGGCGGCCTCGGTGACGAGGTCGTCACGGTAGGAGCCGCCCGGCTGGAGCACATACTGCACGTTCGTGCGGCTGGCGCGGTCCAGGCTGTCCCGGAACGGAAAGAACGCGTCCGAGCTGCAACAGATACCGTCGAAGCTCCCCATCCACTCGGCCCGCTCCTTGCGCGTCAGCGGTTCGGGACGCTCCTCCAGGCCCTCGAGCATCTGCTCCTTCTCCGCTTCGGCCAGCTCGTCCCAGAGCAAGAACTGGTCCACGATATTGGTGCGCTCGGGCCGACCCAGGCCGCTCTTGAACCGCAGGCCGAGGGTGCGGGGATGCATCTGCAGGAGCCACTTGTCCGCCTTGCGGCAGGCCAGGCGCGTGCAGTGGACGCGCGACTGCTGCCCGGCGCCCATCCCGATGACCTGGCCGTCGTAGGCGACGCACACCGAGTTCGACTGGGTGTACTTCAGCGCGATGGTCGCCACCAGCAGCGTCTCGGCGATGTCGTCCGGGATGCCCGTCCGCTCGGTCACGACGTTGTCCAGCAGCTCGCGGGTCACGCGCGCGGTGTTGCGGCTCTCCTCCAGCCGGAAGCCGAAGGTGTCGCGATACTCGGTTTCCGGGGGCTCGTAGTCCGGGTCTATGCGGAAGACGCAGAAGCCGCCGTCCTTCTTGCGTTTCAGTATCTCGAGCGCCTCCGGCTCGTAGTCCGGCGCGATGATGCCGTCGGAGACCTCCCGCTCGAGCACGCGCGCCAGGGAGACGTCCACCGTGTCGCTGACGGCGGCCATGTCGCCGAAGGAGCTGAGCCGGTCCGCCCCGCGCGCCCGCACGTAAGCGCGGGCCACCGGCGAGAGCTTTTCGTCGGGCAGCATCTGGGAGCGGCGGAACTCCTCGCTGAGCGGTCGGGCGATGGCCGCTCCCGCGGGGCTGACGTGCTTGAATGACGCCGCCCCCGCCCGCCCCGTGGCGTCCTTCAGTTCCCGGGCCAGCGGCCAGGCCGCCATCGCGTCCAGGATGTTAATGTAGCCGGGGGTTCCGTTGACCACTTCCAGCGGCGCGGGCTCGGCTTCAATGACCAGCTGCGCGAATCGCTGGTGCGGGTTCAGACCGTACTTCAGTTTGATCTCCATTCGGTTTCCTCTCGAGTCCTCATCCGGGTGCGAACGAGCTTCATCTTTCGGCTTCGGCATCTTCCAGCAAGTAGAGGTCGGCGAAGCGCTCGGCGAAAAGCCGATATATCCAGGCGCAGAGGGACTTACGGTTGCGGCGCACGGCCTCGTCCTCGACATTGACGAAGACCTCTTCGAAGAAGTCGTGCACCGGCCGGGCGAAGGTTGAGCAGTAGCGGTCAGCGGCGGCCACGTAGTCGCCGTCGGCGAACAAGCCGGCTATCTGCGGCCGGTGCTCGCGCAGGGCGGCCGCCAGTTGCTTCTCCAGCGGCTCCTCCAGCAGGTCCTCCTCGACGGGCGCGACGCGGTCGACGTCGCGCTGGATGCGGTAGGTGCGGTCCACCAGTTCGACGAGGTCGGGCCACCAGTTCCTCCGGGCGCACTTCTGCAGGGCCTCCAGGCGCCTCCAGAAGTCCAGCACGTCGTCGAACCCCGCCGTCAGCACGGCGCGCACGTGGTCATGGCGGAAGCCCCGCTCCAGGGCCGCATGGTAAAGCCGGTCGCGGAAGAATTCCCGTATCTGGCCCGCCGTCTCTTCGTCGCAGTTTATCTCGTGTCCGGCGGCCACAACCCGGGCCATCTCGACCAGTTCGCCGAGGTGCAGCTGAAGCCCCTTCTGCTCGATGATCAGCAGTATGCCCAGCGCGTTTCGGCGCAGGGCGTAGGGGTCCTGCGAGCCCTTCGGCAGCAGACCTAGGGCAAAGCAGCCGACGATGACGTCCAGCTTGTCGGCCAGCGCCAGCGCGCAGCCCTCGGGCGATTCCGGCAGGCCATCGTCGGCGCCGGCCGGCAGGTAATGCTCGGCGATGGCCCGCGCCACGGGCTCGGGCTCGCCCTGCCGGAGCGCCAGCTCGCGCCCCACGACGCCCTGCAGGCTCGGAAACTCGCCCACCAGCCCCGTCAGCAGATCGGCCTTGCACAGGTGAGCGGCGCGCCGGACATGCCCTACCGACGCCTCTCCGCCCCCCCGCCCCATCGCACGCGCGATGCGAACGGACAGTCCTTCCAGCCGCTCGGTGCGCTGCAGGTTGTCGCCCAGCCCCGCCAGGAAGACAACGTCGCGCAGGCGCTCCACCAGGTCCTCCAGCTTCCGCCCACGGTCGTGCTCCCAGTAGAACCTGGCGTCCTCCAGGCGGGCCAGCAGCACGCGCTCGTTACCCTCGCGCACAAGCTCCCCCTCGCGGGCCGTCCGGTTCGTCACCGTCACGAAACGGGCCAGCAGTCGGCCCTCACCGTCCCGCACGGGGAAGTAACGCTGATGCTCCTTCATGGCGGCCGTCAGGACGGGGTCGGGCACGTTCAGAAAGCTCTCGTCGAAGCGGCCCTCGACGGTATGGGGCCACTCGACCAGGTTGGTGACCTCCGCCAGCAGGGCCTCGTCCTCCAGGCGCGAGCCGTGCGGGCGCATCAGGGCGTCTATCTGGCGTCGGATGGTCTCACGGCGTTCTTCGAAGTCCACCCTCACGTGATGCTCTCGCAGGCGGTCCACGTAGTCGGCGAAGTCGGCACGCTCAAGCTCGATATCCTCCGGCGTGAGGAAGGGGTGCCCCTGCGTCAGGCGGCCGGCCTCCACACCGCCTAAGGACAGCGGCAGGACGGCCCCCTCCAGCAGTGCCACAATCCGGCGGATGGGGCGCGCGAAGCTGAAGCCGCTCGGCTCCCACCGCATGGACTTGGGGAAGGTGACGGCGGCGGTGGCCTCCCGCAGCAGGTCGGGCAGCAGTTCGGCGGCGGCCCGGCCGGGCTCCTCCCGCACCACCACGACGTAAGGGCCTTTCTCGGTCTCCTCGACCCGCAGTTCCTCCAACCCCACCCCCTGGGAGCGCGCGAAGCCCCGGGCGGCGGGCGTGGGCTCGCCATCGGAATAGGCCACGTGGGCCGGCGGCCCGACGGTGCGCACGGTGCGCGCCGGCTGGCGCTCGGGCAGCCCTTCGGCGAACAGCGTCATGCGCCTCGGCGTGCCGGCGGTCCGCAGGCCGGCCGGCTCCAGGTGCAGCGCCCTCAGCCGGGAGCGCACCTCCTCCGCAAGCTGCTGCAGGGCGGGCAGCAGGTAGCCCGCCGGCACTTCCTCGGTCCCTATCTCGTAGAGCAGATCGGGCATGGTCCCGTCCGTGGTAAGGTCAGATTATCGGTGCGGCCGGCGCGCCCCTACATGGGCATGCCGATGACAGTGCCCTCGAAGACCATCCTGCCGTCAACAAAGGCCTGGCAGTCGAAGGTCGCCCGGCGGGGCCGCAACTCGCGAACTCTGGCAACGATGAGCAGCCGACAGTTCGGCTCGACGGCACGGCGGAATTTCACGTCCTCCAGCCCGCCGAACCCGAGGAACTTGTCCGTCTCGACGACCTCGTTGTAGTAGAAACTGCAGAGCTGCGCGGCGGCCTCGCACATGAGCACGCCCGGCAGCAGCGGCCGCTCGGGGATGTGTCCCCGCACCCAGAACTCGTCGTCAGTCACGTCCTTGTAGCCCGCGACCACGCCTTCGTCGGTGTCCAGGTAGACGACGGCGTCCAGGTGCTCCATCTCGAACCGCTGGGGGTTGTGGGCGCGTATCTCCTCCGGGCCGGCCAGCAGGCTGCCGGTGTCAATGGCATCAAGGTCAACAAGCGGTTTCGGCGGCATCGGGGGCTCCCCCTATGGTCGGAATGCGGTGCTGCGAGGGCAAGGAGAGATTTTAGTCCGCCCGGCCCCGGTATGCAAGCAAGTGCCTCCGTGAGCTCTACGGCGAACTGTGAAAGCCCCCGCAGGCTGTGTATGGCAAAGCTGGCCCCGGCTGCGAAAGCCCCCCGAGGTCGCCCCGCGCTGCAACAGGGTTTCCGGGGCTCCGACGGGCCCCGTTGCGGAGCGCCGTTGCCGGTCCTTCAGAAGTCGGTGCCGACCAGTTCGCCATCGTTGCCCAGTCTGTCCACCGAGAGCAATTCAGCAACCTGGTCCACGTCTGCGGCAACGTCCATCAGCTTGACGCGGGCTGCCTCTGGCAGCGCTTCCTCATCGGTTGCCAGGGCGCGGAGCGTCTGGCTGTCGGCCGCCAGATGCTGCGCCGTGTCATCGGGCCCCGCCTGCGTCATCCGGCGCAACAGGAAATTCGTCACCGTGGCAATCTGCTGGATCTCCTTGATCCTGGTGTTTACTTCTATGGGCGTGAAGTCCACCTTGCTGATAGCATAGAGCTTCACGTCCAATTCCTGCAGCGGCCTGACCACGTGACGGTACAGCACGACCGCAAGCGCCCCATAGATAAGGACGCCGAGTGCCGCCACGTGCCAGCCGTGCTCGAGCGCCAGCCCCAGGACCGTCCGATCCGGCATGGCCACATACTCGTACACCGCGTACGCCGCCATGCCCCCGGCAATGACGAGCGCTGTGTAGACGGTCACCACGAACGCGAGCGATGCCTGCTTCTTTGGTTCTTGCATCTTACGCTTTCGCCCCGAGACCCCCAACGATCCATCGCTTTACTATCGTTATTGGTTGACGCGGCGCGCAAGTTCAGCGTTTTTTGGAAAACTCCTCAGATCGCGGGCGGTCGGCGAGGACTGCGCGAGACCGGTTGCAGCGTCTGCATCCTGCCTGCCTCCACCGGGGCAGACCCCGCTGGGAGGCCCGACCCCGTGACGCGGGCCCGCGGGCGGTTGTTTTTGGATGGTCCATCAGCTTAGCATTGTCGTCCCCGCTTCGCGCCGGCCGGCAGGAGGGCGGGAGACGATTCACCCGAGGAGGGACGCATGCTTCCGGAAGACGCTTTCGCTTTCAGTGCCCGCGGGTACATGGACTTCGCGATTCAGCTTCAATGCCGGACCTACGAACGCAGCGAGCGTGCATTCGCCCGCTGGGAGGCCCATAAAGACGGTCTCACCACGCCCGACGCCGTCCGGCAGTGGCAGGCACACATACGGGCGGTCGCCGAGGAGGCCGTCGGGGGACTGCTGCGGCTGGACGCCCCTCTCAACCCCCGCACCTGCGGCGAGGTGGAGGGCGAGGGCTTCCGGGTCGAGAGGATAATCTTTGAGAGTCTGCCCGGCTACCTGGTCACGTGCGCCCTCTACCTGCCCGAGGCGACGGATACCCCCGGGCCGGCCGTGCTTTTCGTGTGCGGCCATTCCGCCGAGGCGAAGGGCGCCGCCGTCTACCAGGCCGTCTGCCAGCGTCTGGCCCGCAACGGCCTCGTGGTGCTGGCCATGGACCCGCCCGGCCAGGGGGAACGGTTCAGCTACATAGACGAGGAGGGCCGGCAACGGATTGGCTCCTGCACCCCCGACCATGACCAGGCCGGGCTGCAGTGTTGGCTGGCCGGCCGCTCCATTGCGCGCTACTTCATCCGCGACGCCATGCGGGCCATTGACCTGCTGCAGCAGCGCCCGGAGGTTGACCCCGACCGGATCGGGCTGACCGGCAACTCCGGCGGCGGCACCCAGAGCACCTGGCTGATGATGCTGGAGCCGCGCATCCGTGCGGCCGCCCCGGGCTGCTTCGTGATGCGCCGGCGCGAGTACATGTGGACCGGCCAGGCGCAGGACTCCGAGCAGATAATCCCCGGCGGCACCGCCAGAGGGCTGGACCACGAGGACTTCCTGATAGCCATGGCGCCCCGGCCCGCTATGGTGCTCTCGGCCGAGTACGATTACTTCTGCATCGAAGGTGCGCTCGCCACCGTGCAGCGGGCCCGGCGCATCTATCGCCTGCTGGGAGCGCCGGATGCCCTGCGCATGGCCACCGTCAAGAAGACGCACGGCTACGCGCCGGAGCTGGCGCGGGCCGCCACGGCGTTCTTCTGTGAGGTGTTGCTGGGCAAAGAACCCGACGAGGTGGACCACTCCGAACCGGAGCCGCTCGACCCCGCGGACCTGTGGTGCACCCCGGAAGGCCAGCTCCTCCTGGAGGATCCGACCACGCCTACCGTCTTTCACCTGAACCGTGATGAACACGTGCGCACCCTGCAGGCCCGACCGGCCCCCGAGCGGCGGGCGTGCCGGGAGGTTCTGTCCGAACATGTCCTGGCCCACAGGGAGCCCTGCGAGCTGCGGCCACGGTGGGTCTCCGAGCGGGAAGGTGAGGGGGCCGTCGCCCGGTCGGGCTTCTGGTTCACGGAGCCCTTTCTCTGCAATGCGGGCTTCCTGTTCAAACCGACTGAGGACTTCCGGGAGCTCATCGTCGCCCTGTTCCACGACGGGAACAGGGAACTGGAGACGCGGAGCGACTGGATCGAAGCCCGCCTGGCCGCCGGCGCGGCCGTGCTGGCCGTTGACGTTAGGGGGGAGGGGCTGATCAGCGCCCGTGAACTCAACCCCACCGGCCTCCACGCCCGCTACGGCACGCTCTACAAGCTGACGTCGGACCTCGTGTGCCTGGGCGACGATCTGGCCAGCGGGCGCGTCTATGACGTTTTGCGAGCCCTTGAACTCGCGCGTACGGACCCCGCCATCGGTCTCGAAGGGCGCCCCATCCGGCTCTGCGGGTTCGGGCTCGGGGGGTATTACGCCTACCTGGCCGGCGCGCTGGACGAGAACTTGCCGGCCGCCGAAATCGAGGACGCGCCCTTCTCGATGGAGTCCGTGCTGCGCACGCGCTTCTACGAATACGGGCGTACCATGCAGGCGGTCATTTTCGGCATGCTGCAGCACTTTGACCTGCCCGACCTCCTGCCCCTCTACGAGGGAAGGGAACTCATCATACGCCGCCCGCGCGGCGCCCGCGGAGAAATCCTGTCCGAACACATGAAACCGTCGGACGACAGCAGATAGAGTGCGCCGCGCCTTCCGGCTATGGCAAGCGCCAGCGGGACCAGAGCAGCGAGCACTTCTCGTCCCCGGGCAGCCTCTGGTAGTACACGGTGAAAAGATCGCCGTCGTGCAGTTCGACCGTGGCGGGATAGCCCAGGTCCCGGTCGGGGCCGTCGTCGCGCAACACGTGGTCGTGCTCCCAGCTCGCCCCCCCGTCGTGGCTCAACGCCACGCGCTGGCCATACGGCTCGCGCCGATAGCCGTAGGTCAGGATCAGGACGCCGCTCGAATGCCGCATCAAGTGCGGGGGCACGCCGTGGAAGCCCATGGGCCGCGCCTGTGTCCACGTCCGGCCCCCGTCCTCAGACCCGGTCAGCATGATGCTGGGGGAAGGGATGGCGGCGGCGGTCAGGTCTTTGCCCCAGTGGTCCTGGATGCGGATGGCTCCTATGAGCCGCCCCGAGGGCAGTTCCACCACGTGCGGTTCGTGGTAGTTGACGGGATGGGTGCTGTCGGCGAGGGGGACTGTGCCCAGCTCCTCCCAGGTTCGGCCCCCGTCCCTGCTGCGCGCGGCCTGGATGAGACCGCTGCGGAACGTCTTCTGATACTGCTTGCCCAGGTAGAGCAGTTCGCCGCTGCACAGCAGAATCGGCCCGTGGGGAGTCATCAGCGGCGCGCGGAGCCTGTCGCTCCACGTGGCGCCGCGGTCCTCGCTGAGCAGTACCCAGGAGCCGAGGTGCCTTCGAACCAGTTCATCCGTCCACGTGGAGAAGACGCGTTCCCAGGCGGCCCGCTCCTCATTCATCATGCCCTCGGGATGGAACTGCTCGCGCGTGTCACGGGTGAACCAGCTCACCAGCAGCCTGTCGCCGCCCAGGTGCACTATGCCGGCGTCCCGGTCGTCGAGCGGGCCGTCGTTGACGATGCGTGGTTCGGACCACGTGCGGCCTTCGTCCCTGCTGACGTTCAGCACTGTCTTGCCCCAGGGGCAGACGTGAGCCGTTCGCAGCCCTGAACTGGCCGTCATCAGGGTTTTGTCGTCAATGCGGGTCACCGACGGCCAGCCGAAGTAGCCGAACCGCTCGCCCTTTCGCCGGCAGACCACACCGTGCTCAGCGTCCAGTCGTTCTCGCATAGTCATCCTCCATGGGTGGGGCCGGGTCGGAGGCACAATACGCAGCCGCTCAGCGTATGCTATCCGTGCTCGGACCGCGGTCAAGGGAGACGCCACGGATTCGCCGGGGCGTCCGGTGGGCGGCCTGCACGGTCCGGAGCCCCTGCGGGGACAGCCGCCGGGAGGCGGTTTATCCCGTCGGGGCGGGGATTGAGTCCCGGGAGTTGAACGACCTTGTGCGCTCGGACCGACGTGATTGACTTTGCCCTCGCGGCCTCGCTATCATGCTTCCCTGGCGTGCAGAGAAGCGTCGGTTCGGCGCGAAGGGGAAAACGAGGCATGATCGGCAACATTCGAGAACGCGATGGCGTAACCGTCGTGGAGATAGAGGGCCGATTCGACTCCGCCACGGCCCCTGATATTAAGGCCGGGCTGCAGGAGTTGATTGATGACGGCCGTATCCTCCTCATCGTGAATCTGGAGCGACTGGAGTTCATAGACAGCGCCGGTCTGGGTGTGCTGGTCAGTTGCCTGAGGCGCACCGCCGCTGACGGCGGGGACCTGCGGGTGGCCGAGGTGCCCGCCTTCTGCCGCTCCGTTTTCGAACTGACGCGACTGACGCGAGTTTTCGACGTAACCGAATCGGAAGACCAAGCCCTGGAGGCCATTACGGCCCAACTTTGAGGCCTGGGGGCGCGGCCATCAGACCGGAGAGCTGCAGAATGCCGGATGTGAAGACGGTGCTCATCGTGGATGACGAACCCCACATTCTGCGTTCTCTGGGATTCGTGATCCACCGGGCAGGGTACCGGGTCATCGAGGCGCGCAGCGGCCGGGAGGCCCTCCGGATGATCCGGCAGCACCATCCTGACCTGGTCTTCCTGGACATCATGATGCCGGAACTGAACGGATACGAGGTCTGCCGTCGCGTCAAGCAAGAGGACGGCAGCAACTCCACCTTCATCATCATGCTGACCGCCAAGGGTCAGCGCCCAGACCGCCGCGCCGGCGTCGAGGCCGGCGCCGACGAATACATGACCAAACCCTTCAGCCCGAGCCGGGCGGTTGAGCGAGTGCAGGACATCCTGGGGCCCCCGAACTGATATGACAGAGATCCTCAAAGAACAAGACGAACTGCGTGTGTGTGTGGTGGCGCCCGAGTCAATGGCCGAGAGCGTCCCCGCCGAGATAGACGGCCGCGCTGTCGAAGTCGTCCACTGCCCCACAGACAGCAAGGTGCTGGAAAGCATGACCGAGGCCGTGCCCGACGCCGTGCTCATGGACGTCACTCTGGCCGTCGGCGAGGACAACCTGCTGGAACGGGTGGGAAGGCAGTACCCCGAACTACCCGTCCTGGTGGTTGCGGAGAATCCGAGCGTGGACACCATCGTCGAGTGCATGAAAAGACGAGCAGCGGATTTCCTGACTCTGGACGACCTGCCCAAGAGCCTGCCGGACAAGCTGCTGGCGGCCGCGCAAGACCATCGCCTCATGATCGAGGTCAACCAGCTCATAGACGTCTACAAGCGCGGCGGCGGGCGGATGGGCCAGATGGTCGGCGTCAGCTCCATCATGCATCAGATCTACACCAAGATAAAGAACCTCTCCAACACCGACGCCACCGTCCTGATCTCCGGCCCCAGCGGGACGGGCAAAGAACTGGCCGCCCACGCCATCCATACCCTCAGCCCCCGTAGCGATGGCAAGTTCGTGGCCGTCAACTGTGCCGCCATCCCAAAAGACCTGCTGGAGAGCGAGCTTTTCGGCCACGAAAAGGGCGCCTTCACGGGCGCCGATAAGCTCAGGATCGGAAGCTGCGAGCGCGCCCACAGGGGAACCCTCTTCCTGGACGAAATCTGCGAGATGGACATGGCCCTGCAGTCGAAACTGCTGCGCTTCCTGCAGAACCACACCTTCACGCGCGTGGGCGGCACCGAGGACATTGAAGTGGACACCCGCGTGATCGCCGCCACCAACAAGGACCCCCTGGCGGAGGTCGAAAAGGGCGCCCTGCGCGATGACCTCTACTACCGGCTCAACGTCGTGCCCATCTACCTGCCCGCACTCAAGGACCGCCCCGAAGACATCCCCGTGCTGGCCGAGCACTTCCTGCGCATGATGTGCGACAAGTACTACAAGTATTTCTACGATTTCTCACCGGAGGCTGTCCGCCTGATGCTCGGTTACGATTGGCCCGGCAACGTGCGCGAACTCCGCAACAGCATCGAGCGCATAGTTGTGCTGGCCACTACCGACCGCGTCGTGCCCGAGCTGTTCCCCGCCCGCATACGCAACGCCGCCAGAACCGCCGAGGTGCCGGACCTGGCCGTGGAGGAGGCCCTCGAGCACATTCAGAAAGCCCTGCACGCGCCGGAGGCCCAGCCGGGGGAAGAGGACGACGTTCTTCCGTTCGTCGAGGTGGAAAAGCGCGCCATCCTGAACGCGGTCAGCAAATGCAACGGGGACATCAGCAAGGCTTCGCGCAAGCTCGGCCTGAGCCGCGCGACGCTCTACCGCAAGCTGAACAAATACGGGGTGCGCTGAGGCAGCCCCGCCCTCAAACCAGCGAGCAGAGGATGTCCACGCCCGCGTCGATGACGCTGTCGTCGGCCGCGAACGAGACGCGGAAGTGGGTGTTGCGCTCGCTGAAGACGCTGCCGGGTATGACCAGCACGCTGTGCTCGATGGCCCTGCGGCAGAACGCCTCGCCGTCCCCGCCGGGCGCCTCCACGAAGGCGTAGAAGGCGCCTTCCGGTCTGTTCAGGCGAAAGCTCCGCTTCAGCCCCTCGTAGAGGATGTCCCTCTTGGCCTGGTAGGCGCGCATGTGCAGCTCCGACGACATGCTCAGCGCCACCACGCCGGCGTACTGCGCAATGGAAGGGGCGCAGACGAAGCTGAACTGCTGGAGCTTTGTCATCTGCTCGATCAGCGGCTCGGGCCCGACGGCGTAACCCAGCCGCCAGCCCGTTATCGCGCATGACTTGCTGAAGCCGTTCAGCAGCAGAACTTTCTCGGTAAAGCTGGCCGGGCTCGGGCATCCGCCGTCATAGGTGAAGGTCCGGTAGATCTCGTCGCTCAGCACAAAAACGTCGTTCTTGTCGGCCCAGCTGGTAATCCGGCGCATCTCCTTCTCGCCGATGAGCGCGCCGGTGGGATTGGCGGGGCTGTTGAGAATTAGCAGCTTCGCCTCGGCCGCCCCGGCCTGCTCGAGCCGCTCGGCGGTCAGGCGAAAGTCCGGATACGTGTCCACGTACAGCGGCTCCCCGCCCAGAAGCCGGCACAGGTGCTTGTACATCACGAAGTAGGGGTCGGGGATGGCCACCTTGTCCCCGGGGTTCAGCATCGCCATGAAGGCCAGCAATATCCCGCCGGAGACGCCGCCGGTGATCAGCACGTCGTTGTGCTTGATGCCGGTCAGCCTTTTCTCGTACTTCAGCACCGCTTCCCGCAGCTCCGGTATCCCCTGGGTCACGGTGTATTTGTTGCGCCCCGTCTCGATGGCGTGCATCGCGCTGGCCTTGATAGGCTCCGGCACGTCGAAATCCGGCTGGCCTATGCTCAGGTTGACCGGGTCCTTCAGCCTGCTGGCCAGGTCGAAAACCTTCCGGATGCCCGAGGAGTCAATCCGGCTCATCCGCTCGGCGATTATGGCGCTCAGGTCCATCAACTGCTCCCCTGATCCCAGGGCGGCGAGCCGTGCCCTATGGTTGCTGGGCCCTCGGTTCGGGCTCAGCCTCGCCCTCGGTCTCGGCCGCCTCGGGCTCTTCTTCCTCTTCTTCCTCAAGCGCGTGGGCTGCCGCTATGGAGATGAAGCGCGGTTTGACCTTGGGGAGACCGAAAACCGAGTCCTCCCCCTCCTCCCAGCGGTCATCCTCCTCCAGCCGTTCGATGCGCTCGGCCCGCGTCAGCACGTTGCGCTGGCGAACCAGGAGGTTCTTCTGTTTCAGGCTCTTGTGAAGCGACATGCTTATTCCTCTTGTGCGAAAGTCAGAACGGGATAATCCACCTGTGGCGGGATATCAGTCGGGGGGGCTCTGAACGCTGGCCGACCGGAACGGCCGCACCCCGTTGGGGCCTTCAAAGGCCCTGAACGCGGCCTGGAGTCGCTGCAACTCCGGGGAGTCCTCCTCCTCGGCCCACCCCACGCAGACGGCATACTGCCCGTCGGGCAGGCGGAAGTGCCAGAACTCGTTCGGACCGGCCAATTGCTGCAGCCGTTCGTCCGAGGCTATCAACCTCTCCATCCGTTCCAGCCCGTCCCTGTCGCACCGGTGCAGCACCACGGTGTAGCCGCGCTCGACGGAGGCGGAAAGGTCGGTGACGCTCAGGGCGGGGCGCTCTGGCCCGGACCCCAGCGTCGAGGTCAGCAGCATCCAGATGCCGAGGCAGCAGACCACGGCAACAGCCGCGGCGAACAGCACCTTGCGCCGGAGTATCTCCTCTTCCCTGTTTCCCCAGTCCACCTCCGGCTCCGGCGTTCCAGCACCGAACTCGGCTTTCGGCGAATCGTTCCTCGACGCTGTCATCGTGCTTGAACCTGCCCCGCGCTACGGCCTCTCGGCTTGATCAAAGAACCATAACATCAATTGCCGGATTATAGGATATGCCTTCCGCCGAAGTCAAATCCACACGAGCCCTCCAGCCCTTGCGGCCCCTCTGCAGACCCGCTAAACTGCCCCCCTGGCGCCTCTGCCTCGATAAAAAGCGAAAATGGTTTTCGACACAAGCGTCATCAGCCGGGACAGCGCAACCGCTCTTTTGCAACGCTTCCTCGGCCGCGACATCACCGTCACCGCCGTCCGTCGCCTCCACGGCGGCATGGTCAACAGCGTCCTGGAACTGGTCACCGACGCCGAGCCGAACCGCCTGGTCGCCAAACTGAACGCCGAGCCGGGCCACGCCGGGTTCGAAAACGAGTTCAACGTCCTGCGCTGGTACCGCCGCAACACCGACTTTCCCGTCCCCGAGCCCTTCGGCGTTGACACCTCCGGGCAACTCTTCCCCGGCAGTTGCCTGATGATGGAAAGGCTCCCCGGCACAAACCTGGGACACGCCCGGCTCAGCGGCCCCCAGGCCGCAGCCGTCGAACGCCGCATGGCCCGCATCATAGCCCGCCTCCATGAGAACAAGCGCCCCACCTACGGCAGCGCCCTCGAGCCAAAACAGGACGGCACCGAGCGCTGGCTGGACCGGTTCGAGCCGCGCATCCGCCGGGAGTTCGAACAGGTCAAAGACCGCCTCACCGGCGGCGCCCGCGACAGGATAGGCCGCGTGCTGGCCGAACTGGACCGGTGGCTGCCCGAGTTCGGCGACCCGACTCTCGTGCACGGCGACCTCTGGGCCACCAACATCATCGTCGACCCGGCCGAAGCCCGCGTGACCGGCTTCGTCGACGGCGGGGCAAACTACGCCGACGTCGAATACGAACTCGCCTACCTGCTGGTCTTCCGCACCGTGGGCGATGCCTTCTTCGACCAGTACACCCGGCGCCATCCCCTCCGGCCCGGCTTCGAGACGCGCTGCCGCCTCTACTGGCTCCACACCATGCTGGTGCACGTGCGCGCCTTCGGCGACGCCCACTACGTGCAGGCATGCGAGAGGCTGGCGCGGGAACTGGAGCGCACCGGTCCCCCGTAGCCCCACCTCCCCTTCTCTCACCTTTCTGCCTCCGCCGTTTCTCTGCGCGCTCTACGTCCTCTGCGATAAATGTGTTACGGCAAAATGGATTCGTTTCGCAGAACCGCCTTTTTCTCCCGCCTCGCCCCATCGCGCGCACCACGGGCACAAGGGCAACCGCGGATGAACGCAGATAAACACAGATAACGGCAAAGGCCGCTCTGTATGTGGCACAGCCGCCCCGTGCTGTGACCGGCCCATCGGGCGGGCGGCCGCAGGGCGGCCTGGCGCTTACCACTCGCATGAATATCCGTTCCGCCCCGTCCGGTCAAGCCCTTCGGGCGTTTCCTCGGCCACCAGCGCCCAACCGGACACAGATTCACGACGACGGAAACCGCGGATGAACGCAGATGGACACAGATAACGGCAGAGGCCGCTCTGTATGTCGCACAGTCGCCCTCGGCTCTGGAAGCCCCCGCAAGGGAGCTGCTGTCCGCCGCCACGGACATAGGGTAACGGCAGATGAACGCGGATGCCGGCAAAGGCCGCTCAGGGTAACAGCAACGGCACGGCCGCAGCCCGGCCCTTGAACTCATGATTCTCCCTTCACGCTTCATAATGCGCGCCGCGCCCCCTCATCCTCCGCTCACGCTCACGTCCGCCGTGACCGGCGCCGGCACGCGGTCCCCTCCGCTCATCCGCTTCATCCGCTCCAGCTCGTGCAGCAGCCGGAAGAACTGGTTGGTCAGCGACGTATCGTAGCGCCTTATCAGCTCGGCCACCTTCCGGAAGGAGGCCGACCGGAAGTAGGTGGGCGGGCCGGGGCGCTCCTGCTGCAGTCGCTTCTGGTCGGCATACCATGTCTCCCGGTGGTATTCCGCCTCCGCCCGCGCGCAACGCTGCAGCCGCAGGTATGTCAGCGCCAGCTTCTCCACGATCGCCTCCTCGACCGTGTTACGCGGTTCCAGGTCCGCCGCGAACTCCTCGTAGAGCGGCCTCAGTTCCTTCTCGTCGCGTTCGGTCAGGGCGGAGGCGAAGATGCCGTGCTTGCGCGCATTCAGCCGGCTTCGTCTCTTGCCCTCCTCCGTCTTGACGCCCGCCTTCCCGGCGTTCCGCCGATTCGCCTCGAGCTGCTTGCTGCTGATCCAGCCCATAACAGTCCAACCTCCGTGCAGAAGAAGTGCATACACGCCCCAGAGCCCGCGCACAAAATGCCCGCCCCGCCCCATCGCGCGCACCACGGGCACAAGGGAAACCGCAGATGAACGCAGATAAACACAGATGACGGCAAAGGCTGCTCTGTATGCGGCACGGCCGCCCTCGGCTCTGGAAGTCCCCGCAAGGGGGCTGCTGTCCGCCGCCACGGACACAACGGAAACCGCAGATGAACGCAGATGGACACAGATAACGGCAAAGGCCGCTCTGTATGTGGCACAGCCGCCCCCGGCTCTGGAAGTCCCCGCAAGGGGGCTGCTGTCCGCCGCCACGGACACAACGGAAACCGCAGATGAACGCAGATGGACACAGATAACCTCTGTCCTGTCCACCGTCCACTTTCCACTATGTGCCCCGGCCGCCCCGGCTGTGACCGGCCCATCGGGCGGGCGGCCGCAGGGCGGCCTGGCGCTTACCACTCACATGAATAGCCGTTCCGACCCGTCCGGTCAAGCCCTTCGGGCCTTTCCTCGGACAGCAGCGCCCAACCGCGCCCAAACCGGACACAGATTCACGACGAAGGGAACCGCAGATGAACGCAGATAAACACAGATGACGGCAAAGGCTGCTCTGTATGTGGCACAGCCGCCCTCGGCTGTGAAAGCCTCCGCAACGGGGCTGCTGTCCGCCACCACGGACATAGGGCAACAGAAGATGAACGCCGATGAACGGCGATGGACGCGGATGACGGCAAAGGCCGCTCAGGGTAACGGCAACGGCGTCCGTGCCTCGGGCGTCCTCGTGCCCCGGGGCCGCCGAAGTTCGCCGCAGGGCGACCGAACGCGGCCCGCCCTCCCGCGCCGCGCTCTCGGCCCCGGCCGTGGTCTTTCTCAGCGCGGTGGAGACCTCCTGGAAGAAACGCAGCTCCTCCCGCACCGCCACCGCCTCAAGCTGCGTCCAGCGCGTCCTGGCCCGCTGGCGGTCTCGTAGCCCAAACCGCGGAGCCAGTCGAGGGCCGTCTGTTCCAGGTGGCTTTCGGTCATGGCGCTCACGGCCGGCCCCTTTCCCGCTTTCTGACCCTGTAGAGCCTTTCGGTGAAGCCGCCCTCGGCGCGGAAGGCGTCCGCCTGCGCTTCTATCTGGCGGTCCAGCAGGTGGCAGCAGACGTTCAGCAGCGACAGGGCGGCGTTCGCCACGAGGGCGGAATACGGCACGGACGGGCACGGACGGCCACCGACCCGCACGGACCGGCCGGAGTCGCGCTGACGTCGGCGCTCCTGGTGGACCCACCGGCGCACCTCTTGCAGGGTTGAGCAGCGCTGCGCCTTGAAGCGTTCCAGCGCCGGGTGGTCCGGTTCCCAGCGGGGCAGGCCGCGCTGGCGCAGGTAGTCCTCGTAGTCCAGGCGCAGCTCCTCCAGGCTGGCGCGGGCCACGTTGGTGAGCTTCAGTTCCATCTTCTTCGAGGTGGCGGATGCCTGGCTTCCCTCGGCGATGTTCTGCACCCCCGAGCGGGCCGCCTGCACCATCTGGTCGTGAGTGCGGCTACGGCGGTCCACGTAGCGGTCACAGAACCGGGCGGTCACGTCGTAGATAAGCTGCGCGAGCCGGAATGTCTTCAGGTTCCGGTAGCCGCCGTGTTTGGGGATGAGCGGTTCCCGTTCGGCCATCGGGCGCCTCCTCGCCGTTCAGTTTGTGTGCGTGCCGGGGGCCGACGCCGCCCGGCGACCGTGCGGGCCGCTCCGTCGTCGTCCGTGGGCGGCGGTTCCGTCCGAGCCGGTCCGTGCCGTCCGTGGGCGTCCGTGGGCGCGCGGGCCGCACCCGACCCAGCGGGCGGCCCACCGTTACGCAGCGGCAGCGCAGCTCGTGCCGCGCAGCCAGCCCGGCGTAGCGCGTTCCACTGCAGACTCCCTGGGGTGGCCTGTCATGCAGGGCAAACCCTTTGCAGCAAACCTTTTGGGTTATCATCGTCTTGGCCGCGACGTTCGACTTGACAGGGTCTCTGTGCATCGTGTGTCATTATGGTAGCTCATCCACCATGCGTCGAAGGAGTCGCGACGCCGTTCCTCTCCGCAGGGGGGCGGCGTCAGGCATTTAAGTCATATCTTCTTCCCAGTGCTTCCTCAGCTTGTGGCACGTGTGTTCCCTGTCCGTAGGATATGCGGTAATCAACCACCAGTAACGCCGCTTGTCAACCAGAACGACGACCAACTCCTCGTTGTGCCAGAGGCAGACGCGTGTTTCTGTCCCACGACGGGTCGTCCACACCCTCACCGTCGGGTCGTGGGCATGCTCAATAACAGCGGGTGTCCAACCGATTCGCTCGCAACGACGCAGATTCGGCCGTTCGCCGCCGTTATCATCCCGCTGCTGAACGCAATGCCAGAAAGCCATCTGCGTTCATCTGCGGTTGCACTATGGCCGTCGCGGTGGACTGTAGCCCCTGGCGGGGCTTTCACAGCCGGGGGCGGTGTGCCACATGTAGAGCAGTCTTTGCCGTCATCCGCGTTCATCTGCGTTCATCTGCGGTTGCCGTCAGCGGTCGGGGTGGAAATGCGCGGATTTTCGGTATTGACACGGCGGCGTTTTGTGGTATCCTGAGGGGTGGCTGGAGGAGTGTGAGTACCAGTCCAAATACCAGGTAAGAGGCTGAGAGAACCTGGGGCGTCAGGACAAGCTAAACCAGCTGTTAATCTGGTTTTCCAGAGCGCCTGTTTCATTGTACCGCACTCCTCCGGCTTCTTTTTTGCCTCCCGTCCGGGGCGCATGAGGGGTCGGCCCGGTTTCACCGGCACTGGAGCCCGCTCTCCCGCAAGACCGCAGGTGCCGGCCACGCTGAGCGAGGGCGCGTCAGAGGCCCATGCCGGTGGCCTGGAAGGCGTCCTCGATGTGCTCGACGCTCAAGGGGCGGCCCCTCTCGTCCAGCAGCACCAGCACGGCGTCGAAGCGCAGCAGAACGTCTTCGCGGGCCAGCGCGTGCCGCGTGCAGTAGCGCCGGGCGGCCCGGATGACGCGGCGTTGCTTGCGCCGCGTGATGGTGCGGGCGGGCTCTATGCGGGCGGGGGCCGTCTGGCAGCGCACCTCCACGAAGGCGACGGTCCCGTCGCGGAAGGCGATGACGTCCACCTCCCCGTCCGGGGCGGTGAAGTTGCGCTGCAGGATGGTGTAACCTTTGCGCCTGAGGCAGCGGACGGCCTCCCGCTCCCCGCGCCGCCCCACCCGCAGGTGGGCCGCGCCCCCGGCGTCCCGGCCCAGCAGCCGGAGCGCACGGCGCCACAGGCGGCTCAGCGTCTTCATCATGCCGGGAGGGGGTCTTGTGTCGGGCGGGCCGGGGTCTCAGATCTTCAGTTCAGGGCCTATCATGTCCACCAGGGCGTCGCGGCGGTTCTCCATGAGCGCTCTGTCCCCGCTGGCCTCCAGGTAGAGGCGCAGCAGGTCGCCGGCGCCGCCCTCGGTGCCGCTCTTGCGCATGCAGAACCACCAGTCGCCGGCCTCGGCGCGCACGTCGGAGACGCTCAGCTCGAGTCCCTCGGGCGGGTAGGCGTCCACCAGGCGGACGCGGTCGTCCGAGACGACGTAGATGCGCTTTATCTCGTCGGCGAACTGCTCGGTGGCCTGCCGGATGACGTCCTCGGCGGGCCGTCCGGCGGGGAGTTCGAAGTTTATCTCGCCGGACTCGAAGTAGGTGTTGCGCGGCTCTTCGAGTATGGAGGAGAGGGGCTTGCCCCGGGAGTGCAGCTCGGCGGCGAGTTCGAGCACGAGGATGCCGGCCATCATGCCGCTGTCGGTGCACCAGAAGTTGCGGAACATGTAGTGGCCGGAGTGCTCGGCGCCGAAGATGATATCAGGGTCGTCGTACATGATGGCCTTGATCTTGCCGTAGCCGACCGGCGTCATCTGGACGCCGCTCTGGCCCAGGACTTCGTCGCGCTCTCCAAGGGAGTCGGCGATGACCCAGCTACAGGCGAGGTTGAAGCCGATGCGCTCCTCCGGCCCGAAGCGCTCGCGCAGCCGCCGCCCCACCAGGGCGGCCAGCAGGGGCGGGGATATCATGCGGCCGTTCTCGTCGGCGACGGCCACGCGGTCGGCGTCGCCGTCGAAGCAGATGCCCACGTGGCTGCCGGTGCGCTGCACCAGGTCGGCCACCATGCCCTGGTATTCGGCGTTGAGGGGGTTGGGGATGATGACGGGGAAGTTGCCGTCCGGCGTGTCGTTGGAGAAGGTCCACTCCAGGCCGGGGGCGATTTTCGCGAACTCCCGCAGGATGCGCCCGCCCATGCCGTTGCCGGCCTCGACGGCGACGCGCATCGGCTCGCGGGCGTCGCCGGTGGCTGAGGCGAAGTCGCAGCGCGCGCGCTTCAGGATGGTCTGGACGTAGTCGGGGGCGAACTCCTCCCAGCCCAGCCTCTCGGGCACGGCCTGCTTGCGCAATCCGAGGGCGATGCGTGCCAGCTCGTCCTCGGGCAGCGGCGGCTCCTCCTGCCCGGCCAGCGGCAGGGGCCTGCCGCCGCGGCCGAAGAACTTGAAGCCGTTGTTGTCCCTGGGGTTGTGGCTGGCGGTGATGATGATGCCGCCGTCTATCTCGTCCCGGTACTTCGAGGGCAGAAAGCCGACCAGCTCGGTGCCGGCCAGCCCGAGCCTGATGGGGCGGCAGCCGCCGTCGTCCAGCCCCTGGGCCAGGGCGGCGGCCAGCACGGGGCCGCTGACGCGCATGTCGTGGCCCACCACCACGTTGGTCGGCTGCACGGCGGTGTTGCCCATGAATGACTCGGCCAGCAGCAGTCCCAGGTTGTAGGCGAACTGCCGGTCTATGTTGACGCCGTAGATGCCGCGGATGTCGTCCCGTTTGATGACCGCGTCAACTTTGCGGAAGAAGTCGTTCAACGGCATGTCCACGTCCTCCCGAAGTGGTGTAGTCCGGTGTGCGTCGGGTGAGACGAATCCTCGTTTTCTGCTCCACGTCGAACAGTTCGGCACGAGCGCAGGGGCAACGCCCGCTTGCGGACCGGCCGGCCCGCATCTGGCAGGTTAGCACAGGGTTTGAGCCCGCGCAAGGGCCGCGTCGCCTTGTGGAGGGGCCACCAGAGGGTATAATGCGCTCTTCTTCACACTCACGCTGAAGGGGGCCATCGTGGGCGAGGAAACCGGCAGAAAGGCTGCGGTGCCGGTCCGCTGCCTGGTGCTGGTGCTGAGCGACCAGCTTGACTGCCGTTCGGCGGCCTTTGACGAATTCGATGAGGCCAGGGACGCGGTCTGGATGGCGGAGACGCCGGCTGAACTGACCCGCGTCCCCTTCCACAAGGCCCGGATCGTTCTTCTGCTCAGCGGGATGCGGCGCTTCCGCGATTTGCTGCGCGCCCGGGGCCGGCGGGTGCTCTACCGGGAACTCGACGCTCCTGACAACCGTGGCGACCTGACGGCAGAACTCATTCACGCCGTCCGCAGCACGGGGGCCCGTCGGCTGGTGGTGGTTCGGCCGGGGGAGTGGCGCCTGCAGCAGTCTTTGCGCGATACGGCTCGCGAACTGGGCGTGGAGCTGGAGGTTCGCCCCGACCGGCACTTTTTCTGCTCAGTCGAGCAGTTCACCGACTACGCCCGCCAGCAGAAGCGGCCGCGGGTTGCGGACTTCTACCGCGAGATGCGCCGGCGTAGCGGCTTCCTGATGGACGGGGATGAGCCCGTGGGAGGCCGGTGGTGCTGGGATGAAGCGGCGCTGGACCAGGCCGCCGCGCCCGAGCCGCCGGGCCCGCGGCGCTTCCCCCCGGACGAGACCACGCGCCGGGTGATGCGGCTGGTCAGGCGCCGCTTCGCCGACCACCCGGGCGAGCTGGAGCAGTTCGACTGGCCCCTCACGCCCCGGCAGGCGCACACAGCGCTCAGCGACTTCGTCAACGCCAGACTGCGCGACTACGGGCCGAGCCACAACACCATGCGCTCCGGGCAGCCTTTCATGTTCCATTCGCGGCTTTCCCCCTCCCTGAACCTCAAGCTGCTTGATCCGCGGGACGTGCTACGGGCGGCCGAGAAGGCCTGTTCCAGCGGCGCGGCGCCGGTTGAGTCCGCCGAGCGCTTCGTGCGGGGCATACTGGGTTGGCGCGAGTTCGTGCGGGGCGTCTACTGGAGCCAGATGCCCGACTACCTGCACCGCAACGCCCTGGACGCCCACGTGCCGCTGCCGGCCTTCTACTGGACGGGCGAGACGCCGATGAACTGCCTGCGCCGGTGCATCGGCCAGACGCTCAAGTTCGCCTACCAGCACCCCGCGCAACGCCTGATGGTGACGGGCCAGTACGCCCTGCTGCTGGGGGTGGAACCGCTGCAGTTCCACCGCTGGGCGCTGGCCATGCACGTGGACGCGGTCGAGTGGGCGGCGTTGCCCAATGCGCTGGGGCTCTCGCAGTTCGCCGACGGAGGCAGGGTCGAACCGGGACCGCGCCTGGCCGACGGCGCCCGCATCGAGCGCGCGAGCGACTACTGCGGGCCATGCCGCTACGAGCCCGGCACGGAGGTCGGCGACGAGGCCTGCCCCTTCACCACACTGCACCGGGACTTTCTGATGCGCCATTGCCGGCATTTACGTCTCAACTCGGAGATGAAAGCCCACTTGCGCCGGCTTGCGCAACTCCCCCGGGAGGAGCGGACGCCCATCCGGCGGGCGGCCGAAGGTCTCCGAGCTTCCAGTGCGAATCACGGAGGCGCATGATGATCCATGGCGCGCGCGTGAAGGCCCTCAACGACGCGAAGACGGTCCGCGGCCGGTACGTGCTCTACTGGATGCAACAGTCGCAGCGAGCGTGCTGCAACCACGCCCTGGAGTTCGCCGTTCGGCGCGGGGACGAGCTGGGGCTTCCTGTGCTGGTGGGCTTCGGCATCACACAACGCTATCCGGAGGGGAACGAGCGCCACTATGCCTTCATGCTTGAGGGGCTGCGCGAGACGGAGGCGAGGCTGGCCGAACGCGGTATGCAACTGGTGACGATGCTGAGTCCTCCGGTCCAGGCCGCCCTGGCACTGACCGGCGACGCTGCCGAGGTGGTGACGGACCGCGGCTACCTGGGATTCCAGCGGCGCTGGCGGCGGCGCGTGGCCCAGCGAGCCGGCTGCCGTGTGACCCGGGTCGAGAGTGACGCCGTGGTGCCCGTCGAGACGGCTTCAGGCAAAGAGGAATATGCCGCGCGCACCCTGCGCCCCCGTATCCAGGACCACCTGGACGAGTTCATGGTGCCGCTTGAGCAGACGTCGCCCCGGCGTGATTCTCTGCAGATGTGTTCTGGCTCGCTTAACCTCGCGCGTGTCGCCGTCCTCCTGGATGAGCTGAGGCTGAACCGCGGCGCCTCGCCGGTCTCGCTGTTCCGGGGCGGGGCGGCGGAGGCCGACCGATGGCTGGCGGACTTTATCCGCAATGACCTGGGGCATTACGCCGAGAGGCGCAGCGACCCCGCCGCTGAGTGCGTTTCGCACATGAGCCCCTACCTCCACTTCGGCCAGATATCGCCGCTGAAGGTGGCCCTGGCAGTGGATAGCGCGACGAGCGGGAGCAACGGGAACGTAGAGGCCTACCTCGAGGAGTTGATAGTGCGCCGCGAGCTGAGCCTGAACTACTGCCTTTACAATGCGCAATATGACTCGCTGGCCGGCCTGCCGCACTGGGCGCGAACGACGCTGGAAGAGCACGCCGGCGACCGGCGCCCGCACACCTATGACCTCCAGACCCTGGAACGGGCCGAAACGCACGACCCGTGGTGGAATGCCGCTCAGCGTGAGATGATGCTGCGGGGGAAGATGCACAACTACATGCGCATGTACTGGGGCAAGAAGATACTGGAGTGGATGCCTGACCCGGACGAAGCTTTCCGCGCCGCCCTCATGCTGAACAACCGTTATGAACTGGACGGACGAGACCCCAACTCCTTCGCCGGAGTAGCCTGGTGTTTCGGCAAACACGACAGGGCCTGGTCGGAAAGGCCCGTTTTCGGCAAAGTGCGCTACATGAGCGCGGCGGGGCTTGAGAGGAAATTCGACATGGAGTCCTACGTCCGAAGAGTGGACGGTCTGGACCGAGACAGGCAGGAGCAATGATGAGCGAAACTGCAGAGGATCAGGCGTTGCAGCGGCCCACGGTCGGCATCAGCACGTGCCTGCTGGGAGAGAATGTTCGCTACGACGGCGGGCATAAGCGCGACCGTTTCCTGACGGACACCTTCGGCCAGTTTGTGGAGTGGGTGCCGGTCTGCCCGGAAGTAGAGTGCGGCCTGCCGGTCCCGCGAGAGGCGATGCGACTGGTGGGCGATCCGAGCAATCCCCGATTGGTCACATCCCGCAGCGGCCGGGACATGACAAGCCGGATGCAGCAGTGGGCCACCGGGCGGTTGGACGAACTGGAAGAGGCGGACCTGCACGGATTCATCTTCAAGAGCGGCTCCCCGAGCTCCGGTATGGCCAGAGTGCGCGTGTATGATGAGAACGACGTGCCGCAGCGCGTGGGCGCGGGTATCTTCGCCCGGGCGTTCATGGAGCGCTTTCCCCTCCTGCCGGTCGAGGAGGACGGACGGCTCCACGACATGCGGCTGCGGGAGAACTTCATCGAGCGTGTCTTCTGCCTGGCCCGCTACCGGGGGTTCCTGCGCGCTGACGGCAGCGTCGGCGGGTTGGTGGAGTTCCATGCCCGCCACAAGCTGCAGCTCATGGCGCACAGCCCCGCGTACCTGAAGGAGATGGGGCAGATGGTGGCCCACGCGCGAAACCTGAAGCCGGACGAACTGCTCGGTCGGTATGAGAAGCTGCTTATGAAGGCGCTGGGCCAGATGGCGACCGTGCCGCGCCACGTGAACGCCTTGCAGCACATGATGGGCTACTTCCGCGACGAGCTGTCCGCCGACGAGAAGCAGGAACTGCTCGAAGTCATCGGCGGGTATCGGCGCGAACTGCTGCCTCTCATCGTGCCCGTCACGCTGATGCGCCACTACGTGCGCAAGTATGACCAGCCGTATCTGCGGGGGCAGAGCTACCTGAACCCGCATCCGTCGGAGCTGAAACTGCGGAACCACGCGTGAATCACATCGTTTGCCGGACTTTCTTCAGGAAAGGGACGCACCATGGCACAACTGGAAGAAGGGGACCGGGCGCCGGATTTCGCCCTGAAGGACCAAAACGGCGAGACAGTGAAGCTCTCCGATTACGCGGGCAAGAAGGTCCTTGTGTACTTCTACCCGAAAGCCGGCACCCCTGGCTGCACAAAACAGGCGTGCGCCGTGCGGGACGCACGAGCCGACCTGTCGGGCCTTGGCGTGGAGGCCGTCGGCATCAGCCCTGACCCGGGGGGCAAACTGCAGCAGTTCGACAGCAAGAACTCCCTCGGTTTCACGCTCCTTTCCGACGAAGACCATGCCGTCGCGGAGCAATGGGGAGCCTGGGGTGAGAAGTCCATGTTCGGCAAGAAGTACGAAGGCGTCATCCGCTCCGCCTTCCTGGTGGACGAAGAAGGCGCCATCATCAAGGCGTTCTACAAGATAAGCCCCAGGAAAACTGTGCCGAGCGCCCTGACGGCCCTGGGCAGATGAGAGGCCAACCCGCCCTGCTCTGCTCGAAACAGGCTCAGCTAAAGCGACAGCCTTTGCACGCCCGGCGACAGGCGCAGCCGAATGGAACGGATGAACCGGCGACCCGCCCGGCCCACTTGACAAGCGCGTCGGGTTTTGCCATAGTACGTTTCTCTCCTGAGCGTTACTCGCGGCAGACAGGTAACACCCATGGCTGACCAGGCCAATCTTCCCGGCTTCCGGGCGAAGCGCAAGATTCTCTTCAGTGATCGGACCTCCGACGAGAAGATGCGCGCCACCGGGGAACAGTTCATGGAAGCGGAGCGGTACGACGACGCCCTCGAGTTCTTCGACCGCTGCGAGGCAGACGACCTGGTCCGCGAGATCGCTCGCCGCGCCATGGAAGCCGGCAACACTCCGCTCTACATGCGGGCCAAGCGCGTGTTGGACGAGGAGATAAGCGAGGACGAGTGGAACGCGCTCGCCGAGCATGCCGAGAGCGCCCGGCTCTACACCGCGGCGTACCTGGCCCACAAACAGGCGGGACACGAGGAAGAGGCAGCGCGGTTGAGGGCCCTGATGCCCGGCGTCAAACCGGAGGACGAAGCGCTCGAGGAGGCGGACGAGGAAGGCGGCCAGTCCGAGGAGTCTTGACCGCCCTGCCATGAACCAGAGGCAGGGCCGAACGCACTAAGTGCTTCTGGCGGGATGTGCCCGGGGGCACTCCCCCCCTGCCCCGCGCAGACACACAGTCAGGAGAACTGCAGGGTGCTGGTTGAAGCCGAAAACCTGACCCGATACTACGGCAGCTTCCTGGCTGTTGACGGCATCAGCTTCTCGATAGGCCGTGGGGAGGTCGTCGGACTGCTCGGCCCCAACGGCGCCGGCAAGACGACCACGATCCGCATGCTGACGGGCTTCCTGCCCGCCAGCGACGGCACCGCCCGCATAGCAGGTTGCGACGTGCGGGAGAATGCCATCGAAGTGCGACGCCACATCGGCTACATGCCGGAGAATAACCCCCTCTACCCCGAGATGCGCACCCGGGAGTATCTGGCCTTCCGGGCGAACCTGAAGGGCGTGCCCCGCCGGAGGCGACGCAGCCGCATCGAGGAGTGCATCCGGCTGTGCAGCATCGAGGAGGTGGCCGGCCAGATCATCGGCACCCTCTCGAAAGGCTACCGCCAGCGCGTGGGGCTGGCCGACGCGATGCTGGCCGAGCCGGACGTGCTCATCCTGGACGAGCCGACCATCGGGCTCGACCCGAACCAGATCCGCGAAGTGCGCCGCCTGATCGGCAACCTGAGCGAGCGGCACACCGTCCTGATCTCGACTCACATCCTCGCCGAGGCGGAGGCCGTCTGCCGCCGGGTGCTCATCATTGACGACGGCCGCATCGTGGCGGACGACACCCCCGCCGCGCTGTCGGAACGCCTGCTGCACGGGGCGGTTACGGTGGAGCTGAAGGGCGACCCGCAGCAGATACGGGCCGAGTTGTGCCGGCTGGACGGCGTGCGGAGCGTCCACCTGGCCGACTCTACCGGGTGGCACACCGCCAGCGTGACCCCCGAGACCGGGGCGGACGTGCGGGAAGCCATCTTTCGGGCGGCGGCGCGCAACGGCTGGCGCCTTCGCGAGCTGACCCGCTCCCGCGCCTCACTGGAGGATGTTTTCCACCGCATCACTTTGGGGCGCCCCGAGGCGGAACCGGCCGTGGCCGCGCAGGAGAATTGATCATGGGCCGAACGGTCAGCGCCGACACCGGGCAGGAAGCCGCTCAGGTGGAATCGCTCTGCTGGGAGGCCCTGGGCCGAAATGCGCCGGCTGCGGCTTTCGGCCGCAGTCTCCGCGATCTTCTGCTGCGCCCGGCGGACTTCTTCCGGCGCATGGCGCTCGACGGCGGCCTGCACGAGCCGCTCACCTTCTTCGCCATCTGCCTGGGGGCGCTGCTGGTGCTGGCGTTCCCGGCCTCGCTGGCCTACTTCGCCCTGACGGCCCCCCCGCCGGGGACGGTGCCCGTGGAGGTGTACCAGTGGCACACCCTGCCGCCCCGCGTGACGGGCCTGATGCTGGTGCTCCTACCGCTGGTGCTGGTGCTGGCCCAGGCGGCAATGGTCGCTGTGGGCAGCGTCGTCCGGCTGCCCGGACGCCTCTTCGGCGTCAGCCCCTGGGAAGGGACGGTGAGCGTGTGGCTCTACGCGGCCAGCGCCGCGCTGGCGCCGCTCGTGGCGGCCACGGCGGCGCTCCTGGTGGTTGCGCTGGGCGGCTGGCTCGTCAGCGCAACCCTGCCCGAGACGGGGGCCGGGCCGGTGGCGGCGGCCCGGTGGTGCGCGCGGGTCCTGCTGCCCCTCGGAATGCTGGTCGGGCTGGCGGAGCTGGCGCGTAACGTGATTGTCGGCTGGCGCGAGGCGCTGGCGCCGGACCCGACCGTGGCGCTCTCGGCCGCCCTGGCCGGCCTGCTCTTCCTCGCCCTCTTGCTGGCGGGTGCAACCGTGGCGTTCCACCTCGGGGGCTTCCGGGGTGGAGTCATCGCGCTGGGGGCTGTCGCCCTCGTGATGGTCCTTATCACGATGCTCAGTTTCGCGAAGGCGCGCCGAACGCAGGGGAGTATCTGAATCATGGTCAACATCCCCGTCATCACCAGGCGCGAGCTGTCCAGCTACTTCCTCTCGCCGATGGCCTACGTGGTGCTGACCGGCTTCGCCCTGTCCCACGGCATCCTGTTCAGCCTGGGCATAGGCTCGCGCATCGAGCCCAACATGCAGGCCTACTACGCCTTCTACATCACGCTGTTTTTGCTGATTCTGGCGGCGCCGGTGCTGACGATGCGGCTGGTGAGCGAGGAGACCAACCAGGGCACCATCGAGACACTGATGACCACACCGGTGACGGAACTGGAGGTCGTGATCGGCAAGTTCATGGGCGCGCTGGTGTTCGCGGCGGTCATGTTCCTGCCCATCGTCGTGCAGGTGGTCTACCTGCGGTTCCTGGGGCCGGTGGATGTCGGGCCGGTGCTGGCGGGCTTCCTGGGGCTGTTCCTGCTGACGGGGCAGCTTCTGGCCATCGGCCTGCTGTGTTCCGCCCTGACGCGCGTACAGATAGCGTCCGCCATCATCAGCTTCGCCATCCTCATCGGGCTTTACTTCATGTGGTATTTGGGTCAGGGTTCGCCGGGGATGGGTGCGGCGGTGCTGCGGTACCTTTCCCCGCCGTGGCACTACGTTAACTTTGCCAAAGGCGTGGTGGACACCCGCGACGTGGCTTATTTCGTGATAACGACCGGCCTGTTCCTGTTTCTGACGGTCCGGGCCCTGCAACTGCGGAAGTGGAGGTGAACTCCATGGAGACGCGAGCCGGAGAGCGCCGCCGCACGCTGCTGCGCGCCGCCATGGTGCTGGGACTTGCCCTGCTGCTGGCGGGCTTTATGGTGAGGGACGTGCGCGCGCGGGCCTTTGTGGAGACCGACTACATAGCCCGGGCACTCTGGGCAGCCGGCGGGCTGCTGGCGGCCGGGAGCCTGGCGCTGGACTGGCGGCGCGTGCTGGCCCTGCTGCGCGGGCGCCGCACCGCCGAGGGGGTCAACTTCGTGTTCGTCGCCGTGCTGGGCGTCGTGCTCGCCGCCCTGCTCTGCTACATCACCACCCGCCGCTACGCCCGCCTGGACTGGACGCGCGCGGGACGGTTCGGGCTCCATAGCCAGACCGAGAGCATACTGGCCGCCCTGGAGCAGGACGTGCACGTGGTGACGCTCTACCGTAGCGATGACTCATACGACATGGCCGTGGTCGGGTACGCCGGAGACATGCTGGAGGAGATGAAGGCCCGCTCGCCGCACATCAGCACAGAGGAGATGGACCTGACCCTCGCCGCCACGCAATCCCGCATCAACCGGCTGCTGGCCCAATTGGGGGTCTCGGACCTGGCCGTGCCCGCGGTCGTTTTTGTCGCCGGTGACCGCCACGAGACCATCACGTTCGACCGCATAGCCACCAGTTCGCGCGGGTCGGTGGAGATGCCGGACGTGTTCCTGGGTGAGGACGCCTTCGCCGGCGCCCTCAAGCGCCTGACGGCCGGCGAGGGGGCCGTGGTCTACGCCCTGACCGGTCACGGACAGCGGCAGCTCAAGGTTGAGGACCGAGCCGGGGGGCCGCCGCAGGCGGCCGGGGCGGGCGCGGGCCCGGCCCGTTCGCTCTCCCGCGTGGCGAGCGCGCTCGAACACGACAACTACGAGGTCAGGGTCCTGGACCTGGCCGCCGAGGGCAGAGTGCCCGAGGACTGCGACGTCCTGGTGGTGGCCGGCGCCCGAGCGAGGCTCGCCGAGAGCGAACTGCGCGCCATTAGTCGCTACCTGGACGAGCAGGAGGGATCGCTCATCCTCATGCTCGAGTCGCCCTTCGGCGTCGCCGTGGACACAAACGTGACTGAGTTGCTGGCCGACTACGGCATCCGAGCCCGCGAAGACGCCGTAGGCGTGACCAGGATGCAGGGTCTGCTGGGCCAGACGGTGACGGAAAAGACCGTGCCGGTGCCGGGGGAGAGGCTGCCGGACCACCCCGCCGTGGCCGGCCTGGACGGCTTCAGGCTCTGGCTCGAGATGGCGGTGCCCCTGGAGATAACGGCCGAGCAGCCGGCGCCGGGCCTGAGCACGCGCCCCTTGCTGACGGGCGTCGAATCGAGCTGGGGCGCCACCGGCATCGAGCCCGGCTCCCAGCAGGCCATCGAGTACAATCCCGCCGCCGACCTGCCGCCGGGCGTCATCGTGGGCGCCGTGGTCGAGCCGACCGCGGGGGGCGGCATGGCTCAGGAGGCGCCCGAGGGGCCGAAGATCCTCGTGCTGGGCAGCACCGGCGCCTTCGCCAATACCACCGTTGACCAGCACAGGGCCAACCTCTACCTGCTGAGCAACGCCGTCAACTGGATGGCCGGCAGGACGCACCTGCTCGGCATTCCGCCCCGGAGTATGGACATGCACATCGTCTCCGTCTCCCCGAGCCAGGTGCTGGCCGCCCGCTACGTCTTCATCGGCGTGCTGCCCGCCCTGTTCATCGCCGCGGGCGCCCTCGTCTGGCTTGTGCGGCGCAGATAAGAGTACGCGAGCCGACGCCATGAAGCGCTACAAAGGCACAATCGTCCTGCTGGCTGCGGTGCTCGTCGCGGCGCTCATCGCCTACGCCCTCTCCAGGCAGCCAACCACCGAGGAACTGCGGGAGCAGCGTGCCCGCCTGCTCCCCGACCTCGCCGCCGACAGCGTCACCAGGCTGGCCATCGCCGACGGCGAGCGGCGCGTCGTCTGCGAACGGACAGACGAAGGCTGGCTCATCACGCATCCCGCCCGCGCCCGCGCGGACGACTGGGCCGTCGAGGAGATACTGGAGCGCCTGCAGGCCGCCCGCACGCAGTGGACGATATCCCCCGACGACGAGCCGGATGTCTCCCCGGCCGACTACGGGCTTGACCCTCCCGCGCGGACCGTCGAGGTGACGGTCGGCGAACCCCGCGAGCGGACCTGGACGCTCCTGGTGGGCACCCCCACGGGTGCCGCCGACGCCCTCTGGGTGCAGGTCAAGGGGCAGAGGCGCGTTGTCGCGGTGAGTCGGCACGCCCTCGCCCCCACGGACACCACCGTCGCCGACCTGCGGAGCCGCTCGCTGGCGCCCCGCATCAGCACGTCCGAACTGGCCGCCCTGACCGTAACCGGATACGACGCCGAGACGGGAGACCCCGTCACGGTCAGGTGCGAGCGTTCCGACGGCGTTTGGGAGGTGCGGGAGCCCTTCTTCGACCTCGCCGACGCCGACGCCGTGCACGGGCTTGCGCGCGCCATCTACGACCACAGCATCCCCGCAGAGGACTTCGTCGCGGACGACATCAACGCCGAGGACCCGGCGCAGCTTGCCCCGTTCGGCCTCGACCAGCCGGACGTGCTCGTGACCCTTGAAGCCCGGGGCGGGGGCCAGGAGTTCGCCTTCGCCAGGGTCCGGGCGGACGAAGAGACGACCCATTACGCCATGAATCGCGCCGAGGCATCGGTCACAAGGGTGCCGGAGGCTCTCTACAACGCCGTGCGGCTCGGACCGGGCGACCTGCGCAGCCCGGCGCTCGCTGACGTGCGGCCCAAGCGCGTCGAGGCCCTCACCATTGCCGGGCCGGACGGGGAGTTCACCCTGCGTCGGCGCGCCGAGGAATGGATCATAGACGGAACGCCCCCGGCAGAGGCCGACGCCTCCCGCGTGGACCACGCCCTGCGCGACCTGACGGGGGCGCGCGTGCGGGAGTTCGTCACCGACCGGGCCGACGACCTGGCCACGTACGGGCTGGGCGAGCACGAACGCATGACCGTCACCCTCCTGGACGAGCATGGCAGGACGCTGGCCTCGGTCGCCTTCGGCCGGCCGGGCGAGGAATACACCGTCCACGCCCGGCGGGCCGGTTATCCACCCGTGTTGCGCGTACCAAAGGACCGCTTCTTCGATCCCTTCCGGCGCGGCCGCCTCGCATTCCTGGAACGCGAGATACTCGCCGAGCCTCCCGAGCAGGCCGTGCGGGTAAGCCTGGAACATGAGGGGGGCCGGTTCGTCTGCGAGCGAGACTCCGCCGAAGCCGAGTGGCGCCTGCGCGAGCCCGTCTCCGGCCCGGCCGACCAGTGGGCCGCGCGGATGGTTGTCGAGACATTCGGCCGACTCCGGGTCGGGGCGTTTGTCGAGACAGACGCCGCGGACCTGGCGCCCTACGGACTGGACAAACCCGCTATCACCGCCACGGTCACCTACCTGGCGCCCGGGGCCGCGCCACCGGAGCGGACCCGCACCATGCTGATCGGCCGCGAGACGAGCGAACCCGCCCGCGGCAGCTTCGCGCGGCTGGAGGGAGACCCCCGCGTCTTCGTGCTGCCCGACTTCCGGGTTGACCAGTTCCGCGCCTGTCTGGCCTCCAGGACAATCTGCCGCGCCCCGGACCTGGCCGCCTTCGCCGTGCGCCGCCGCGACGATGAGGGCCGGTTTGTGCGTGACAGTCGTTCGGGCGACTGGTTCCACGCGGACGGCTCCGAGATAGACGAAGGCCTGGCGCTGATCGTGCAGGATATCGCGCGCCTGTTGGAGGAGTTCGAGGCCGAACGCGTAGCCGACTACGTCGAGCGAAGGCCGGCCCGCTACGGCTTCGACGAACCCTACCTGACCGTTGAGTTCGACACCGAGACCACGAGGGGCATGACCATCACCGTCGGCGAGCGGACCGAGGGAGGCCGTTATGTGAAAGGACCCGCGTCGGCCTTCGTCCTCGTGCTGAGGGACCAGCAGGTGGAAAGGCTCGGCCGCGTTCTTGCCCCGGCCGCGGATGGCCCGTAGCGCTTCACCGACCGCCCTCGCGCCAGCGAGCCTCACACACCACCCCGCCCTCAGAACAGCAGGCCGCCCGCCTGCATGGCCTTCTTGAGGTCTTCATAGGGCAGGCCGCGCGCCGTGAGACCGCCCTCCGCTGCCATCGCCGCCGCCATCCCGGCGGCGTCGCCCAGTCCGAAGACGGTGTACATGCGCCGCATCGAGGAGTTGGCCACGTGGTCCGCCGAGGCCGCGCGGCCGGCCACCAGCAGGTTCTCCAGCCTCCGCGGCAACAGGCTCCGGTACGGCATCGTGACGTGCGTGCCCACTGTCTCGCACGTCCAGCCCTTCTCGTGCATGTCGAAGGTCACGTGGCTTCGGCTGACGCTGTCGGGGAACTGCCGACCGCTGCGGCAATCCTCCTCGGTGAGCACGTGGTCGCCCACGACACAGCCCGACTCGCGCACGCCTATCTGCGGGGCCGTCTCGACCAGGCGCGCCTCCTCGAAGCCGGCCACCTCCTGCCGCAGGAAGCGCCATACCGCCAGCACCTGGCGCCGACAGGTGAGCTCGGCCCGGGTCAGGTCCTCCTCCACCAGGCCGTCCACCTCGTCAATGCGCGTGGCGTTCAGCGAGAGTTCACCCGGCCGGATGCTGCTGCAGTTGAAATAGCTGGTCCGGGGCAGGTCGATGATGTCCGACTCCTCATACAGGGGCGTCAGGTCTCCTGACAGGAAAAAGGACTTACCCGCGAGCGCCCGCTCCCGCAGGCGCGAGAGCTGCTGCGGGCCGGCCTGGTAGAGCGCCGGGTGCGCCGCAATCCAGTCGAAGTAGCGCGCCATGTCAATGCCGCCGATGCGGAACCGCAGCGTCATCCCCTGCAGTATGCCGCCCTCGCCGCCGCGGATGAACTCGGCGCCGGCATGCCGCGCCACGTCGCCATCACCGGTGGCGTCCACGGTCTGCTCTGCCAGGAAGGCCCTCCGCCCGGACTTGCTCTCGGTGACGACACCCCGCACCGACGCTCCATCGGTCAAAGTGTCCGCGACCCAGGTGTGCAGGTGCAGTTCGACTCCCGCCTCCTGCAGCATCTCGGCCGCCGCCTGCTTCACGTACTCGGGCTCCATGTGGTTGTCCTCCAGCGGGTCCGGCCCCGGGCCGGTGCCCCTCACCCGCTCGGCGAACTCCCGCAGCAGATCGCTCAAGTGGTCCTTCATCCCGTGCCAGCAGGGCATGATGCTGGTGGCCGGAACACCGCCGGGAAAGCCGTAGCGCTCCAGCAGCGCCACGCGTGCCCCCCGCCGGGCCGCGCTCACCGCCGCCGGCACCCCGGAAGTGCCGGCCCCGCAGACAAGCACATCATACCGACCGACAACCGGCACCTCCCGCTGCCTTTCTCGGACCCGCTCGACCATCTTATTCTCCTTCCCGCAGAACATAGTGAGACGGCCCCGCCTCGCAGCACCCTGTTGAGCCTGCGCGAAAAGGCGTTGCGGAAGTCCACCGCCTGCATTGTGTCCTTCAGCAGGCACGACATCAACTGGAGTGACATCCGGCGGTTCTCTCCCCCCCCGGTCCCGTTCGCCTGGAGGTCATTCTGGTTGCCATCGCCCGGCCACTGAAGTATAGTCACACTCTGGGTAGTGCGGCAGTGAGGTGGCCGCCCGGAGTTCAGTGCGCCTTTGCACGATTGACGGCATGTCGATCCGCATTCTACACGTTTTGGCTCTCAACAGCGTCGGCGGGGTGGAACGCCTTTTCGCAGACTACCTTCGCGACACCCGCCAACCACGCTTTGAACACCACGTGCTGGTGGCCCACGAGCGCATCCATCCGGTACTCAGAAAGGCCGTTCGCGCTAACGCGCGGTCGGTCCACCATGCGAAGTATGTCGGCGCGCTGAAACTGCCCCGCCTGCCTGCGTTCTTGCGCGAACGCCACGTCCGCTCAGCGGTCCGCCGGGTCGAACCAGACATCGTGGTTCTCTACAACCATTTCGCTCCCACGCGTCACCTGGTGCCGTCGGACCTGACGGTCTCGGGAGCACCCATTCTATATTACGAACAGGGCGCTTGCTGGGGCCCCAAGGACCCTGACCGAGCCACCGAGTTTCTGGGGGCCATGGCCGGCGTGGTGGCCGACTCACGTGCCGCCCGCCGCATGCTGGAGCTGCGGTGGGGGCTGCCCCGGGACGTCGCCTCGATCTGCCACAACGGCGTGCGCCTGCCCGCCCCACCTGCGGAGCTTCTCTCGCGCCGGCTACCTGAGGGCAGACCGGTCAGGCTGGGGTTTGCAGGGCGATTTGCTCCCATCAAAGGGGCCGTGCTGGCTGTGCACGCACTGGCGCGAATGCACGGCAGCAACGGCGCCTTCGAACTCCATCTGGCCGGGACCGGCCCCGAAGAGGCCAACTTGAAGACGGCAGCCCGGCGCCTTGGCGTCGAGGAGCGAGTCAGATTCTGGGGGCTGGTGCAGGACATGAGACGCTTCTACAGCGAGATTGACCTGTTGCTCTGCCCCTCCGTGCGGGAACCGTTCGGCAACGTGTGCATCGAAGCGGCCTTCTACGGCTGCCCCGCCGTGGCAACGGCCGTGGACGGCCTGGCCGAGTCGGTGCTGGACGGCCGGACGGGACGGCTGGTGCCGGGGACGCTCCCCGTCGAAGAATACGCCGCCCTGGGCAGCGGGACGGGCGGCCTGCCCGAGGTGGTGTACGACCCCGCCTCGGACAGCTTGAGCCGGCCCCTGGCCCCCCAGCCTGAAGCACTCCGGGAAGCCATCCTCGAGCTCTGCGCCGACAGCCGCGCTTACACCGAGATGAGTCAGCATGCTCACCAGCGGGCGCGCGAAGAGTTCGGCATGGCGATTTACGTCGAGAGGCTTGAACGAGAGTTCCTGGCCGTTGCGGGATGCTGACGGCCACTGCTGCCGCAATTCCGCAGCCACTGCCAATGCCGCCACCGCCCTCTCCACCCCGGCACGCGAGCCGTCATCGGCAACCAGCAGTTCAAAGTCGGTGTCGCTCTGAGCCATCCCCCCAGAGACCGGCGTATCGCACGGGGCTGATTGCAAGAGGATAGGATGACCGAAACCCGGTGAGATGACATGCTTCGGGACCGATGGGAGGAGCTCACAAGAAAGGCAAGCAATCCCCGCTGCCGCAGACCCTGACCCGCGAAAAGAGCTGAGCAGCCCTCCAACACGCTGTCAATTCTCCCGTCCCAGGTCTGGATGCCATCGTGCGGCCCTCCCGCGACTTTGACCCGGCCGGCTGCCCGTGTTACAAAGACCGTACAGACTCACTCCCACCCCCACATCGCCCAACGAGGAGCCACAGCAATGGACAGGATACCGGTCGCAGTGCAGCTTTACTCCGTGCGCGAGGAATGCGAAAAGGACCTGCACGCCACCCTGCAGGCCGTTTCCGACATGGGATACGAGGGCGTCGAGTTCGCCGGCTACTACGGCCGCTCCGCCCGCGAACTGCGCGACATGCTGGACGAACTCCGCCTCGAGGTCGCCGGCACGCACATCGGCCTGGACACCCTGATGGGCGATGAACTGCCGAAGACCATCGAGTTCAACAAGGCCCTTGGCAACGAGTTCCTCATCGTGCCCGGCCTGCCGGAGCAAAGCCGCAACTCCGCCGACGCCTGGCGCGAGACGGCCGACATCTTCAACCGCATCTCCGAGAAGGTCCGCCCCGAGGGCATGTGGGTCGGCTACCACAACCACGCCATCGAGTTCGAGCCCATGGACGGCGAACTGCCCTGGGACATCTTTTTCAGCAACACCGTGGACGACGTGGTGATGCAGTTGGACACCGGCAACGCCCTCCACGGCGGCGGCGACCCCGTCCCCTACGTCGAGCGCTACCCCGGCCGTGCACTCACCGTCCACCTGAAGGAATACTCCACCTCCGTGGACAGCGCCCTCATCGGCGAAGGCGACATGGACTGGGAGCGCATGTTCAAGCTCTGCGAGACCGTCGGCGGCACGCGGTGGTACATCGTCGAACAGGAGAGCTACCGCTACTCCCCCATCGAGTGCATCGCCTACTGCCTGGACAACCTGGAGGAGATGGGCAAGTAACCGCCCCGCCACGGCATCGGCACCTATAGCATGTGTTATAAGTACGCCTTGACACGGTGAGGCGGCTTCTGTCTAATAGGGCTGGTCTTGCGTCCTTGCGGGCAGGGTGGGCCGCCACATGGCTCAGCAGCAACAGGCAGCGGTGCCGGACGATTACCCGCGGCGGGTGCGCCGGCTTCGCGTGGAGAACGAACTCACCCAGCAACGCCTTGCCGAACTGCTCGGGGTCTCCTACGCCACCGTCAACCGCTGGGAGAACGCCCAGTCGCACCCTTCGCCCCTCGCCTGGGAGAAGATCCTCAGGGCCGAAGCCCTCGGCCCCCACGCGCTCTCCGAGGAGGAACCCGGGCGTGCCTACGACCCCGACGGCGGCTACGAAACCACCGCCGCGCCGGTGCGCCTCAACTTCGCGGGCGACGCCGAACGCCTCCGCGTCGTGGCCGAAGCCGAACGCCTGACCTACGGGCACCTGTTCAACCCCACCTTCGCCAGCGAGATCTCCCGCGTCGACCCCCTCCCGCACCAGAGGATAGCCGTCTACGAGCGGATGCTGCCCCGGGACAGGCTCCGCTTCCTCCTCGCCGACGACGCCGGCGCCGGCAAGACCATCATGACCGGCCTCTACGTGCGCCAGATGCTCGCGCGCCGCCTTATCGGCCGGGTCCTCATCGTGCCCCCCGCCGGCCTGGTGGGCAACTGGCAGAGCGAGATGAAAAACCTCTTCAGCCTCCCCTTCTCGGTCGCCGCCGGCTCCGACGCCGCGGACGGCAACCCCTTCGTCGGGCCCGACAGCGACCTGCTCATCGTCAGCGTGGACACCCTCGCCGGCGAGCGCACCTTCTCACGTCTCCAGGAAGCCGAGGTCCGGCCCTACGACCTCGTCGTCTTTGACGAAGCCCACAAGCTCTCCGCGCACCGCGACCCGGACCTGACCGTGCGCAAGACCCGGCGCTACCGGCTGGCCGAGGCCCTGGCCGGCGTGGACGTCGCCGACCGCCGCTGGCAGCTCGACTGGTCCGCCCGGCACCTGCTCCTGCTCACGGCCACCCCCCACATGGGCAAGCAGTTCCCCTACTTCTGCCTCTGGCGCCTGCTCGAACCCGACGTGCTCACCACGCTCGACGCCTTCAACTCATACCCCCGGGAGGCCCGCCGGCGCCACATGATCCGGCGCACCAAGGAGGAGATGGTCCGATTCGACGGCTCCCCCATCTACCCCCTGCGCCTCTCGGACACGCTCAGCTACAGGCTCACGGAAGGCGACGTCAGCGAGCGAGCCCTCTACGACCGGACCACCGAGTACCTGAAAACCTGCTACAACAAGGCCGCCATCCTGAACAGCACCGCCGCCCACTTCGCCCGCAGCATCTTCCAGCGCCGCCTGGCGAGCTCCACCTACGCCCTGATGCGCTCCCTGGAGCGACGGCTCGACAAGCTCAACGGCCTCGCCGAGCAGGTTCGCGCCGGCGGGCTGACCGATGAGCAACTGGCCAACATGCGGCGCAACGCCCCCGAGGTCCGCGACATCTTCGAGACCACCACCGCCGACGAAGAAGAAGCCCGGGACGGACGCGAGCAGAACGAGCTGGAGGAAGAGAAAGCCCTCGGCGCCGCCACGGCCGGCACCGTCGGGGAGCTGCGCGCCGAACGCGACCAGGTGGTGGCCCTCCTGCAACTGGCCAGAAAAGTCTACGAACGCGGCGATGAGTCGAAGTTCAACCGCCTTCGCGAGATAATCGAAGACCCGCAGTACCGCGACGAGAAGCTCATCATCTTCACCGAGCACAAGGACACCCTCGACTTCCTGATGCGCCGCCTCCAGAGCATCGGCTACACCGGCCGGCTCGCCGACATCCACGGCGGCATGAACTACACCGAGCGCGAGCAGGCGGTCGAGTCCTTCCGCAGGCCGCTCGCCGATGGCGGCGCGCAGTACCTGGTGGCCACCGACGCCGCCGGGGAGGGCATCAACCTCCAGTTCTGCTGGATCATGGTCAACTACGACATGCCCTGGAACCCCGCCCGCCTCGAGCAGCGCATGGGCCGCATCCACCGCTACGGCCAGCCGCACGACCCCGTCGTCATCCTCAACCTCGCCGCCGAAGACACCCGCGAGGGCAAGGTGATAAAAACCCTCATGGAGAAGATGGAGCTCATCCGGGAGGAACTCGGCTCGGACAAGGTCTTCGACGTCGTCGGCCGCCTCCTCAGGGACGTCTCCATCCGCGACTACATGGACCGCCTCCTCGAAGGCGAGGACGAGGACGCCGTCCTGGAAGGTCTCGACGCGCGGGTCACGGGGGACGGCGTGCGGGAGATAGAGCGCCGGGAACGCGCGACCTACGGCGCCTCGGGCGAGGTCGTCGAGGCCCTCCCGCGGCTGCGCGAGGAACTCGGGGACGAACAGTACCTGCACCTGCTGCCCGGCTACG